>JARROL010000060.1:0-11164 GCA_037383965.1 Desulfobacterales bacterium | reverse complement strand
GTCGAGCCGCAGGCAACAGGTAAAAAACCCGCCGGTTTCCGAGTGAACGATCGGAATGCCGTCATCAGACAGAATCGACTCGACCAGCTCGGCAGTGCGACCGCCGATGTTGAGGTCAAGATCGGCAGCGCTCAGGGGACCGACAAGCGCGCCGCCGGCAATGACCGCCGTCAGTTGATCCCGGACGGCGCCGGCTTCGTTCAGCGCTGCGAGAAAGAAAGGCATTCCGGTAGTGGCATAGCGGGTGTCGGCCTGTTCCATGCCGCCCCCCACCGGCTCGGGCAGCAGCAGGTGAATCATTCCGCCGATGCCACTTTTGGCATCGAACACGGCGACACCAACGCAGGTCCCGAGAAAGGCCTGCAACAAAATCGGCTGGGAGCGCCCCAGCCAATAACCGCCCGACGGTATCGTCTGTTTTGGCATTGTGAAATTCATGCGAATTCAGTCCTGATAAGTGGTGGGCGTGCATCTTAACGATGATAAAGCATTACTTTATACCATTCAAAAGTACTTTAAATCAATAGATTTCTAACTCAAAAGGAGTCGATCTCAAAAGGGCTTTATGTGTACGCTATTTTCGTCTATTGTATCACCTGCGCCGGGATGCCGATGTTGGAGGCGGAGAGACGTTCCGGTTATTTTACGGGCAACGAGTTCCTTCGTACCAATCGTTTGCCTCCGAAAGATCGCGCCGATCAAGGTGTTGCTACGGCGCATCTTCAGGCCATCGAGTCGCACTTTGATTGGCGTCCGTGTGGACAACAGGACCGCCGATGGACGCCGATTTTTGAAAGGTTGACCTCAACAGGCAAGGAGAGGGTGATGGACAGCCGTATTATACTTCCGCTCGACCACGTTCAGTGGGACCAGGCCCGAGACATCATGCGCCAAACCGAAGGTCTGGTGTGGGGATACAAAATACGCCGCAGTGTGCTCGACCGCGGCCTGACGGTTATACCCGACATCAAGCGTTACGGACGGGTTATGCTCGACTTCAAGCTCTACGACATTCCCAGCGCCATGACGGAATCGTTGAAGCTTCACTTGACGGCCGGCACCGATATCACGACGGTTCACTGCACTTCCGGCTACGACCCGGTCGCCCAAGGGCTGCCAAAGGATCACATCGCCGGCGTCACCATCCTGACATCGATGGGCCGGGAGGATTTCAGTAGGTACTATCGGGGTGAGATCCCGCAGCAGATGGTGGCGCAGATGGCAGCCGAGGCTGTGTCGCGGTATGCCTATCTCGTCTGTTCGGCGACGGACTTGGAATCGATCCAAGCTCTCGACATTAAAAAAATCTGCCCCGGGATCCGACCGATCTGGTACCGGGATGATGACGACCAGCAACGGACGGCCACACCGGCGGACGCCATTAGACGAGGCGCGGACCTTCTGGTCATCGGACGCCCCCTGCTAAGCGCCGTCGATATCGCCCGTGCGGTCGAGAAGACGAACGCAGAAATTGCACGGGCCCTGTCGACCGGTTAAGGGTCTCGGCGAGAAATTATTACACAAGATTGCGCAGGATTTTGGTTCGTTTACAAGGCACATCCGCCGGCGCATATCGGGATATATATTGGTGGATGTAACGAGGTAGACGGGCCAAAAAAACAAGCAAGATGTGTAATTATTTTTTGCCGCGTCCCTAAGGCTTTCGACCGTCGTCGAAAACAGACCCCCGTGGCTTAGCCGGCCAGTCGAGCCGTTTATCGCGGACCGTACCGGAAAGTTTGAACCCCAACAGTTTATAAATCAGTTTTGCTACTGCGAAGGGTGAATTCAGGTCCTGAGGAGCGGATGAGAGTTCCACCACATCGAAGGCGACCACATTTTTGCGCTCGAATATCTTTTTCAGCAGATGCAGGGCCTCGTCCCAGGTAAATCCGCCCGGCTCGGGGGTACCGGTGCTGCGGATGACGCTCCAGTCGAACGCATCCACATCGATGGTTAAAAAAACCGGGTCCGGCAGTCCGGCCAGGGCCGCATCGATGTCGAAAGCCCCGTCGCGGTAAGACGTCATGGTGCACACCGCTATACTTTCGCGTTCGATGCGTTGCGCTTCTTCCAGGGACATGCTTCGGATACCGAACTGAAGAGTGTCGGTGGTCATTTCTCGGATGCGCGCCATCACGCAGGCATGACTGAAGCGGCTGTTGTCATAGCTGTTCCTGAGATCGGCGTGGGCGTCGATTTGGATCACGGAAAGAGAGCCGTGCACTGTTTTCAATGCCTGGGCAAATGGACCGCTGACCGAGTGATCGCCACCGATCAGTACCACGAACTTTCTCGAGTCGAGAAGTTGTTTGGCCGACCGGTACACAGCCGCCTGCACCTTGGCGGGATCCGAGCCCAGACGGGGCGGTATTACCGTCGCGATGCCCATTCTAAAGGGTTCGGCCTTCAGCACCTCATCGTAGAATTCCAGTTGGTGCGATGCCGCTATAACCGCTGCAGGTGCAGCGGCGGCACCTGTGCCGTAGCTCACGCCCCCTTCGTAAGGGATCGGCAGGATCACGGCGGCGGCGGTTTCGAAAGCGGTGTATTCGGGGCCGGGATTGAGAAACGGTTGCGGATCGGTTTTCAACGGGCCTGCTCCAGCTTCTCGGCATACTGCGGCAGTTGCGTGGCGATATGCTTCAGCGGTCGTTTGGCGCATTTTGCAAGCACATAAGCCGCCAGGATCGGAAAGATGACGCTGTATTCCCCCCAGACCTGCACCATTTTTTCTTCATCCACGGAGCGGTACTTGCCCCAGGTCACCGCCTCGCTGAAGGTGCAGCCGGACAGACTGCCCTCCTTCTCGATGGCCGTGCCGATTTGGAGCCCACGGTCGGCGCCTTCGAAGTTGATGCCCAGGATCTGGCTGATGGTGGGGCTGGTCTGTTGAATAAAGTTCTTGGGTCCCCCGCCACCCAGTTCGATGAAACCGGTCTGTTTGGAGGAGAAAACGATGGATGCCGAATCGAAGATGTCTTTTTGTGCGGACAGGCTTATCGGCAACCCGCTACGGTCGGTCAAGACCAGATTCATGGCAATGGAGTGGTTGGCCAGTGAGTCCCAGAAGATGGGGACCTCGTGTTCGGCGGCGGTGGCGACGAAACTGCGTTGCGGGTATTGGGCCCGCTGGTGGGTCCATTTTCCGAGGGCCCGGTTGAATTCCCAGCTGGAGAGTGGCCTCCCGGAGAGGTGCTCCCGGTGACATTCGCGGATGAAGCGGCGGATAATGGCGTCCTGTGCATCGAGGGTTTCCTTGTCGCGAATGCCGACGTCGTAGATGCGGGTGTCGCCGTGCTGGCGCAGCGCATCGTCGTCCCAAATCGGCGGTATCGCTTTGACCGGCAGGTCGAAGGCAAAGTGAAGATCGTGGTAGACTTGGGCTCCGGTCGAACAGATGGCATCGATGACACCGGCTTCGATCAGAGAGATGATCATGCCGCCCATGCCGCCGGCAACACCGGCGCCCGCAATCCCGAGCCAGATCACGTCGTTGTCGGAGATCATGCGTTCGAATAGCCGGGCTGCGCGGTGCACATTGCGGGCCTCGAACGATGTTCGGCCGAGAACGTCGATCAGATCGACAACCGACATGTCCGGGGCAAGCGCGGGGGGGACGATGTCAGGATGATCCTTGAACATAGAATGGTGCGGCATGAAGAAAGTCCTTTTAAAATCGGTTGGCCCGTTTGCCTGGTAGGCCTGTTTAAGTTGGTTCGCCGGTCAACCGGCTAACGGACTAAACGGGCTCAACCGGCTAAACCTTATTTTTACGTCATCAACATGACCGCGCAGGCAATGACCGTGGTCCAGAGGCCGTCTTTGTGGCCTTTGGCCGACTGGGCCACGCTGCGGGTGACAAACAGGCGTTGGCCGACCTTGTAAACCTGCTTGCGTTCGTCCCAGGCCACATCCGGATCGAGCTCGATTCCCAGTGTCGATGCCAGCATGGTCGCCGCCAGGTCTTCGGCGAAGTCGGTCGATTTTTTCATGGTTTCACCGAAGGCGTGGTGCTCGGAGATATACCCGTACTGGTGGTGGTTTTTTGGGCGTGCCAGGCCGACGGCGGCTGACACCAGACGGTTGGGTTCATCCGTGTTTTCGCGCGCCAGAACAACGAAGGTGATCTGACCCGGTTTCAATTCTTCGATACCGGATGTGCGCGAGATGATCTTACAATCCGGCGGAAAGATGCTCGACACGTAGACCAGATTGCACTTCTCGATGCCGGCATTTCGCAGCGCCAACTCGAAACTCTGAAGCTTGTTGCGATGGTAGCCGACACCCTTGGTGAAAAACATCCGTTTTGGGATTAACTTGTCCACTTCAAACAATCCTCCGAGCCATCATTCATACCGATTTACACAAAGGCGCAAAAATACCTTCTTTGACGATGGTTGTCAACTGACGACGCGGCGTTTTTACGCGTCTACCCGGGTCGCTAAGAGTTGTCCTTCGACCCGTTTTTTGCTTCTCGGTACGGGTTGCTTGGGAGCGATCGATTGAAAATGTTAGAAAAACGATAGCCGTCGATAGAGGATAACGCCGAGAATCAACAGACCGAGGACCAGGACGGTCAGCAGCTGATCTGGACTGAATTTTTTCAATGTGGTTAACCCGCCGGAGGCTATTAGGGCTCACTTAAAAATGACGAGCTTGTTTTTCCGTAAACCCTTAGTCTTCACGGTCCAATCCGAAAGCCGAGTGTAGGACCCGGACGGCCAGCTCGGTATATTTTTCTTCGATCACGCAGGAGATCCTGATTTCAGACGTGCTGATCATGATGATGTTGACGTTTTCCTTGGCCAGAGCATTGAACATGATCGAGGCCACACCGGAGTGATTGCGCATACCCACGCCGATGACCGATACCTTGGCGATGTCTTTGCCGCCGAACACTTCTTCGGCGCCGATTTGCCGGGCCACTTCCCGTTCGATCTCCATTGCGCGGGGAAAATCGGACTCGGGAACCGTGAAGGTAAGGTCCGTCTTGCCGCCGGCACGGGTATTTTGAATGATCGTGTCCACGACGATCTTCGCTTCGGTAATGGGCGTAAAGATCTTGGCCGCAATTCCCGGTTGATCCGGGACCTTTTTCAAGGTGATGCGGGCCTGGTCCTTGTCGTGCGTCACCGCGGTGACAATCAGTTTTTCCATACCGGACTCTTCGTTCACCACCATTGTACCTTCCTCTCCATTGAAAGATGACCTGACATGCACGGGAACATTGTATTTCTTAGCGAAGCCGACCGACCGGATCTGCAATACCTTGGCGCCCAAACTGGCCATATTCAGCATCTCGTCGTATGAAACGACCTTGAGCTTGCGAGCGCGGGGACAGATGTTCGGGTCGGCGGTGTAAATACCGTCGACGTCGGTGTAGATTTCACAGGAGTCGGCCTTAATTGCGGCCGCAATGGCCACCGCCGAGGTATCCGAACCGCCGCGGCCCAAGGTGGTGATATTGCCTTCCGGATCACAGCCCTGGAAACCGGCCACCACGACGATGGTGCGTCCGGTCATCAGCTGTCGAATGCGGTTGGTGCCGATGTCCACGATACGCGCGTTACCGTAGTCGCAGTCCGTGCGGACCTCGGCCTGGAACCCGAGCAAAGATCGGGCCGGGTAGTTCATGGCGCATAAAGTCATCGCCAGTAGCGCGGCGGTCGTCTGTTCTCCGGTGGCCAACAGAACATCCAGCTCGCGTTTTTGGGGATTTTCGCTGATTTGTGCGGACATCCTCATCAACCCATCGGTGACACCGGCCATGGCCGAAATCACCACCACCACGTCGTTACCGCCGTCGAATGTCTTTGCCACCCGACGGGCCACATTGCGGATCCGTTCGATGTCCGCAACCGACGTGCCACCGTATTTCTGTACAATCAACCCCATTTTTCATCCTCATTGACTGTGACGGCATTCTTCAGTAAGGCGACTGCAGCCGATCCCGTAGCCGTGATCGTCATGTGACGTGCATTGTCGTTTGACATCTCCAAATGAACACGAATGTGCTGCCCCGGCAGTTCGGCGCCAAGCCGCTCGGCCCATTCGATAACGGCCACCTTGTTACTGCCCAGAATTTCGTAAACACCGATTTCTTCGATTTCTATCGGATCTTCGATGCGATACAGGTCGATATGGTGCAGACGCAGTCTTCCCGGGTATTCGTTGATCAGGGTAAAAGTGGGGCTGGTAATATAATATTCGGGCGGTACATGCAAGCCCCTTGCTATGCCCTGGACGAAAACCGTCTTTCCGCTGCCGAGATCACCGGTGAGGGCGATTGTCGTTCCGGTGGTAATGTGCCGCCCGAGTCTTTCGCCGAACGCCCGGGTCTCTTCGGCCGAGTGGGTTGTCGTTTCGAAAGAGAAGCGCTTCATTGCGTGACGGCACTCCTTTAATTCGGGCTGCCGCCGATAGAGATCAGGGCGGTTCCCTCTGCCGAGGGCCAACGTTATGGCACCAGGAGTCGCCTGATTTCAGACGGTATGCCCGCGATGACATCCGATGCCAGGTAACCCCAAGGTCCTTTGTGCTTGGCCTGGTGGTCCGCTGCGGCTCCGTGCAGGTAAACGCCGAGGTGACAGGCGGCTGAGATTGGAAAACCCTGGGTTATAAAACCGGCGATCAGACCGGTCAGCACGTCTCCCATGCCCCCCGAGGCCATGCCTGAATTGCCGGTCGAATTGATAAATATGAAACCGTCCGGGTGGGCGATGTCTGTATGGGCTCCTTTCAAGTCAAGGTGGACCTTGAAGGTCCGGGCAAATTCGCGGGCGCAAGCAATACGGTCGGTTTGAACTGCGGCGACCGTTGTTTCTGCCAGGCGCGCCATTTCGCCGGGATGAGGTGTCAGGACAACCGGCGCTGCGCGCTCTTTGAGGATTGCGGTGGCCCCGGCCAGATTGTTCAAACCGTCTGCATCGATCACCAATGGCAGGCGGCTTTCGGCGACCAGTCGCTGCAAGAGTTCCCTGGTGTCCGGGGCCTGTCCCAAGCCCGGTCCAACCGCCAGGCAGCGCTTGTCCGCGAGCAGGCCCCGAATCGGTTCGTAGGCCGACATTCCAAGCCGACCGCCCTCGTTTTCTGGCAGCAAAGCGGTCATTACCTCCAGGACCCCGGAGGCCAGAATCGGATTAATCCCGCTTGGCGCCGCCAGAGTGACCAGACCAGCGCCGGCTCGCATGGCCGCCATGGCGGCCATGGCCGCGGCACCGGTTTTACCGGGGGCGCCGGCGACAACCAGCAAGTGACCGGTATGACCCTTGTGGCTGTCGGGTGGCCGCGGATTGATGTCGTTTTGCACATCACGGTCGGTCAGCAGAAACTGCCTTGGGGCGACTTCTTCGACCACATGCGGCGGGATTCCGATGTCGACCACATCCAATTTGCCGCTCAGCGCGGCTCCTGGAAATTGAAAATGCCCGGTTTTCGCCAAGCCAAAGGTGGCCGTGGCATGGGCCCGTATGCAGGTGCCGCAGGGTTGGCCGGTATCCGCATTCAAACCCGAGGGAACATCGACCGCGAAGACCGGTAGACCGAGGCTGTTGACGAAGTCGATCACCTCCTTGAAATAGCCGCGCACCTCAGATCGCAGACCGGTTCCCAAAACGGCATCGACCCACAGGTCCCGGTTGCGCATCGATGACCTGACAGTATCGAACGCTTCGAGGTTGGGGATTTCGACGACCGGAACCCCCAGCGGTGACAACAGCTCCAGATTGGCGGCCGCATCTCCGGTCACGCGCCCGCGTTCGGACAGCAGGAATACGGTGACGTCCACGTCACGTTGGGATAGGCAGCGGGCGATGACATACCCGTCGCCGCCGTTGTTTCCGCGTCCGGCGATGACGCCGATCCTGCGCGCCGCAATGTCGGGGAATAGCTCGATAAGGAAAGCCGCGGCACCGCGGCCGGCATTTTCCATCAGGATTCTTCCCGGCAGGCCGAAAGTTTCGATGGTCCTACGGTCCATTTCCTGCATTTCATTGGCTGTGACAAGGTACATGTCAGCTCTCCCGATGACGGCGAACAATCTAAAGCGCCCTAATCCGCCGTTTCATTTCGCGTACCGCCTCTTGCATTCCAACCAGGACCGCCCTGGCAATGATGCTGTGGCCAATCGTAAACGCGCCGATTTCCTTGAGTCCTTCAAACGCGCCGATTGTGTTGAAGCCGATACTACCGCCGGCTTGAACGCCCATTTTAAGGCGGTAGGCCAGTTTGACGGTGTCGACGATGCGGACCAAAACCTGCTTGCGCTTGACGCTGGTCGTGGCCTCGCAATATGCGCCGGTGTTGATTTCCACTATACTTGCGTTGTACTGATGGGCCAGTTTTAGCTGGTCTGAATCCGGCTCAATGAATATACCGACCGGAATCCCGCTGTTGGCGAGGGTGTCGATCGTTTCGGCCGCACTTGATCCATGCACCATTAGATCGAGCCCACCCCTGGGTGAATTTTTCTCCCGCATTTCCGGCAGCAGGATGACACTGTCCGGTTTGATGTTCAGTGCCACCCCGAGCATCTCCGAGGTCGGCGCCATTTTGAAAACAAACCGCGCGTGCACGACTTTTCTCAGGACGCGCAGATCGCGATCTTGAATGGTGCGCCGGTCCTCTCGCAGATGGACGGCAATGCCGTCTGCACCGCCCAATTCCGCCAGAATGGCCACTGCTGCAGGGTCGGGAACGGTTGACGTGCGGGCTAGCCCGAGTGTGGCCACCGGGTCCAGTTGCACGATCAGTTTCGCCATCAGATCTCCTTGACGGTTTTTCGGCCCGCCATGGTGCATGAAAATTCTTTTTGTGGTTAAAGCGGTTGTGTTAGGTGAGTCGCTTAATCCAGTTATGTCAGTTGAGCCATTTAAAGGATTTCATCGATTTTACGTTAAAGCCACCAAGGGTTCCGGATTCCTGGTTCCGGGTTCCAGGTTGTGGGTTTTCGCGTTTCACGTTTTTATTTTTCGAATCAGCTCCATCAGCGCCGCACTCTTTTTCGCCATCAACCGGGCGTCAGCAGTGTTTTTCTCGTGGTCATAGCCGAACAGGTGCAGAATGCCGTGCACCAGGAGTTCCTCCAAACGGCCTTCCAACGCCATTTCCGACTCGTTGCCTTCCCGTTCGGCCGTTTCGACCGAGATGACGACATCGCCGAGCAGATGGGGCGAGACATCTGCGAATTCGCCTTCGCGCATTGGAAAGGCGATGACATTGGTCGGCCCCGGCCGGCTCAGATACTGTCGGTTCAATTGAGCGATTGCGGCATCATCGACGAGCAGGATGGAAAGCTCCGCCTCAGGACTGCCCAAGGCGTCTAAGATGACCCGGGCTTTTCTCCGGATTTTCGTAAGGGAAATCCGGCGGCTGTTTTGGCGGTTGTCGATCAGAATTCCCATTTTTGCCTCTTTCGCCGGCGGCCGGTCGCTTTTCGGGATATTCGACGCGGTGGTGATGAATGGCATTGAGTATTTTGTTGAAGCTCTTGGCGATGTTGTGCAGGTCCTTGAGGGTCAGCTCACAGTTGTCGAGCTGTCCGTCGGAAAAAACCTTGTTGATCAAATTCTGAACGAGGCCCTGGATTCTGGAAGGCGTGGGGTTGGCCAGAGTCCGGGAGGCCGCTTCGACGACATCGGCCAGCATCACGAGCGCCACCTCCCGGGTCTGGGGTTTCGGTCCGGGATATCTGAAGTCTTCGATCTTGACGGCGTCTTCGCCCTTTTGCTGCTTGGCCTTGTCATAAAAATAGGTGATCAGACTGGTACCGTGATGTTGCTGAATCGTCTCGATAATGGCGGTCCCCAACCGGTTGCGCCGCGCAATTTCGAGGCCGTTTTTTACGTGGGCCACCAGAATCAGGCTCGACATGGACGGTGCCAGTTTGTCGTGCCTGTTTTTAGCATTTTGCTGATTTTCAATGAAGTAGAGTGGCTTTTGGATTTTTCCGATATCATGATAATAGCCGCAAACCTTGGCCAAAAGTGAGTTGGCTCCGATCTCAGAGGCTGCTGCCTCCACCATCGAGCCGACGATCACCGAGTGATGGTAGGTGCCTGGTGCTTCCATGAGCAGTTGTCTGAGGATCGGGCGATCGAGATTGGCCAGCTCGAGCAGTTTGATGTCAGTGGTGTAGTCAAAGGCAATTTCCACTATCGGGATAATCCCCGCGGCCACTATCCCGGAGCCTAAGCCTCCTGAGAATGCGAATAGCCAATCCCACAACAGTTTTTGCCCCGAAATGCGGGATAGATAAATGTCGATGGCGGTGACCAGGAGTAGATTCAATAGGCCGAGCGTTGTGCCGGCCTTGATGAAGACTTTTCGTTCTCGGCAGTTGCGTATCCAGTAAGCGGCCATCGTACCGTTAATCAGGAAATAAATGAAAAGGGTGAAATCGGCTTGGAAGATGATGGTCGTCAAAACGGCCATGAGCGCGGCGCAGGGCAGGGCGAGTTCGAAGCCGAGGAACAGGCAGATGATCATTGATCCCGAGGCCAGCGGTGTGCCGTACAGGATGGAGGATGCGTTCATTTCGGTGGGACCTCTTTCGGCCAGCGATTCAGACAGGAAGACCGACAGCTGTGCCACCAGGAAGAACCCTGCCAGCACAAAGGCGATGAACAACAGGCGCTTGTTCTGCTCGGTATTGGTTCGCCCGAAATTCGGCCGAAATAATACAAAGGTGGTGGCAAACAGGCACATGACGAGCAGCGCCACACCGATGCTGCTCGTGATGACGTTGTCGTTTTTCAGGTGCGCCTGAAGTGCGTTGAGTTTCAAGAGCTGGACTTCCGTCACCCGCTCGCCTTCGCGCAAGAGCATCTCTCCGGCTTTAATTTTATACATAACCGGCTTGACGCTTTCGGCGGCCAGATTCCTGCGCTCCTCGGTTTCGCTGCGGTTCAGTGTGATGTTGGGTTGAAGCAGGCGCTGGGTGAAATCGATGGTTCGCTTTGTCGGCGAACCGCTGCTCAAAGACCAGAACTACGCGCTCAGGAGTCTCGTCATCGATTTCACCCAGCGCCTGCTCCAACCCAACATCACACTGAACCGCAGCGAAACCGAGGAGCGCAGGAATCTGGCCGCCGAAGGCGTCAAGCCGGTTATGTATAAAATTAAAGCCGGAGAGATGCTTTTGCGCGAAGGCGAGCGGGTGACG
>JARROL010000059.1:0-11277 GCA_037383965.1 Desulfobacterales bacterium | reverse complement strand
TCGATCTGGAATTGCTGCAGCGGCTCCCTTTTATTTTGCGTCAGGAAGACAGCGAACTCTACTGCACGCTATTCAGGGACCACGGCCATTGGGTCCTGGTCGATTTGCAGCCCCTGCACGGTGCAAAGCCGCCGGCAGGTTTGTCCGTCGATTTGGGCACCACCCGGGTGGTACTGCGGATAGTTGACCTTACCAACGGCACGCTGCTGGGAGAATCGGCTTTCGACAACCCTCAAATCGACATCGGTCCCGACATTCTCACGCGCATCCACTATGCCGATCGGCCGGGCGGTCTGCAACACCTGCAGCAATTGATCTGCGAGGCGCTCAACCGGCAGATCATCGCGCTCTGCCACTCCTGCTCACGCCTGCCGGAAGAAGTCCTGCTGATCGCCGTTGCGGGCAACACGGCCATGACACACCTGCTCTTGGGACTGAGCCCGCACTGGATGATCCGGGAACCTTATATTCCGGTCACCAATCGCCCCGGCCTGATCCCGGCCGCTTCTCTCGGTATCCAGGTAAACCCGCAGGCCAGGGTCTTCGTCTTTCCCAATATCGGCAGCTACTTCGGCGGTGATTTGATCGCCGGAATCCTCTACTCCGGTCTCCACCGGGCCGATGAACCGGCCTTGCTGGTCGATGTCGGCACCAATGCCGAGGTTGTGCTCGGCAACAGCCAGTGGTTGATTGCCTGCGCCGGTGCCGCCGGCCCGGCACTTGAAAGCGGGGTAACCCGCATGGGCACGCTGGCTGCACCAGGTGTGATCGACCGCGTGCGCTTCGATCGTACGGCAAAACGATTCGACATTCACACCATCGCGGATCGGCCGCCGCACGGCATTTGCGGATCGGGACTGATCGATCTCGCCGCTCAGCTCTTTCTCGGCGGTCTGATCGACTTTCGCGGCCGATTTCAAGCACGGGCGTGCGGCAATCGACTGATTGACATCGACGGCACCGAGCATTTGATCGTGGTATCACCCACAGAGTCCGCCACCGGCAAAGCCCTGACCATCAGCCAAGCGGATCTCGACAGCCTCATCCGCTCCAAAGCCGCCATGTATGCGATTCTCGAGACCATCACGGGTACGGTCGGCATCCAGTTGGAGGACATCACGACGTTCTACGTCGCCGGCAGCTTCGGCACCTTCATCCAACCGGCCTCGGCCATCGGCATCGGCATGCTGCCGGACCTGCCACTGACGGCTTTCAAAGCGCTGGGAAACAGTTCCCTCGGCGGCGCCACCCTGCTGCTGAGCTCGGATTATCGCATGGAAGAAATAGACCGGATTCGGGAGCGCATCACCTATCTGGAGCTCAATGTCAACCAGGATTTCATGAACCGCTTTTCGGCGGCCAAGTTCCTGCCCCATACCGACCGAAGTCGTTTTCCATCCGTTAGCGTTCTATGAGGAAGAGGTGAATAAACCTGGGATCGAGATCTGCTGTATCAACCTGGCCGTACTCCTCTTCGAATTCCAGGAACAAACTCTCCAGCACAGACCCAAGCTTATCGGTGATCTCGTGGGAATGCATTCCGGACAACCCGCAGAGCCACAAAAGGAAGGACTGCTTCATGGCCAGAGCGACACGGCGCGGCCGGTCATTGCTCTGCCAGAGCTTTTCGAAAAACAGCCTGAATTCGGCCTTGGTCAGAAACCGATTCTTCTCGGTGCAGCCGACCCAGTCGAGCGCCCAAAGTGTCAGTATGAGGTTTTTATAAGTTAGAAAACGCCGCGCAGACAGTAATTCCGGCGGTATGGCCAGCAGCGAGAGGAGGTGGTCGGAGGCAATGACGGCATCCAGCGCGTCGGCTGTCTGTTGCAGCTCATCGACAGTGCTGAATTCCCGGTACATACTCCCGGACACATAATCGTCGAAGTACATCGGTTTCTTGACCAGCAAACCGCCCAGAACGCCAAGCCAATCCTCGTCCCAAAATGACAGGGAAAATCCCTGGCCGCCAAACCAGGATCGATCCAGCCATCGCTGAGCGCGCCATTTTAACTCTAGCACCCGCCCATAACCGACCCTGAAAATATCGGACAACGGATGCCGTTTGATCATGGCCACCTGCAGATGGCTGACTGAATGGCCATTCGCATCCGTTTCGGCCGCTAATGTCTCCAGACCGATCGACAGGAAGCCATTAGCCTTTTTCACCACCGCCCGCAGATCGTCTTTGTTGTGAGCCGGGGCAAAATCAGCCGCGATGATCCGATTGCAAAGGCCGGCGAATTCGGTCTGCAGCTGTTCCAAAACAGCTTCGGTCTCGATTTTGGCCAGCGCACTGGAAAAGATACTGCCGCTTTCAAGCACTTCCGACGGGTAGAGCGGAACCGGCACACTGATCTCGGCCGCTGTGCGGGGCATAATCTTATGGTTTCGTCCGGTAAGTTGTCGCGCAGTGAGCGGTTGATAGACACCCACGGCCTCTTCGAACGGAAGGAAACCCTTCTCGGCCAATCGCACGTTACGAAGACGGTAGCCCTCTTCTTCACTTTCAGTCGGTATGATGTGTGCCGCCTCAAGCAGTAGCCCCTGGTAGGCAACGTGGTCAAAGGCCGCCAAGCTCTGGATCAATTTCTTTAGGAAATCACGATAGTTCTTTTTATCGATGTCGCCGAGTTCAGATTCGGCGGCAAAGAGCGGACCGGTAATCCGCACATAGAAGACACTATCGAGCGTAAAGAAGTCCTCCCCGAACTCTGATGGATCCTGATCGTGTTCGCAGACTCTCACCTCGATGTTCTTGAAGAGATACAACGTAAGCAGTTCGGTTTTTTGGTCGATCAGCCATTTGACCGTTCGCCGGGCATCGGACCGGTAGAGCAGATCGAGCCACCGGGTCAGCGCCACCGGTTCGAGACGATCCCGCTGCCAAGTCTCGATGTCCAGCACGAATTCCCGCTGGTGGTCGGAGGCCAGCGCCAGCAGCGGCAAGGCATCTTCGGCACCGATGTCGTGAATCAGAAAATAGAGATCCTGCTCCGGGAAAGAGTGAACCAGGGCCGCCGGTTGGGCCGACTCGAGAATTCGCTGCATCGTTTTTTCCGGCGGCAGTGTCAGCAGTTCTTTTCTCTGACGGTTCAGATCTGCAATGCGGGCCGGGATTTTCTTTTCTGGGGTGTCGTTCATTGTCATCGTCAAATCTCGTCGTGTTCGACGCCGCCGGGAGTGAATTTCAACAGCAGGAGCATACCGGGAACTGCAATCAGCGCACAGAAAATAAAAAAAGACTCCCATCCGAGCAATTTGGCTATAAAACCGGTCGGCGCGGCGGCCATGACGCGGGGGACGCCCATCAGGCTCGACAGCAGAGCGTACTGGGTTGCCGTAAACTTCTTGTTGGTAATGCTGGCCATGAAGGCGACAAAGGCGGCCGTACCCATACCACTGCTGAGGTTTTCAAACGTTACCACCCCTGCCAGCCAGGGCAGACTGTGCCCAACACGGGCCAGTATTGCAAAACAGCCGGTGGAGGCCGCTTGCAGAAAGCCGAAAATCCACAGACTGCGGTGGATGCCGAGGCGTATCATCAAGACGCCGCCGGTGACACTCCCGGCGATGGTTGCCCAGAAGCCGAACAGCTTGACGACCGCACCGATCTCCGATTTTGAGAAATCGAGGTCCAGGTAAAAAGGGATGGTCATGGCAGTGGCCATCGAATCGCCGATCTTGTAAAGCAGGATAAATGCGAGCATCCATAGGGCACTGCTGCGGTTGAAGTACTCGATCAAAGGCTCGAGCGCGGCTTCCTTGAGGCTTGCAGGCGTTCCGCACGGTGTCTCGGGTTCCGGTGTCAGAAGGGTGGTCGCCACGCCGGGCAGCAGGCAGGCGGCCATGACGAGATAGACAGCGGGAAACGGCATGTGGTCGGCCATGATCAGACCACCGCCCGAAGCCAGGAGCATACCCACCCGATATCCGTTGATGTAAAGCGACGAGCCCAGACCGAGTTCCTCATCGGCCAGATCTTCCCGTCGGTAGGCATCCACCACGATATCCTGGGAGGCGCTGAAAAAAGTGACCAGAAGGGCGGTACCCGCCACCATCCAGGGATTTCGGGCCGGATCGGTCAATGCGAGTGCGATGATGGCGCTCATAAGCGCCAACTGGATGGTCACCAGCCAGCCTCTCCTGCGGCCGAGAAAAGGCAGGGTGAAGCGGTCCACGAAAGGGGCCCAGAGAAACTTGAGCGTGTAAGGAAGCCCGACCAGTGCCATTAGGCCAATGACGGTCAGGTCTACGCCGGCTTCCTTCATCCAAGCCTGCAAAAGGCTCACAGTGAGAAGCAGGGGCAGCCCGCAAGCAAAGCCCATCAAAAGCGCCACGAGCATGCGCCGGCTGAAGACGACCTTCGCCAGCGGGGGGCGCCCGTCATTCAATCTCCGCGCGGTCGTCATGGCGGACCCCCAAGACCTGCACCAGCCGGGTGCCTCAAACGCCCGGGTTCGCTTTCACCAGGTCGGCGGGAGTGACCTTGGAACCATACTTTTCTTTCAGAGCCAACAACCCGTCACGCTGCTCGTTCAAAACCTCGAACAACCTCCGGGGCAGGTTTTCCTCCTTTCCGTAAGCGTCGATCTGCAGGTCGATACGGGCCAGAATGTTGTCGATGTAAAGTGAAAACTGCTTGAGGTAGAGATCTTGCGGGTAGTCCTTGTCGATAATCTCCTTGAACAGCTTTTTCAAGTCCTCGTATTTAGGGAGATATCCGATGGGGGTGTCGATGGCCGCTACCTCACGGTGAGCCCTTCGGTCCAGCCATGCCAGCCAGACCTTGACATCCCGTTTTTCGCCGAGCAGCTTCTTGGATGTGCCGCCCCGGGCCTTGTCGGTCAGGAAGTAGTTCAATCCGGCCATGATCGGTTTCTTGTCGTCGGATAACCCCTTGTGGCCGAAAAAGCGGAATTGGGCATCCATGTAATCGCCCAGGGATCCGGGTATAAAAGGTGCATTGGCCCAAGGGGAACGTCGCACACCGGTGGCACCGACTTCCGTGGCAGTGGCGGCCGAAACGATGCAAGCACCGATCACCACCCCTTGGTCGGCATTTTTGGCCACCCAGACCGGCGGCATGGTGTCGCTGTCGCGACCGCTGTAAGTGACCACGCGTGTTTCGACACCCGCAGGGTCTTCAGCGGCCGCCGAATAATTGTTCAAGGCCGATGAGGCCAGCGTGCAGCGGGAGTTGGGATGAGACAGCGGGATCGGTTTGCCGCTTTTGTCGACCATCCCTCGCTCCCAGGGACCTTGGAAGTTAATCCCCCTGGTGGGGTTCTCACCATTGCCCGTCCACTGTGGCTCACCGTTTTCATCGATCAGCACATTGGACCAGATCACCTCCGTACCGGGATTTCGAAGGCACTTCATCAACATGGGGTCGCCGTCCCAGTTGACGTCCTCGACGATCCCGAAAATGCCGCACTCCGGGTTGACGGAACGGACGCTGCCGTCATTGGCGATCCACATTTGAGCCAGGTCGTCTCCCACAAAGTGATTGCCGGCCATGGCCGTGGTGGTTTTGCCGCATCCACTGGGAGCGGCACCGGTGACCCAGGTGATACGTCCGCCCGGACCGTCGATTCCGGTTATAAACATGTGTTCGCTGAGTTCATTGCCGCGGTTTTCGTAAATCGCCTTGTCAACCGAAAAACGATGGTTGCCCTTTTTGAGCAACAGGGTGTTGCCGGCATAGGTGCAGTTGATACTGTATGTGGCCTGATAACTGCGATCCATGTAAACCCGCGCGCTCGGCAGGTCTTCCGGACGGTTCAACCCTTGACTGTGGATGTTGGTATAAAAGTGTCCGAGACGTTTTACCTGTTCATCGAAATGCTCAAAGGCATTGCGGTAGAGAATTTCCGCGCTGTGCGACACATAGGCCGAACTGGTGATCTCGAGCGCCGGATTCGAGACCGGCGCACCGACCGGACCGCGCAGATAGAAGCCGACAATCATTGTCATGCCATCCATGATGCCGGACATCTTGTCGCGAACGTCTTTAAGGGCCACGTTCCGGTCGATTTTATTGCCCAGCGTACTGACCAGGTCCCCCGGATTGGTGAAGTAGAAAGTCCGATCGATGATCCGCCCCTGCTCCTCTTTGAGATCGTAGTGGATGGTGTGCCCCGGCATGGGGAGCTTGGATTCTTCGCCTCTTTCAAGAGCCAAGTCCCGGATGAACTGGCGGTCGGATTCGGTTCCCGTGTTGATGAACACGCGTTCCGGCCGGCACATGGCGATGGCATTGGCTATTTTCAGCTTAACTTCGGGATGCTTGATCCGTTGCAGCCGCGAAAAATGTTCGGTGTCCAGTTTTTCTTCGAAAAGCCGCATAACGGCCTCCGGGGTTTTGATCCCGCCGAGTTCAACGACAATGTCGACGCCTTCTCTCCTCTTCATCATAGGGCAACTCCCTCTGCAAATGCGGTGTTGAGGATCGCGAACTCGATAAATTGAACGAAATGGTACGTCCTTGAGCCCTTCTCCCGCGTTGCGTTATCGCACTCACACGTAAAGAAACGACCTTCAACGCACCGTAAACAGAGAGCATGACTCTTCGTCATTTTGATCAATTTATTTCGTCTCCGACCCTTAGTGGAATTTTTCGAAAACCGGCATGTGCTGACGAATCCAGACCAGAACTTTCTCAATTTCGCGCTTTATCTCCGACAGCGCTTTTCCCCGGTGGCTGATGAGGCTTTTTTCAGCGCGGGTCAATTCGGCAAATGTTTTTTTCAAAGGGGGATAAAAGAAAACCGGATCGTAACCGAATCCGTTGCGACCGACCGGCTTTTCGGCAATTAACCCCTCGCAGCGCGCTTCGTATGTCAAGGCCTGTCCGGTCGGTACCGCAATCGAGATAACGCATTCAAAGGCTGCCCGGCGGTCGGTTTTACCGGCCATTTCGTTCAATAGACGGGCGCAGCGTTCGGCGTCGCTGGCGTGATTTCCGGCAAATCGTGCGGAATATACACCAGGTGCACCGCCGAGACTTTCGACGACCAAGCCGGAATCGTCGGCCAGCGCCGGTAATCCCAGGACCCTGGCCGTGAAGCTTGCCTTTTTGTATGCATTTTCCTCGAAAGTCTGTCCGTCTTCTTCCACTTCGGGAATCGGGCCAAAGTCCTCGATATTTTCGATCTGTACGGGATATCCCTTTAACAGTTCACGGATCTCGGCTGTTTTTCCCGGATTACGGGTGGCAATGACCAGGGAAGTGGTATCCGCCATGAACGCCCTCATCGATCAAATGGTGCACTTTGGAGAGTTGTGTCCGACATGAGTCTATTTCAGTACACCGCATACACGTTGAAATAGAAAAAAACCAGCGCTAAATTTACGACTGTGCGGTTTTAGTGTCACGGTAAGACATAGTTTTACACGATTGCGCCATATTATGATTTGTCTACAAGGCACATCCACCTGCGCATATTGGGATACGTGTAGGTGGATGTAACGCAGTCGACGCGCCATAAGACAAGCAAGAAGTGGAATTATTTCTTACCGGGGCCATGGTCGACTGGCAGCCTATCACCAAGAATCACTGCTAAAAATGATCCAAATGGATACGTAGCAGCGCATAAGTTTCATACATTAAAGTGAAGATATAATTCATACCTATGTTTTTGTAAATGTTTTTCAAAAGGTGAGCATAGCTCGTGCCCCTCCACGGTTTCATTGAGGGCACTGATTTGTTTCCGATCCAGAAATCGCCATTTTCTGCAAGTTCAAGGAAATCAGCGGCATTGCGCGGAGGCGTACTCGTGTACGTCGCACAAGCGATTCCGCCGATTGACGCAGAAATTGTTGAAAAGGGCCACTTACAGACGGAAACGAGCTCGCTGTGCACGATTTTGACATTCATTGGAACAACTAACCCTCTGCGGGCGAAACGTCAGTCTCCCGATATCGACATGAATCCTGGTGTCAGAGCTGCGCTTGCAATTCGGCTTGTCATCTCAGGCTTTTATCTTTTCGAACATACCGTCATATCTGTGGCATGGGATTGATGGTCAGTTCTTTACAAAACCAGGCCCTTGTGTGATAAACTGATGATGAAAAAATAAGTTTGACATTTCAGTCCTTGAAACAATCGACTGAATAGGCGCGAAAACGCTCAAATATCATGGTCTTCCGATATAGGTTGAGCGGTTTAGGGTTTTGCCTATAAGCGAAAACCCCACAGAAGCTTGTACGAAACTTAAGGGTGCTCTACCCAATGGTTAGGTTGGGTATTCCGGATCTTGATTATTAGGGTATTCGGTATTCATCGGTTGTAACCTTTGAATCCTGGAACCGATCACTTTAGGTCCGCGCGATTGACATGCGGCCGGACGGATTGCATCGGCGTCTAAAATGTGACGCGTTTATTACGTGAGCCTTTAATGACCGGGCAGAGCATGTCCTGGCACAGAACGTACACTTTCACGATGATTTGCCTATGCTCCAGGAACTATCCATCCGCAACTTTGCCATCATAGATGATTTAAGGATTCAATTCGCGCCGGGCCTCACCATCCTGAGCGGCGAAACCGGTGCCGGCAAGTCGATTCTCATCAATGCCATCAATCTTGTGCTCGGCAGTCGGGCATCGGCCGCCTTGATTCGTACCGGCTGCGAGGCCGCCGAGATTGAGGCCCTGTTTCATATTTCACCGCAAAGTGCCGCGGCCCGGACCATGGATGCGAACGGATACACGTCCTGTGAAGGCTTGCTGATTCGGCGCATCATCTCCCGCACAGACAGCAACCGGATATACATCAACGGCCGCCTATCCACGATGCAGCTTCTCTGCACTATTACCGAAAATTTAGCCAGCATTTCCGGACAGCATGTTCATCAGAGCCTCCTGAAAGAGGAATATCACCTATTGATTCTCGATCAATTCGGTGGGTTGTTGCCCCAGCGCCAGGCGGTTTTCGACGCCTATCATGCAACACTGCCGCTGATAGATAAACTGGAGCGCTTGAGAACACTCAAAAACCGGCGGGCGCAACAGGTCGAACTCCTTCATTACCAGCGTGACGAGATCGAATCCGCCGCCCTGATTGAAGGCGAAGACGCTCGCCTCGAACAGGAACGCAACCGCCTGAAAAACAGTGAATTGCTGTTTCAAACGGTTTACCAGGCAGTCGAAGAAATTTACAGCGGGCAGGGCTCGGTGACCGAAGTGCTGACGGCCGTGCGAAAAAACCTCGAAAAAGCCGGCCGGGTCGATAGTGCCCTCTCCCCGGGTGTCGAGCATCTGATCCAAATTAACTTTCTGTTGGAGGAACTGGTCGACCACCTTCGAAACTATCTTAAAACGGTTGAATTGGATGAAGGCCGCCTGGAGGCGGTGGAAGAAAGATTGGATCTGATCAACAAGCTCAAACGGAAATACGGCGACTCTCTGGACGGGGTTTTCGCCCACAGCAGGGCCATATCGCTGGAACTGGCTGAAGTTGAAAATGTCGACGAACAGATTTCCGTCACTGAAAAGAAGCTTACCGGCTGTCGCAACCGACTGACGGAGTCGGCGCTAAACTTGTCCCAAGAACGCCGAAAGACCGCGAGAGCCCTGGAGCATGCGGTCGAAGCCGAGCTGAAGAATCTGAAAATGGGCCAGAGCCAATTTGAGGTGGCGCTGCATCATGTGCCGACCGGCGACAGGACTTCCGCCTTTCTGAAAGTGAACGGAATGCAGGTTTTTGAGTCGGGTCTCGATAGAGCGGTTTTCAGGATCGCTCCAAACGTCGGCGAGGAGCTCAAACCATTAACCGCCATCGCTTCGGGTGGAGAACTCTCACGAATCGTTTTAGCGCTAAAATCCATCCTGGCCGCGACTGATGCCGTCGAAACCGTCGTCTTCGATGAAGTGGATGCCGGAATCGGCGGCGGCACGGCTGAGGTTGTCGGACAAAAGCTCCTCGAACTTTCCACTCACCATCAGGTCATCTGCATTACTCACCTGCCTCAAATTGCCAAATTCGGAGCCCATCACTTCAGCATTTCAAAAAGAGTCATCAAAGGCCGAACCCTGACAGCCATTACGGTGCTGGACGAAAAAAGCCGTATCGAAGAACTCGCACGCATGCTCGGCGGAGTTGACATCACCCCGACCACACTGAACCATGCTCGGGAGCTGTTGAAACAAGGTTAGGGCCGTCGGGATCTGCATGTGTCGATTAAATGGATAAGTTGTTTTAATTCATTGACATTTAAGGCCATATCACATACCTTAATTAACTTATATAATTATTGGAAGCGAGGGACCAAACGATGCCGATCTATGAATTCAAATGCTTGAAGTGTAATGAATGTTTTGAAATTTTAGTCATCAACAGCGAGGATTCGGTCGAAATGCGGTGTCCGGCATGCGGCGCGGAAGACTTCGAGCGCATTCTCAGTTGTGCCAGTTATTCCATGAACGGTGGTGAAGGTTCTGGTCAGGAGGTGAAATCCCAAACGCGAAACTGTTCGGGGGGATCCTGCAGTACCCTCGAAATTCCCGGACCGTCTCGATAGGACCTTGACCACTGTCCCATGTTATCCTTCCGTGCATAAACACGAAAATAGCCGACTGAAAATCGACCACCGGCAAAGCCACTCGCTTTCGACAAACGCCACAGGTTTTAAGTGGATGCTTGGGCGGCGTTATCAGCTAATGCGACAAATTAGACGGGTCGAACAACTCGTCAGGTTGATCGGGTAATATTGATTCGCGATATTAATCGACGGAACCCAAAATGCTTCAACAGATTCACAAACAGGAAAAAGAACAATTCAAAAAGCTCTTTAAGCAGGAGCGTATCGACCGCTTTGAAGACCGTTTTAAAGTTCTGGATGCCTTTCTCAAAACCGAACAGCATGTGACCGAAGTCGAAATGACGCGGCTCCTGCAGGAAAATGGCAATGAGCTTTCGGGCGACTTTGTCCGGGACACCCTGAACTTGATGTGCCGTTTCGGTTTTGCCCGCGAAAACCGTTTCGACAACGGCAAGATCCGCTATGAACATCTCCATCTCGGTGACCATCACGATCACATGATATGCACGAAGTGCAAAAAAATTTTTGAGTTCCGCAACGACCAGATGGAATCCCTGCAAGTCAATATCGCAGCGGCTATCGGTTTCCACATGTTGCAGCATAAAATGGAGATCTACGGCATTTGCGCTGAGTGTTTGAAGGACCGCGCATTAGTTATGCCGCTTGAGTTGGCCCGTCCGGGAGAAAGACTCGTCATCAGACAGATCAGCGGCGGAGCCGGCGCCAGGATGCGGTTGT
>JARROL010000058.1:3371-16396 GCA_037383965.1 Desulfobacterales bacterium | reverse complement strand
AGCCCGTTCCGTCCATCACCACCATTCAAGACATGAAATCGGTCGGCATCATCCGTTTGATGTCCGGTGAAATCGAGGAGTCCCTGCAAAAGCTCTTCTCGGACGATGACCCTAAAAAAGTTTCCATCGATATTTACTTCGGCAAGTGCGTCGACAAAAGGTTCGAACTCATCAGCTCACGGCTGTTCAAATTTTTCCCGGCTCCCTTCATAAAGGCCGATTTCGCATTTGGCGTCAATTGGCAGCTCACCAACGTTTCACCTCTTGCGGTGAAAGACATTCTCCCAGGGGAACAGGCTTTTGCCCAGGCGGTGGCCTCGGAATTTTATGCCGGTAAAAAACTTTACATCCCCAAGCGGTCGATTTCCCGCTATGATCTGGCCATCCTCCAGGACCCCGCCGAAAAGCACCCCCCGTCGGACCCGAAAGCGTTGCGAAGGTTCGTCAAGGCCGCCGAGGAACTCGGGCTGGGGACCGAACTGATCACCCGCGAGGATTCCAACCGGCTGGCCGAGTTCGACGCGCTGTTCATCCGCGAAACCACCAACGTGGACCACCACACCTACCGCTTGGCCCGCAAGGCCATGGCCGAGGGGCTCGTGGTCATCGATGCACCGGAATCGATCTTGCGCTGTTCAAATAAGGTTTACCTGGCCGAGCTTCTGTCCCGGTCGAGGGTGCCTATTCCCGAGACCCACATTCTGCACGCTAAAAACTATGAAAGCCTGATGGGCCAAATGAGCTATCCCTGTATTTTAAAGCAGCCGGACAGTGCCTTTTCGCAGGGTGTGGTTATGGTCGAGGACAGGGAGTCGCTGCGGGAACAGTTCCGTTTCATGTTGAAAAAATCGGAACTGATCATTGCCCAGGAATTCCTGCCGTCGGCATTCGACTGGCGTATCGGCATCCTTGACCGCAAACCCCTTTTTGCCTGCAAATACTTCATGGCGGGCAAGCACTGGCAGATCGTGCGCAAGGGCAAGGGCGACCGGGACGTATACGGCAAAGTGGAAACGCTGCCGGTGGCAAAGGCGCCGAAGTTCGTGGTCAAAACCGCCCTCAAAGCCGCTAACCTGATCGGTGACGGGCTCTACGGCGTCGACCTCAAGCAGGTCGGACAAAAAGCCTTCGTCATCGAGGTGAACGACAACCCCAACATCGATGTCGGATACGAGGACGATGTTCTCGATGAGGAACTCTACCTGCGGATCATGGAAGTCTTTCTCAAACGGATCGAAATCCGAAAATCGGGAAACCACAGCCAGTGAGCGAGAAGGCCCTTCACCTCTTCGAGGCCATTGGCCTTGAACTGGAGTACATGATCGTGGACATGCGCAGCCTGTCGGTGCGTCCCATTGCCGACAAGATCCTTGCCGCCGTCGCGGGCCAGATTGTGTCCGAAGTCGAGGTGGGGGCACTCAGCTGGTCCAATGAACTGGTCCTACACGTGATCGAACTCAAAACCAACGGCCCGGCCGGTTCGTTGACCGGTCTCGGCAAAGAGTTCGGGCGGCACGTCAAAAAGATCAACACTATCTTGCGGCCCATGGGGGGGCAGCTTATGCCCACGGCCTGCCATCCCTGGATGAATCCGCTCACCGAAACGGTGCTGTGGCCGCACGAGTACAGTCCCGTCTATGAGGCCTACGACAGGATCTTCGGTTGCCGGGGGCATGGTTGGTCAAATCTTCAGAGCACCCACATCAACCTGCCCTTTGATGGAGACGACGAGTTCGCGGCACTCCATGCCGCCATTCGTCTGCTCCTGCCGATCATGCCCGCCCTAACGGCCAGCTCGCCCGTTCTCGACGGAAAACCCACCGGGTTCATGGACAGCCGCATGGAGGTGTACCGTCACAATTCAGCCCTGATTCCGTCTGTGGCCGGGCGAATCGTTCCGGAACCGGTCTACTCTTACGGCGGCTACGAGCGGGACATATTCCAACCCATGTTCGCCGACATCGCTCCCTATGACCCGGACGGTGTCTTGCGGCACGAGTTCCTGAACTCGAGGGGCGCCATCGCGCGCTTCGACAGGGGCGCCATTGAAATACGGGTTCTCGATGTACAGGAATGCCCGCGGGCCGATACTGCTATAGCGGCGCTAATGGCGACCGTCCTCAAAAAGCTTTGCCGGGAGCGCTGGGGACCCGTCGAAAAGATAAAGAAAATCGATACCGGCCCTCTGGCCGACCTTTTTCTGGCGGTTATCAAAGATGCCGATGCATCGATTATCGACAACCAGGAGTTTCTCGAAACCGTCGGCCTGGCCGGTCGGGGACCGCAGACCGCCCGACAAATCTGGCGGCATCTCTTCGAGAGCTGCCTGAACGATGGCGATATCGATTCCCAGACAGCCAAACCGGTTGAAACCATACTGGAAAAGGGGTGTCTGGCCCGACGAATCCTAAAGGCACTAGGGAAGGACGCACGGCGAGAAAAACTCCACCGGGTCTACGCCGAACTTTGCGACTGTCTGGCCGATGGGCGTATGTACCTGGTTTGAACCGCTACTTTTCCCTTTCCACCAATCCCTTGACAAACCAGCGCTGCATGCTCAAAACGACCAGGATGGGCGGCAGCATGACCAGCAGGGCACCTGCCAAGGCCACGTTCCACTTGGGAACATCGTCGATTTGCGGGATCAGCTCCTGCAGCCCGATGACCGCGGTGGTCATGCCCGGATCGGTGGTGATCAGCAGCGGCCAGAGGTACTGGTTCCAGCCGTATACGAATTCGATCACCACCAGGGCGGCGATGTTGGTCTTGGAGAGCGGCAGAAGAATTTTACGGAAAAACATCATGGCCGAGGCGCCGTCCAGCTTGGCTGCCTCGCACAATTCTTCCGGCACGGTCAAGAAAAACTGCCGAAAAAGAAATGTGCAGGTCGCCGAGGCCACCAAGGGGAGGATCAGTCCGGTGTAGCTGTCCAGCAGGCTCCATTCCAGCTGGATATCGACCTCGTTGCCTACCCACCACTGGAGGAGCGTGTTGAGGTGCAGCGCGTCCACCAGCCACTGCAGGGGGCCGAAAAGGTTGGCGGCGATCTCATAGGTGGGCAGGATGCGCACCTCGACGGGGAGCATCAGGGTGCAGAAGACGGTGGCAAAAGCGATTTTGCGAAAGCGATAGTCGAAGTAGACGATGGAAAAGGCACCTAGCATCGAGACCACGATTTTTCCGACCGTGATCCCCGAGGCCATGATGAAGGAGTTGAACAACTGGCGCCCCAGGTTGCCCTGCGCCCAGGCGGCCTTTACATTGACCCAGAACTGGTCGCCGGGTACCAGCGGCATCGGTATCTTGGACACTTCATCAAGAGGCAGGGTGGCTGCCACGACAGTGTAGAAAATCGGAAAGCCGACGATGCAGATCCCCAGCATCAGAAATACATACGTCAAGGTGTCGAGAATCGGGGTGCGCTCAACCATTGGGTTACACCGTGTACTGAACCTTGCGTTCGACGTACTTGAACTGCAGCACCGTGATGGTGACAATCAGCGCCATCAATACGACCGATTGGGCTGCGGAAGAGCCCAGATTCAAACCGATGAAGCCATCCTGGTAGACTTTGTACACCAGCGTGGTGGTGGCGCCGCCGGGACCTCCCTGTGTCACCGTGTGGATGACACCGAAGGTTTCAAAAAAAGCGTAAATCACATTCATGACCATGAGAAAGAAAAGGGTCGGCGAGAGCAGCGGGAGAGTGATTGCCCAGAAACGCCGGAAAGGCCCGGCGCCGTCCATGGCGGCGGCCTCGATCAGGGAGTGGGGAACGGCCTGCAGACCGGCCATGAAGAAGACGAAGTTGTAGCTGATTTGCTTCCAGGCGCTTGCGAGCACCACCATGATGAAGGCATCGGTGCCGTTCAGCACGGGATTCCAGTCGATGCCGAGGCGGCGCTTGATGAAAATGGCGATCACACCGAAGGAGGGGTGCAGCAAAAACAGCCACAGGATGCCCGAAATCGCCGGTGCCACGGCATAGGGCCAGATCAGCAGCGTGCGGATCGGCGTCTTGGCGATCAGCGCCCGATTGGCCATGGTGGCGATCAGAAGTCCGCTCAGGATGGCGAGGACGGCGACGGCGAAGCTGAAGACCAGGGTTATCCCGACGGACTTCAGATAGAGCGGATCGGTGAAAATGCCGATGAAATTATCGAGCCAGACGAACTGGTTGCGCTGGCCGAAAGGGTCGCTGAGCATTACCGATTGGAGCATGCCCTGGGCGGCCGGCCAGTAAAAAAACGTCAACGTTACCAGGATCTGGGGCGTGATCAGCAGGTAGGCCAGGAATTTGGACGTGAAATGGGATCGCTTGATCATGGGAACCTGAACATGAGGTGACGGTCAGTCCATCGATTCATGAACTCGATGATGAATTTATTTGCTCAGGGCTGAATACGAAATAGAATCAGATCCGCAAATAGAAACTTGAAACTCGAAACGCAGAACCTTGAACCAGTGGTGGCTTAAGTCATGAGCAGTTAATTGATATAACTGACCTCACCGACTTAACTGCTTTTTTTCGAAACAGAATTTTCATACACCCTAATGGCCAGGGCCATGAGTGTTTAGTTTGTGATTGCAGGCCGGGTTTAGAACAGCCTGCATTTCGAATCGACGGCACGGCTTCCGACACGGGTTGTGGGGCCACTCGCGTCGGGAAACCGGCCGATCACAATCCACCTGCCGATGGGCCTTTAGCTATTTCTTATAGGTCTTTTCGAATTTCCGCAATTCTTCGTTGCTGCGCTGAACGGCTGCGTCCAGGGCCTGCTGGGGGGTCTTGCTGCCGTTCCAGACCAATTCGAGTTCCTCGTTGATGATGTTGCGGATCTGGATGAAGTATCCCAGCCGCAAGCCCCGGGAATTCTTGGTGGGATTCCGGCGCGTCATCTGCTTTATGCCCACTTCCTGGTAGGGGTATTTCTTGTAGAAACCCTTGGCCTTGAGGGATTCATAGGCCGAAATGGTGATGGGCAGGTAGCCGGTTTCGATGTGCCACAACTCTTGCATGTCGTTTTGGGCCAGGAAGTGAAGAAACGCGGCCACGCCCTTGTAATCCTTCTTGGGCAAACCCTTCATCACCCACAGGGAGGCTCCGCCGATGATGCTGTTCTGGGGATTTTTCATGGAGGCTTCCACCGGCAGGGGTGCCACATCCCAATCGAACTTGGCGTTCTGTTTGGTGGCGCCGATGGCGCTGATGGAATCCATCAGGATGGCGGCATCCTGGGAAAAGAAAGCCGCCTCGGGTCCCTGGTACTTCTGACCCTCGTAAGAGAACCGGTTGTCGGCCATCCAGGACTTCAGCAGGGCGATGTGGTTCACCACCTGGGGATTGTTGATGGTCAGCTCGCAGTCGAGACCCTCGTAGCCGTTGGCCTTGGTGGCGAAGGGCAGGTTGTGAATGGCACTGTAGTTTTCGATCTGCACCCAGGACGGCCAGGAGGTGACCATTCCCTTTTTGACGCCTGCGGCGACCAGCTTGGCCGTCAGGTCACCCAGTTGATCCCAGGTGATCGGCTCGGTTTTGGAAAGCGGCGCGATGCCGGCTTGCTTGAACTGGTCCTTGTTGTAATACATCACCGGGGTGGAGGAGTTGAAGGGCATCGACAGCAGGTTGTTCTTGTCGTCCACGTAGTATGACAGCACGGGTTGAAGGTAGAGTTTCCAGTCGACCTTGTAGCCTTGATCCGCCATCAGCTTGTAGACCGGGTAGATGGCACCGGACAACATCATGGTTTGGGTGCCGACCTCGAAGGATTGGAGAATGTGGGGCTGTTTCTTGGCCCGGTAGGCCGCGACACCGGCGTTGACGGTTTCGTCGTAATTGCCCTTGTTGGTTTCGATGACGACGAAATCTTTCTGCGACGCGTTGAAGGCGTCCACGATTTTCTTGACCGTTTCACCCCTGGCGCCGCGCATGGCGTGCCACCATTGAATTTCGATCGGCTTGGCCATTACCTGCCCCGTCAGAAAAACGGTCAGGGTAACCGCCACCATCATAATGATCGCTTTCCGCCTGTCCATAACCTTTCCTCCTCTCCGCTATAGTGTTGGTAAAAGGCAACAGACCCGCTGGCACAAAACGCCGCAGCGAGCAGATCTTCGGCCTAAAACGGCCTCTTCCCCAAATTGTGCGGCGTCAATTACGCCTTCGGCGTGACCAAGGGTGTGGCTGGTCTTCGGTATCGCTTGCATTGCCTTCCGAATGGCCTCGCCGCATGATTTCCTGACTTCCGTGATCTGGAAGAGTAATGGCGCCGCCGACTTCAAAACCTATTAGCGCTGCCGGTGATGGTGTGCATGGACGCGAGCAAATGCTCACAATAGGAAGATTTACAGAAAACCGTGCGACCGAGTCAAGGAATAAATGGCTTCCGGCCTCAGGGCCCGCTTCCTTAACGCCCCACTTTAGTCCGAAAATAAGGTGGGCACATCCGCCCGAATAAGCGGTTGCGCGTCGCGGCTGAAACTCGCTACCAACTGGGACCTAAGACCGGACCCAGCCCGTCTTTAAAAAAAGGGCGAATGAATCTCGGCGGGCGTGCCGTCCACGCAGCTTGGTCATGGGGTCCGACCCCAGGTCCCGTAACCGGCTCAGACAGTCAGCCGCTGTTCGCAACCGCTCATCCAGGCTCCTGCGCATCATTTTTATGCACCTTGGTGACCCCAGGGTCATGAGTGTTTAGTTCTTGACTTGAGACGGTTGATCTGTTGAATTGTCGGAGGCTTGCAATGAATTCACGCAATCAGGCGCCGGTCTGATGCAGTGCCGCCGTCGTATCCGGCGTATCGAAAGAGAGGGCAAGCGCGCTAATGGCATCTGTGGTGTTGAAAAATGTGGTCAAACGCTTCGGGAAGGTGGAAGTCGTTCATGGCATCTCACTGGACATCGACGACCGGCAGTTCGTGGTGCTTGTGGGACCGTCGGGTTGCGGCAAATCGACCGTGCTGCGCATGGTCGCCGGTTTGGAGGTGATCAGCGCCGGCGATATCCTGATCGGCGACCGCCTGGTCAACGGGATTGCGCCCAAAGATCGGGGGGTGGCCATGGTGTTTCAGAACTACGCGCTCTACCCCCATATGAGCGTTTACGAAAACATGTCCTTCGGTTTGAAGTTGCGCAAAATCGCCAAAAAAGATATCGACGAACGGGTGCAAGCGGCCGCTCGAATTTTGGGACTGCAGGACTTATTGGCGCGCCGTCCCCACGAGCTCTCCGGTGGCCAGCGCCAACGGGTCGCCATGGGGCGGGCTATCGTCCGAAACCCCAAGGTCTTTCTATTCGACGAACCCCTGTCCAACCTGGACGCCAAGTTGCGCACCCAGATGCGCATAGAGATCAAACGGCTTCACCAGAAAGTCAAGTCGACCATTATCTACGTGACCCACGACCAGGTGGAGGCCATGACCCTGGCCGACCGCATTGTCGTCATGCGCGACGGCTACCTCGAACAGGTAGGCGCCCCCCTGGAGGTCTTTCGCAGGCCCGCCAACACGTTCGTGGCCGGCTTCATCGGCAGTCCGCCCATGAACCTGGTGCCGGCCCGGGTATCCGCCGGATTGACGATGGTCTTCGAAGGGGGCTTGAGCCTGCCGCTGCCGGAAAGGGCCGACATGCAGGTCCGACCCGACACGGACGTGATCATGGGCCTGCGCACCGAAGACATCACCGTGGTCAATGGCCACGAGGAATTTCCGCCTGAATGGAAAGCCGAGGGCGTCGTGGAAGTGGTGGAGCCGCTTGGCAGCGAAACCAATCTGCACCTGGATCTACTCGGTACCAAACTGGTCGCGCGCTGCGATGGTGGTCGCACCATAAAGGCCGGCGATCGGGTACCCCTGGCATTAAATCTCAATCACCTGCACATTTTCGATGCCGCCAGCGAACAGTCGCTCTATTGACCGCATCGGCACCCCTTTTTTCTCGGCCCCTGAGGCAAAAATCGACGTCACTTCCCACCGAACTACCGGTCCGCTATTCGCAAAGTCTGGGTAATTTGACCCGTTTTCGCTGAGCTATTTTACGCAATCATCCGTTTTATTTGCACTGTCAGCCAACCCGGTTATCTTTCTATTTGTCTGATATTAATTGTTTATTTAGCATTCTCAGTGTTTGGTACGGTTTTTGAGTGAGTGTTTGAAGACCATATCGGCCGTTTATCGATCCCGGCCGACACTGCAGAGACGATCCGAGATTCACCATTCGTGAGGAGAATGAAGTGAAAAACGATTTGAAAAAAGTGTTGATCAGAAAAATCGAAGAGATGAACTGCCTCGACCGCATGGAGCTTCTCAACAAATATACCGCATTTGCCGAAGACACGTACTGCCATTTTTCGAAAGACAAGATCAACGCCGTGATCAGCAAGATTGTGCTTTACAAATTCGACCGGGAGGCCTTGATCGGCGGCTTGAAGAAAGGGGAGCCGGTCGTCGACTGCCCCGGTTATCGGCTGGCCGACTTTTTGATAGCCGAATTGGATTGGCTTTAATAGTATTCCTCGTATGTCAGCTCTTTAAGAGTGATTTTGCTCTTAAACAGGTTATAGGCCCAGGCCTGATAGAGCAGAACAATGGGAACGAAGATCAGGGCCACCACCAGCATGATTTTCAGCGTCAGCGGGCTGGAGGAGGCGTTGAAGGCCGTCAGGCTGTAGGCCGGGTCGATCGTGGACGGAAACAGGTTCGGAAAAAGCCCGATGACGCCGTAGAACGTGGCCCCGATAATGGTCAAGGCCGAAGAGAACCAGGCCTTGAAATATGCCCGGCGGGCCAAGTAGACCCGGATGCCCAAGAGGGCCGCAACCGTTACCAGGATGATGACGAAAAGCAGCGGATGGGCCAGGTAATTGGCGTACAGGTTGGTGGAAACCGCGCTGTTGACAAGGAAGATCACCGCCACGATCAACAGGACCGGCCAGAGCAGCTTGCCGGTGGCGACGGCGCGGTCGTGCAGGGCCCCGTCGGACTTGATCGACAACCAGATGGCGCCGTGAATCAGGAAGAGCAGCACAAACAGGACTCCTCCAAGGAGTCCGTAGGGGTTGAGCAGGGTCAACAGCGTGCCGCGGAAGATGCCGTCCGCATCGATCGGCAGACCGCGGAAAATGTTGGCAAAGGCGACTCCGAAGAGCAGCGCCGGCAGGAAGCTGCCCAGGAAGATGCAGAGGTCCCAGAGCCGGCGTCCGCCGGGCGAGGTCATTTTCTTGCGAAACTCGAAGGCCACGCCGCGGATGATCAGGGCGAAAAGGATGAGCATCAAGGCCGAATAAAGCGAGGAGAACATCACGGCATAAAGGGTGGGGAATGCCGCAAAAGTCACCCCGCCTGCGGTCAGCAGCCAGACCTGGTTGCCGTCCCACAGCGGACCCATGGCGTTTATCATCACGCGTTTGTCGTTTTCGGATTTGCCCAGAAACGGATAGAGTGTGCCGATTCCCAGATCGAAGCCGTCGGTGATGAAGAAGACGGCCCACAGAAGCCCCCAGACGAAAAACCAGGTCGATTGAAGCGCCATTTTATCCTCCAAAAGGGTGACGTTATTTTTAAGTATACCTCAGTTCGATCGATCGCGAATGGACGCGCATTTAGGCTGTTGCCCCTTCCAACGCCGTTCCGGCGGCTGTATCGGAGTCCTCTACCGGGCCCTTTTTGGCATTTTGGGCCAAAAGGTAGAAATCGACGGCCCCCAGCAGTCCGTAGACCAGGCCGAAACCCAGCAATGTCACCACCACTTGTGAGGTTGCAATGGGTGACACCGCATCGGCCGTACCCATCAAACGATAGACGATCCAGGGCTGGCGGCCGATTTCCGTCACGATCCACCCCAGTTGGATTGCCAGGTAGGGCAGGGGAATCGACCAGAGCATCAGTTTCAGGTATCCGGGGCTCTCCAACAACCGGTTGCGCTTGAACATCCCGATAACGGACACGAGGATGAAATACATGCCGAGGGCCACCATGAGCCGGAAGGAGAGAAAAACCGGCAGAACCGGAGGGCGCTCGCTCTTGGGAAAATCCTTGAGGCCTTTGACCTCGGCGTTGACATCGTGATAGCCGAGGAAGCTCAGGACGCCCGGAATCGATCCAAACTGGAAGGCGTTGCGTTCGTTTTCCGGATCCGGAATCGCGAACAGGTGGATCGGAGCTCGGGTAGTGGTTTCCCAGTGAGATTCCATGGCGGCCAGCTTTTCCGGCTGCATCCGGGTCACTTCGACGGCATGCTTGTCGCCTTCTACGGCGATAAAAATCGAGAAAACGAAGGCGAACACCAGGCCGATCTTAAAAGAGCGCGTGAAAAAATCAATGTGCTGTTTCTTGAGCAGGTGGTAGGCGCTGATGCCCATCACGAAGAAACCGGCCAGAATGTAAGCGGCCGGCAGGGTGTGCAGAATCGTCAGGATTCCGAAGGAATTGAAGACCACTGCCGCAAAATCGGTCAGTTCCGCGCGGCCGTTGCGGATGGCGTATCCTACCGGGTGCTGCATCCAGCCGTTGGCAGTCAGGATCCAGATGGCCGAGAGATTGGTGGCAAATGCCACCAACCACATGACTGTTGCATGGGCCCGCTTTGACAGTTTGCGCCAACCGAAAATCCAGACGCCTACCAGCGTCGATTCGAGAAAAAAGGCTGCCGTGGCTTCGATCGCCAGCAGGGATCCGAAAATGTCGCCGACATAGGCGGAGTAGCGCGACCAGTTGGTGCCGAACTGAAACTCGAGGGTGATGCCGGTCACGACCCCCAGAGCGAAGTTGATCAAAAACAGTTTGCCCCAGAATTTGGTCATCCTCAGGTAGGTTTCATCGCCGGTGCGCACGTAGCGGGTTTCCATGTACGCCACCAGAATCGATAGGCCCAGCGTCAGTGGAACAAAGAGGAAGTGAAACATTGTGGTGGCGGCAAACTGCAGCCTGGATAAGAACAAAACGTCCATCTCGCCTTCTCCTTCTTCATTTTAACCTGAACTGATCGGATCCAGGTTAAGGGTTCAATGGTTATAAAATACCGATTTCCGGAGCTTTATACGTCATTGTTTGGTTTGGTCGCTTTAACCCCTTGAGTTGGCACATAAATTTCAACGAGAGTGACCCGTCATACAATCTTTAGAGAGCAGTTATGGCGCTTCAGAGCCTTGCTCCTCGATGAGATACCTGAAACTCGAAACATGAAATTCAGAAACCGCAACCTGTACCTCACCACCAGTGGTGGCACCTCCGTTTGTCCGTGTTCCATAGGTCTTAATTTTCCATGCAATCCATCCGGATGATCGCTTCCGCCTGGCAGCTGTCCTGCAGCAGTCCGGCGAAAGTGGCTTCCTTGAGGGTGGCCCTGAGCTGCGAGCGGGCTTTTTCCCAGACCTGATGCACGGCGCAGGCGTTCGAGCGGTTACACGAGGCCGGCCGCATGACGCAGTCGTTCAAGAAGATCTCGCCGACCACGGCCTCGACCACATCGAGCAGCGTCAGCTTCTGAGGCGGCACCACCAGGCGATAACCGCCTTTGGCCCCCTGGACGATGTCGATAAATCCGGCCCGGCTGAGCTGCTGGGCGATCTTGCCGAGGAACTGTTCGGGAATATCCATGGTCCGGGCAATTTCCTTGCGCATGGCCAGCTCTCCCGTTCCCAGGGATGCCAGATAGAGCATGCAGCGCACCGCATATTCGCCTGCCCGGGTCAATCGCACCGGTTGCTCCTCCGAGGGAGATTTTTAAAACAATTTTACTCTATTTTGAGCCACCAAATATCATAAATACAGTTTTTCCCTATTCCATATGCTATCTGCCGTTATGTCAAAGCCAGACAGCTTTGGTTTTCGAAACCTATCCTGAACCGGAATATTGAGAGGGATAGTCTCACAAAAAAGTGGTGGTTATTCAAAAAACCCTGCTCTAAAGGCCTTGAGATAGTTCTCGCAGAAGCTGTCGCGTCCGGCCAGCGCCTCGGCGGCGATGATATTGGCCATCATCTTCGCATCCAGAGGATTTATGATCGCCCCATCCAACCCTTTGGCAATGGCCATGGTCATGAAGGTCTGGTTCATGAATTTTCTGGCCGGCAATCCGTACGAAATGTTACTCAGCCCGCAGGCCGTGTGGATACCCGGAAAGGTCGTGACAATTCTCTCAATGGCGTTGACAAACTCTATTCCGAATGACTCGTTTACTGAAAGAGGCTGCACCAAAGGGTCGACGTAGATATTTTCCACCGGAATATTGTTTTCGGTTAATCCACCCACCAGTTCATCCGCAATCTTCATCCGGTCTTCCACCGTCTTCGGCATGCCCGCATCGCTCATGCAAAGGGCGATCACCTTCAGGTCCGTGCCGGCGATGATCGGCATCAACTTTTCATAGCGTTCTTTTTCCAGGGAGATGGAGTTGATCATAGGGATTCCCCGGTGGACGGCCAGGGCCGCCTCCACGGCCACCGGATCCGGACTGTCGATGGCGCAGGGCTTGTCCGTCACTGCCTGCACGGTCTCGACCAGCCATTTGAGGCATTCCGGCTCCTTGCCAACGAATACGCCGGCATTGACATCGATGTAGTCCGCACCGGCCTCGGCTTGGTTCCTGGCCACCTTCTGAATGGCTGCTGCATCTTTAGCCTCGATAGCCGCCTTGATCGTCTTACGGCTGGCGTTGATGAGTTCGCCGATGATAAACATGATCATTGCTCCTTATGCTTTTCGTCAGGGTCTGGCGTTTCGTGTCGGCACTTTTCGCGGTTCGACAAACCGTGTCGATCGTGAAAGTGAATCACCTTTCGTTTGCACACCGATCCGTGTGGCGGTAAAAGGCGGATGGTGCATGCACCTTTGGGTTCAGGTCACCAGCTTCTTAACCAGCTTCACCGCCCCCGCGGCATCGGCGCTGTAACCGTCGGCGCCGATGCGATCGGCAAAGCTCTTGTCCACAGGCGCTCCGCCAATGATGATCCCGGAGGCGATACCGGCCTCTCTCACCGCCTTGATTGTCTTTTCCATGGCCGGCATGGTGGTGGTCAATAGGGCCG
>JARROL010000058.1:0-3302 GCA_037383965.1 Desulfobacterales bacterium | reverse complement strand
TCCATCGCAGCCTTAACGAAAACGTCACTCTCCACATCTACGCCAAGGTCGGTGACATCGAAACCGGCACCTTCCATCATCATCCGCACCAGGTTCTTGCCGATATCGTGGAGATCGCCTTTTACCGTACCGATAACCACGACCCCTTTTGAATGACCGGCATCTTCGCCCATGTGAGGCTTGAGTATTTCCAGGCCGGCCTTCACGGCCAAGGCCGCCCTGAGCATTTCGGGAACGAACAGGTCCCCTCTGTCGTATCGGTCGCCCACTTCTTCCAAGGCACTGATCAGTCCCTCGTTCAATAAAGACCCGATATCTGTGCCCGCTTCGATTTCCTTTTGCGTCTCGGCCTTTACCGTGGCGACGTCAAATGCAAGTACCGCATCGACAATAGTTTGAATTGACATCTTTCCTTCTCCTTTTACCCGCCGGACATGGTTCCGAAAAAGTGAATCTCCGCGTCAGCGGCAATGATATCGTTCAAATCCTTTTTCACACCATTTATCATACCAAAAACGATCAAAATGGGAGGGATACCAACATCCACGGCCAATTGCCGGAGGGTTTTGCTTTCCATATACTCTACGATGATCGTTTTCGGTAGATCCTTAACGACGCTGCGAATGGTTTGGGCAACGTGTATCGTCAGCGTCATTCCGTCATGTCGTTCCATGGCATGCCCATTGGGATATGGTTTCTGCCACGTCTGCAAGTCCCATCGTTATCAGCGTCTCCGCTCTGGGAATCCCGTTTGCGTCCCATCCGCGCAGGTTGTAGTATTCATCCAGCAGGATATCCACTTCCTGGCGGCTGATGCAATGCCCCTGGTTGGGCCCGTCGGGAACCGGGTCGTTCATCAAGCGTTCCGGCGGGTAGTCCCAGCTGCGCCCGAATCCGGGGATTTCTCTTGCTGAAACGGAACGGGTCAGTTGCCATACCCTCTCGGAAACGGAAAGCATCTGCTCCCAGGTCATCCGCTTCCCGGTAACGACTTCGTACAGGTGTTCGTAGTTCTCCACCTCGAACCCCAGTTCCATGAACTGCAGCCGGCATATTCCCAGAAGGTCGAAGAGCGGCCTCAGATGCTGACTTTCGATCACCTTGGCCGCCCGCCCGGTCACCTTGGATTTGGGCAGATGTTCGCTGGTGCCTTCAGATACGATCAGGTCATGGACGCTTGCCGAACTGCCGGCCAAATCGTGCCCCAATACCCAGGCGCGCGCGTGGTGAGCGCCAACATCACTGGTCATATAGGCCAGCATCATCCCCGGTGCGTTGCGACACTCGTAGCCGCTCCACTCCAGGCCCTTAACATGGATAGCAAAGGCTTCCGATCCCTGACCCAGCTTCTGGGCCGCCGTCTTTACACCGCCGGCCAGCAGTTCGCCGATACCTTTCCGGCGGGCGATGCATTCCAGCAGATGCACCACCGATTCCAGGTCTCCGAATTGCACATCCTTGCCGATGGCCTCGTGACTCAACAGCCCCTTTTCGAAACACTCGATGGCCCAGGAGCAGACCACGCCGGCACTGATGGTATCCAGCCCCAATTCATCGCAGACGTAATTGGCGTAGGCGACTTCGGAGATGTCGTCGATGAGGCAGTTGCTGCCCAAAAGGGAAATGGTCTCGAACTCGGGGCCTTCGACGTAAACTTCCCCCAATCCGGTTTTGGCCTTCCCATATTTTCCGCAGGGCGTGGGGCAGCAGTAGCACCCTTTGTCGGTGATTTTCAGTTCACGCAAAATCGCTGCCCCGTTGATTTTGGTGTGCTGGCCCCAGTAGGAGGTCTGGAAATTACGAGTCGGCAGGGCACCCACCCGGGTGACCCAATCGGTGATTCCGGCCGTTCCCTCCGGGGTCCATCCGGTGAACCCCGGCTTGGCGCGAACATTCCGGTAGGCCTGTTTGCCCTCTTCCAGCAGGGCCTTGGGGTCGTTTACCGGTATGGACCCGGTCCCTTTTACGGTGATGGCCTTGATATTCTTGGATCCCAGAACGGCTCCGATGCCCACACGACCGGCCTGACGTCCGAAGTCGTGGGTGATGCAGGCGAAGGCGACCCTGTTTTCACCGGCCGGGCCAATGGTGAGGATCTGGAAATCCTCACCCATCTCTTCCTTCAAGCGGGTTTCAGAACTCAAGGATCCCATCCCCCACAAATTTCCGGCGGGTCGAATGGTAATCTTCTCATCTTCGATGACGAGCACACTGGGCGATGCCGCTCGGCCGGTGAGCACCATCATGTCGTAGCCTGCATATTTCAGGGCCGGACCGAAATGTCCTCCCAGGTTGCTGTCTCCATAGCCACCGGTGGCCGGTGACTTGCATCCGAAATGCGTTTTCCCGGAAGCCGGCATAAACTGCCCGCTCAAGGGTCCCGACGCGGCGATGAAAATGTTGTTCGGACCCAAAGGATCGACATTGGGCGGCAGCTCGTCAAAAAGCGTCTTGGCCACGAATCCCCGTCCGCCGATGAAGTTTTTTGCCATTTTGGCCGGCAGCGGTTGTTTTTCGATCTTCTCATTGGTCAGATCCACACGCAGGATCCTACCCGCATATCCTTTTAACATCTTTAGAACTCCTCTATGCATCTTCTAAAACCAGTGCATCGCGGGGGCAAATTTCCACGCAGGCCTGGCACAGGGTGCATTTAATCGGGGCATCCAGTCGTGCATGTTCAAACATAACCCCATGGGGGCAAGCCTCGATGCATTCGCCACAGCTGATGCAAACATCCGCATTGACCAGATAGATCCCGTTCTCCGCTTCGATAGCATCCACCGGGCAGGCTTCGGCACACGCTCCGCACTGATCGCAGAGGCTGATTTCATAAACCCCCGGCGCAGGAAACCGCCCGTGGATGGATAAAGCCGCCATAGCCGGGTTGACCTCGCCGTAGTTGGTCAGACCGCACACCAACCGGCAGGCACCGCAACCCGAACAACGGTCAGATTTTGCGATAAGTCTCAAGTTACACTCCTGTTCTTTTTTGAATTGACGTGAACCGCTCCGGGTGCTGCTGGCACGCGCTCTGACCATTACTGGAAACCGCCAGAAACTTTTCCAATTCCATATCGAGGATATCGTCAATGAGTTGCGTTGTTGTTTCCATATTGCTTACTGAACGACGTTGAGACGTTTCTTCAGTCTGGTATCCTTAATTTATCTGTTAACCACCGGCACGTGATCGAGGAGGAAATCGATAGGGGAGTCCGACAGCCCCCGATCCCGGATCGTCTGAATGGCCTGGTTCACAAAGGTGGACATAACATGGATCTGCTGTCGAGAGTCGTCCGCAG
>JARROL010000057.1:0-21294 GCA_037383965.1 Desulfobacterales bacterium | reverse complement strand
CCCACGAAAAACAGGCCGAACTTCATGCCGGAGTATTCGGTGTGATAGCCGGCCACCAGTTCGCTTTCGGCTTCCGGGATATCGAAGGGCAGCCGATGGGTCTCGGCCAGGCCGGCGATCAGAAATATCACCAGGGCCGGAAACTGGGGTACGCAGAACCAAAGCCCCCTCTGGGCCTCGACGATCGTGCTCAGATTGAAAGAGCCGGCCAGCATCACCACCCCCATCAACGACAGCCCCATGAAGACTTCGTAGCTCAACAGCTGGGCCGTGGCGCGCAAGGCGCCCAGCAGCGCGTACTTGCTCTGGGACGCCCAGCCTCCGAGCACCACGCTGTAGACGCCGAGCGAGGACATGGCCAGGAAAAACAGCAGGCCGATGTTGAGGTGGGCCACGGCGACACCCGGGGCAAAGGGGATGACGGCGAAGGCCGCCAGGGTGGTGATCATGACGATTGCCGGCGCTACCACGAAGACCGGGCGGTCGGCGAACGGCGGAACCCAGTCTTCCTTGAAAAAAATCTTGATCATGTCCGCCACCACCTGCATCAGGCCGAAAGGCCCCGCGCGGTTGGGCCCATAGCGGTCCTGCCAGAGTCCCAGTAGTCGCCGCTCCAGCCAAATCAAGCCGGCACTCACGGTCAGGGCCCCGACCAGAACCGCATACACGATGATGAGGGACCGCAGAATCTCACTCATCCTCTTCACCCTTTTCAATCGTGCCGAAAGTCGGCAGGCTCAGCACCGGCAGCCCCGGCAACCCAGACGGCACGCCGGCCGTGTTTTCGGGGAGGCTGGGATCCAGCTTGACAGCCAGGCCGAAGGTGACTTCGCCGATGGTGACCGTCACCGCATCATCCTTGGCGACGCCAAGCCGGGCGGCGTCCTCCGGGCGTAACGCCAGATAGGGCTGCTGCACAAGCTCGGCCACCCCGGACGACAGCAGGCTCAATTCTTCGGAACCGAAAACGTGATGCAGCGCGACAAACTGCCAACCGCCCTGCCGGGGCTCTCCTCGCGGCGGGATATCGGTAAAGTAGGTCGGTGGCCCGTCATTTTGGGGTTCGAGCAGACGTCGGCCGGGGTCGCCTCCGCGCAGCGGACCTCCGATGTCACTTTGAAATTTGTTGAGGGACTGCACTGAATTCCAGCCCGGGGACCAGAAGCGCGGGATCAACGGTGAAGGCGGTGGCGGCGGGCTGTCGTGACCCTCCATGGAAAACGCCAGCGGGGCATCGACATCCTCAGGCGGTTTGGGTTCGTGGACACTGATGTCGGCGTGCATGGCCGTCCGGCCGCTGAAGCGATGGCTCTGGCGCGGGATGCGGCCGCCGGTGGTGCGGAAATCCGCCGCCGGCGCCGCTGCAATCAGCTCCTTCAATTCGGGTATCGCCGCTGAAACGGCGGCGACCACGTCGTCCAGGACCTGCCAGCGGACACCTCCGGATCGTCCGGCAGCCGCCATCAGGTCCCGCAGCCAGCGCCAGCTCGCCTGAACGTCCTGCTTCGGTTTGAATGCGGCGTAAAAGCGCTGGGCGCGGCCTTCGTTGTTGACCAGCGTGCCGGACCCCTCGGCAAAGGTCGCTGCCGGCAGCACCAGGTCAGCCCGCTGGGTGGTTGGATTGTCGAGGTGGTCCATGACCACCACGTGTTCGGCGGCGTCCAGCAAGGCCGTCGCCGCATCGAAATCGATCCTGCGGAAGAGATCGTTTTCAACGACGACCAGCGTATCGGCCCGGCCCTTGTCAAGTGCCTCGAATGCGGTTTCGAGGCCGCCGGCGGCCCCCAGAAGACCCAAACCCAGGCTGTTGCATTCGGGCACCGTCAGAAAAATTTCTCCGGATCGCCCGCCGGTGCGCAGAGCTGCGGCCACATTGGCGGCGGCCTGAATCAGCATCCGGCTGCCGTTGGACGTGCCGCAGACCACCAACGGCCGCTCGGCATCCCGCAGGGCCCGGGCGATTTCCCGGGCCAGGGAAAGCTCGGTGTCGGTGGCATCGGTAACGGCCGGTGCCGCCGGATCCAGCTCCGAGGCCACGGCCAGCCCCAGGCGCGCCAGACCTTCGGGGGCTGCGCGATGGGTTCCGGCGGCCACCTCGTCAAGCTTGGTCTTCCGCGACGTTGCGATATAAAGGGATGCCTTTTCGTTTTGGCCGACCTCGCGGACGCCGGCGGCGTTCCATGTGGGAATGCGCACGTTTGAGGCGATGCGAGCTGCCTTGCGGTACTGCAGTTGACGCAGGTTCAGGGCCAGCAGGGGGGCGGTGTTGGTGACGTCCTCTCCCAGTACGAAAACGGCGTCGGCCTCCATGGTTTCGTGCAGGCTCGGGCTGCGGGCCGGACCTCTCTGCAGAACGTCTTTGACCAGATTGTTGAGTTCGAAGTCCCTGTCTGATATGCCGGCGTAGAAGTTTTGCGGGCCCACCAGGCTGCGCAGAGCAAAATTGGATTCCAGCGACGCCCGCGGCGAGCCGATACCTATCAACCGTCGCCCGCCGCCTATTAACTCGGCCGCCTGTTTCAGCGCCGCATCCCGCGGGAGGGTTTGGTGTGCGTCGCTACGACTGCTGCGTCCCAGGGGCCGCTGGATGCGCCGAGGGCTGTTTACGAACGCGTATCCGTAACGTCCGCGGTCGCAGAGAAAATAGCCATTGACCTCGTGGTGATAGCGGTTGCGAATCCGCCGCAGCTCACCGTAGCGTTCCCCGGGAAGCGTGTTGCAGCCCAAGCCGCAGTGGACGCAGATCGACGGAGCGGTCTGAAGGTCCCATTTGCGGCTGTAGTGTTGTTTCAGCGTTTTGTCGGTGAACACCCCGGTAGGGCAGATTTCCACCAGGTTGCCGCTGAATTCGCTTTTCAGGATGCCGTCGCAGTGACGTCCGAAATAAACGTGGTCATGACAGCCGAAGACGTCGAGGTCGCGTCCTCCGGCATAGTCGCGGTAGAAGCGGACGCAGCGATAACACTGGATGCACCGATTCATCTCGTGGTTGATGAAAGGACCCAGCTGCTGATTGCGGTGGGTGCGCTTTTTGAATCGGTATTCCCGGTAGGTGTGTCCGGTCATCACGGTCATGTCCTGCAGGTGGCATTCACCGCCTTCGTCGCATACCGGGCAGTCGTGGGGGTGATTGACCATCAGCCACTCGATCACGCCGGCCCGAAAGGCCCTTGCCTCCGGATCATCGATGGAAATACGGGTGCCGTCGTCGGCCGGTGTCATGCAGGCAATGACGATATGGCCGTGGGTGTCCTTTTCGTCTTTGAACTGCTTGACCGCGCACTGGCGGCAGGCGCCCACCGATCCCAAGGCCGGATGCCAGCAGAAATATGGCAGATCGAAGCCCAGGGAAAGACAGGCTTGAAGCAGATTTTGACCGTCTTTGACTTGATAGGAACGGTCGTCGATATAAATAGTCACCATGGTCATCTCCACGGACAGCGTTTCTCGCGGATGTGGCGGTGGAAGTCTTCCTCAAAGTACTTCAGGGCGCTCTGCAAGGGTTCCATGGCGCCCGGGGCCAGGGCGCAAAACGTGTGACCCGGTCCGAGCAGGTGCGTGTGGCGCCGCAGCATCTCGATATCTTGGGGCCGGCCGGCCCCGTTTTCGATGGTTTCCAACACCCGCGCCACCCATGGAAGACCCTCGCGGCACGGCGTGCACCAGCCGCAGGATTCCTGGGCGAAGAAGCGCATGAGGTTCAGCACCAGCCCCACCGGACAGGTGCGGTCGTCCAGGATCACCATGGTCCCTGTCCCCAGCCGGCTGCCGGCTTGCTGAACGGAATCGAAATCCATTTTGACATCCAGGTGCTCTTTCACCAGAAAGTCGGTGGAGGCGCCGCCGGGAATAAGCCCGCGAAAACGGAAGCCGTCCCGCATGCCGCCGGCATGCTCCTCGAGAATTTCGCGGATGGTCGTGCCCATCGGCAACTCCCAAGATCCGGGGTTTTTAACCCGGCCGCTGGCGCCGTAAATCTTGGTGCCGCCGTCGGTGCCGTGACTCAGTCGCCGATACCAGTCGGGCCCGCGGGCGATGATGTGGGGCACGTTGCAGATGGTTTCGACGTTGTTGGCGATGGTGGGTTTGCCCCACAGGCCCACCACCGGCGGAAAGGGCGGTTTGGCGCGGGGGAGGGCGCGGCGCCCCTCCAGCGCGCTGAGCAGGGCCGTTTCCTCGCCGCAGATATAGCGCCCGGCACTGATATGCAGGTAAAGCGCCAGACTGAAATCGGTCCCCAGGATGTTGCTTCCGAGGTACCCGCGGTCGTAAGCATCGGCGATGGCCTGGTTCAGCCGCCGCGCCGCGGTAACGTAGGCCTTTCGCAGGAAAATATAGGCGATGTCGGCCTGGATGGCGTACGCGGCGATCAGGATGCCCTCGATCAGCTGGTGGGGATTACCTTCCAGAAGCAAGCGGTCCTTGAACGTCCCCGGCTCCATTTCGTCGGCGTTGATCACCAGGTACTTGGGATGCCGGGCGTCCTTGCCCTGGGGCACGAAACGCCACTTGTGGCCCGTGGGGAAGCCGGCTCCTCCGCGGCCGCGCAGATGGGAGTCGTCGACGGCTTTGACCACGTCTGGCGGGGACAGGCTGCGGAGAGCCTTGTGCAGGGCCTGGTAACCGCCGGCCGATTCGTAGGCGTCGATGTCGAGGGGTTCTTCCCCAAGGTGAATGTGCTCTGTCAGGGGTCGTTCCGTCATTCCATTATTCCGACATTCCAATTGACAGGGTTCGTGCACACCCCTTCAGAGGGCTGCCAAAGCCGGGTCTTTTAAACCCGGACACTCTATTCGTAGTGGGACAGGATCCGGTCGAGCATTTCCGGGTCCACGTTCCCGTGCAGGTCTTCGTCGATCATGATCACCGGAGCGTGATCGCATGCGCCCAGACACACGTTGGGCAGCAGGGTGAAGCGACCGTCGGCGGAGGTCTCACCGAATCCGATCCCGAGGTGCTCTTTCAACCGGTCCAGAATCCGTTCGTATCCCATGATCCAGCAGCTGACGCTGTCGCAAATCAGGATGACGTGTCGGCCCACGGGTTTGCGAAAGATGAAATTGTAGAATGTCGCCACCGAATCGAGTTCGTCCGCGGTCATGTCCAGGTATTGCGCCAGATCCCTGAGGGCGTCGTCGGACACCCAGCCCCGACGGCGCTGAACAATTTTCAACGCCTCGATGCAGGCGGCCCGTTTTTGTTCATATCGTTGGAATTCGGCCTGGATCTCTTCGATTTCTTCGGGTGTCAGCATGCGGACATCCTTGTCTTGTGCCCCTCTAGAAACGGTAGATTTTGGTTCAGGCCAAGGCCGCAGCGAATTTGAAACCGCAGGCGTAGCCCGGCTCCGTCGAGGATTTCAAATTCGCCAGAACGCCGGGCCGGGCCAAAAGATGCCATTTCTGGAGAGGCACTCCTATCGGTCCACATCCGCCATCACATAGTCGATACTGCCGATGATCGCCAGCAGATCGGGAATCATCAGGCCGCGGCTGATAAGCGGTATCATCTGCAAGTGGGCGAAAGACGGCGTGCGGATCCGCGTGCGGTATGCGTGAATCCCGCCGTCGCTGATCAAGTAATAGCTGTTGCAGCCCTTGGTGGCCTCGATGGCGACACAGGCCTCTCCGGACGGAATGACCGGACCCCAGCTGACACTCAGAAAATGGGTGATGAGGGTCTCGATATCGTGCATCGTGCGCTCTTTGAGCGGTGGCACGGCCAAATGATGGTTCGCCTTGTAAGGTCCGGGAGGCATGTTGTTGAGACACTGCTCGATAATCCGTAGGCTCTGGCGAATCTCCTCGACCCGTACCACGGCCCGATCGTAGCAGTCTCCTTGCGAGGCGGTGGGAATCTCGAACTCGAACTGCTCATAGCCGGAGTAGGGGCGCTGCCTGCGAAAGTCCCATGCCTGGCCGCAGGCCCGTAAACCAGGCCCGGTCACGCCCCATTCGACGGCCTCCTCCAGCGTGTAGCTGCCGATGCCCTGGGTACGGGCCTTGAACATGCGATTGCGCATGACCATGCCGTCATACTCCTTCATCCTGTCGGTCATGTAGTGCATAAAACCGGTCAGCATCTTCTCCCAGCCTTCGGGCAGATCATGGGCCACGCCGCCGATGCGGAACCAGCTCGGGTGCATGCGCCCACCGGTGATGGCCATAACGATGTCGAACACGCGCTCGCGATCGTTGAACATGAAAAATACCGGTGACATCATGCCCACATCCTGGGCGAAGGTCCCGTACCAGACCAGGTGGCTCGCAATGCGAAACAGCTCCACCATCATGACACGGATGACCTTGACGCGGTCAGGGACTTCGATGCCGGCCAGCCGTTCGACCGCCAGCACATAGGGCAGGTTGTTCATCACGCCGCCCAGGTAGTCGATGCGATCGGTGTAGGGAATATAGGTGTGCCAGGTCTGGCGCTCGCTCATCTTCTCGGCACCCCGGTGGTGAAATCCGATTTCCGGTACGGCATCCACGATTTCTTCGCCGTCCAGTTCCAGCAGGATGCGAAAGACGCCGTGTGTGCCGGGATGCTGGGGGCCCAGGTTCAAATACATCAGATCGGTGTCTTTTCCCCGCTGCTGAAGGCCCCATTCTTCCGGGATAAACCGCAGGGCTTCCTCTTCCCGTTTCTGTCGCTCGGGCGGCAGGCTGAAAGGCTCCATTTCGGTGGCGCGCGCCGGATGCTCCTTGCGCAGGGGATGGCCTTGCCAGGTCTGCGGCATCAAAATTCGCCGCAGATGGGGGTGTCCGTCGAAGCCGATGCCGAACATGTCCCACACCTCGCGTTCGTACCACTCGGCCGCCGGCCAGAGATCGGTAATCGTCGGCAGGCTGGGATACTCGCCGCTGAGCGGCACCTTGATGCGAACATCCTGGTTGCGATCAAGGGACAGCAGTTGGTAGACGAGGCTGAAATCGTTTTGCGGCTGGTTTTCTCGGTGGGTCCGTGCCCGCTCGTCGATGGCGGTCAAATCGAAGAGCATGCGGTACGGCTTGTCGGCCTCGGTTTTCAGGTACCGTAGCACGGTATGAGCGTCATTGCGGGCGACCCACACGGTGGGGATGTCGTCGCGGGTGGGCTGCAGCGCGACAATGGCTTCACCATAGCGCGTCTTGAGTTCATCGGTGATGCTGCGAGATGATTTCACCTGACTCCTCTGCCGTTCTTACTATACATGATCCGGTGTCCGCAGGTTCTTCACCTTGCGACGCTCTTCGCGCTTGAGATCGCGCATCGAGGGTTGATGGACCTTTTTGACGCCTTGGGGGCCGACCACCCAGCTCAGGGGGCGCCGCTCCCGGCCGACGGCCTCCTGGAGCAGCGTCAGCCCATGTAGGAAGGCGCCGGGACTCGGCGGACAGCCCGGGACATAGACGTCCACAGGCAAAATCTTGTCGACGCCCTGAACGACGCTGTAGATGTCGTACATGCCGCCGGCGTTGGCGCAGGATCCCATGGAGATGACCCAGCGCGGTTCCATCATCTGCTCATACAGGCGCAGGATGACCGGTGCACATTTGACGAACGGGGTCCCGGCGATCACCATCAAATCCGCCTCGCGTGGCGTCCCGCGGATGACCTCGGCCCCGAAGCGTGCGATGTCGTAGCGGCTGGTGATGCTGGTGGCCATCTCCACGTAGCAGCATGACAGACCAAAGTTGTATGGCCAGATGGAGTATTTGCGTCCCCAGCCGAGCAGGTCCTGCAACCGGGACAACAGCAAACTGCGTCCGACGGCTTCCTCCAGAGGATCGCCGGCCGATCGGGACGAAGACGACTTGCCGCGAGGGCTCAACCACCAACGCACGGTCGGCACAGCTCCTTAATTTGAGGTGAGAATGATTTCATGATTCCATTTCCAGTTGAGTTTCCATCCTTGGGCCGTACGCTCTGCGCCTTTAGTCGTAAGCCATTTCCCATTGCTTTCATCCTTGAGCCGTATGCCCTACAAAGCCTTTAGCCGTGAACCTTTTCCCAAAGCTTCCATCCATGAGCCTCGCGCCCTATGCCTTGTGCCGTAAACCCTTTTCTCATTTTCCGGCTCAACGGGCCCAACCGTCTTCTACCGCCAGCCCTTGATGTAGTACTCCAACTGCTCGATGACGAATTCTTTGTGTTCGATGATGCCCTTGACAATGTCACCGATAGAGATGATGCCGAGCACGCGATCGTCTTCAACCACCGGCAGATGACGAACCCGGCGGGCGGTGATCACTTCCATGCATTCTTCGAGATTTCTATCCGGTGACACCGTGACCACGTCGCGGCTCATGATCTCCGAGACGGCGGTTTCCCGTGAAAACTTGTTCTTGAGAACGATTTTGCGGGCGTAATCGCGTTCCGAAATCAGCCCGACCATCCGGTCGCCTTCGAAAACGATCAAGGCTCCGATATTTTTATCGGCCATCTGCTGCAGGGCGTCATAAACGGAGGCATCCGGAGACGTCGCGTAGACCTGCGTTCCCTTTTCGCGCAAAATATCCCTTACGGTTTTCATCTTCGGCTGTCCTTAAGACTGTAATTCGCGGGAGGTTTGCTTCGCGTGCAGTTTTTGTTTGGGAGTTCCCCACTCCAGCGCCCCAATGCGCCAGAGATAGAAAAGCGCCGCCGCCAGGACGCCGACGAAAATCAACATCTCGATATATCCGAGCCAACCCGCCTCGCGGAACGACACCGCATAGGCATACAGGAACACGGCCTCCAGATCGAAGACCACGAAGAACATGGCCATCAGGTAAAACTTGGCATCGAAGCGCACCCGGGCGGAGCCGGTCGAAACGATGCCGGATTCATACGGTTCGATCGTCGCTCTCTCCCGGTGGCGTTCACCCAGCAGTGCTGAGACGCCCAACATGAAGATAGCGAGTCCATTTACGGAAACCAAGAAGACGACCAGGGGCCAAAGGGCGTTGTTGCCGCCCGTTGCGCTGTCCATATGAGGGTGTCCTTTCGATTTTCGGCCGGCATCGGACCTTTAAATGCCGACGAACGGCATATTCCTACTATCGGCCGGAAAACAGTCAAATACTGTCAAGACAGTATTACGACTCTCGGGGCACTGTATTTCCGGACGATAGATCGCTTAACGGGCGATCGGAATGACGGCAGCGTGCACCGAACCGGCGGTGTCGCTTTCCTTCCCCCTTCGCGACGCTCCTGACGGACTATCAGTGCGGCACCGTTTTGACCTGGCAGGTTGCCGAGCCTTCATCGCATTCGAGCATGGTGGGCATGACCCAGCTGTGACCGCCGCGGGCGACCAGAATATCCGCGGCTTCAGGACCCCAGGACCCGGCCTGGTAATTGGGAAAATCCGCCGGTTTGCTGCTTTCCCAGAAATCCAGAATCGGACGGATCACCGACCAGGAGCTCTCGGCCTGATCGGCCCGCATGAACAGGGTGGCATCGCCTTCCATAACGTCAAGGAGCAGGGTTTCATAGGCCTCCGGCGGCCTGGTCTTGAATGCCTCCTGGTAGTAGAACTGCATCAACACCTGGGACAAACGCATACCCGGTCCGGGATTCTTGGCCTTGAAGCGCAGGAGTATCCCTTCTTCGGGCTGAATCGCGATCACCAGTCGGTTGGAAAGCCAATCCAGCAGCACCGTGGACGGAAACGTTTGATGCGGCACGTGGCGAAACTGAATGGATACCTCGGATACCTTGGCCGGCAGGCGTTTGCCGGTGCGCAGGTAAAAGGGCACATCCTGCCAGCGCCAGTTGTCGATAAAGAGTTTGAGGGCGGCGAAGGTCTCCGTGCACGAGTCTTCGGCCACGTCGGGTTCACTGCGGTAGGCCGGAACCGGTTCGCCTCCCGAGACGCCTTCGCCGTACTGGCCCCGAACGGCGAATTCGGGAACCCGCTCTTCGGGTATCTTGCGGATAGCATGCAGGACGTCCACTTTTTTGTTGCGGACCTCGTTGTCCTCGAAGGAAACGGGCGCCTGCCACCGTGATCTGAACGTGATCGATGTAGTGCCGGTTCCAGATCGGTTCGAAAATGCTGTTGGCAAACCGAAACGCCAAGATGTTTTGAACCGTTTCCTTGCCGAGGTAGTGATCGATGCGAAAAATCTGGGATTCATCGAAGAGCTTGCCCAGGCTGCGATTCAGGGCGCGGGCCGAATCCAGATCATGGCCGAAGGGTTTTTCCACGACGATCCTGGTATAGCGCCGGTCGCGGTTGAGCTTGACGTCCGCCAGACCCTGGGACAGGGTCTCGATCATACGGGGCGGTACCGCCATGTAAAAGATGCGATTGGCCTTGAGGCCCCATTGTTCCTCTTTTTGCACAAGCTTGTCGGCGATGGCGGCGAAAGTTTTGGCCTGGCTGAAGTCGGCCTGCATGAAGGCGAAATGCTTGCTAAAGGCTTTCCATTGTTCCTTGTCGGCCCGGCCGCGCCTTGAAAAGTTGTCGACGCCTTCATGCAGGTGTTTGACAAAACGCTCGTTGCTCATCTTGGCACGGTCCAGACCGAGCACCCAGAACTTCTCCGGCAACCAGTGATCCAGAAAGAGGTTGTAGAGTGCCGGCACGAGCTTGCGCCAGGTCAAGTCACCGGCGCCGCCGAAGATCACGAAGATGCTGGCATCGGGACGGTTTTCTTTCTGCATGGCGCCTCCTTAGTTTTCCCAGTCGGTGTGAAAATGACCCTCGGCGTCCACGCGCGCATAGGTATGGGCACCGAAGTAGTCGCGCTGCGCCTGGATCAGGTTGGCGGGCAGCCGGGCACTGCGGAAGGCGTCGAAATAGGCCAGCGACACCATCAGGCCGGGTGCCGGAATCCCCATGGCGGCAGCGGTGCGGCTCACCGCTGCCAGATCCTTGCGGCATTCTGCCACCCGATGGCCCAACTCGGGGTCCATCAGCAGGTTGGGCAGATCCGGATGGCGCTCGAACGCCGCCATAATAGTCTCCAGCAGATCGGCCCTGATGATGCAGCCGCCGCGCCAGATCCGGGCGACAGTTCCAAGATCCAGCCGGTAACCGTATGCTTGCGACGCCCTGTCCAGAAGGGCCATACCCTGAGCGTAGGTGAGGATCATGCCGGCGTAAAGACCGCTGCGCAACTGTTCGATCAGGCGTTTCGCATCGGTTTCGCCTGCGCTCCGGCCCTTGACCTGGTCGAATGATTCTGCGATTTTCAGGCGCTGCTGCTTCAACATCGACAGGTTGCGCATGTTAACCGCCAGATCGATCGTCGGAACCGGCACCTGTTGGTTCAGGCCGTCTGACACGGTCCAGGTTCCGGTACCCTTCTGATCGGCACGGTCCATAATCTGATCGACCAGATAGCGGCCGGACTTTTCGTCCTTGCGTTCAAAAATGCGCGCCGTGATCTGCACCAGATAACCGCTCAACTCCGTGCGGTTCCAAGCGTCGTAAATTTCGTGCAGCCGTTCATTGGACAAGCCCAGCCCTCTTTTCATCAGGTCATAGGTTTCGGCAATCAGCTCCATGATGCCGTACTCGATGCCGTTGTGCACCATCTTGACGTAGTGACCGGCCGAACCCGGGCCCAGGTAAGCCACGCAAGGCGCATCGTCCACACGGGCGGCCGCCGCCTCCAGGATCGTGCGGACCCGTTCGTAGGCTTCCGGCGCTCCGCCGGGCATCATGCTGGGACCGTTGCGGGCCCCCTTTTCGCCGCCGGAAACACCCATTCCCAAGAAGTGGACGCCTTTTTCCGCGGCTCTTTGAATCCGCCGGTTCGTGTCCGCAAAGTGGGAGTTGCCGGCATCGATGATCAGATCGCCGGTTTCGAGGTGCCGCAGCAGCTCATCCATCAACTTGTCGACCGGGTCTCCGGCGGGCACCAGCAGCATGACGGCCCGGGGCGATTGTAACAGTTTCAGGAAGGCCCCCATGTCGTTAGCGGTTTCGACGGCGTGATGGGATTCCTTTTCCTCTTGCAGGCTCCGGGTCTTGGCCGGGTCCAGATCGTATCCGGCGACACCGAACCCGTGATCGGCGATGTTGAGGACCAGGTTCCGGCCCATGACTCCCAGTCCCACGAGACCGATGGCACACGTTTTTTCAGTCATTGTGACCCCCCTTTTTTTCCTTTAGTATGAGTCCTTCGGTTTCGAGGGCAGCGCGGGTCTCCGCGAATCCACGGTGGTGGATACCCCGAATACCCAGTCCGCGGGCAACGTCGACGAACAAACGCCGATCGTCGATGTAGAGCACCTTTTCCGTTGCCGCCTGGGTGCAATTCAGCGCCAGACGGTACATGTCGGCATCCGGCTTGCGCAGACCGACGAAGCAGGAGGAGATGAAAAAATCGATGATTGCCCCCAGATCGAAGGTCCGGATGCGGTGTACGGTTAACTCCCGCCCTTCATTGCTCACGGCAACTACCTTAAGGTGGTACTGTGCCTTTAACCCTCGAACCAGATTCAGCATGTCGGGCAAGGGTCGGGACTGGTCCAGCATGAAGGCCTTGAAATCCTGCGGGGTAAAGGGACGGTCGGTGTAAAAAACCGTCCGGCGTAGATAGTCGTCAAGAGCCAATTTTCCGGCCTCATAGGTGTCGAACGTCAGGTGGTGGCGCTCGTTCATCTCGTCGATGTCCAGCGCGAACTTTTCGGCCGCACGCCGACGGCTCACACGGTCCCAGCCGTTGGTCAGCAGCACGTTTCCGATGTCGACAAAGAGGACGTTGACAGTTGGGGTTTCCATTTCCGGAGTCCTTTCGCGGTTACCGGGCGGCCCTTTTCCGTTTTCCTTCCAGCGTCTGGATCAGGCTGTCATAGGGTTTGTTGAATTTCTCGATGCCCTCGTGCACCAGCTGCCCGGTGACCCGGTCGATGTCTATGCCGAGTTCAGGAAGGGTTCGCAGGACCCATTCGGCTTCTAAAAGATCTTCTTCCAGTCGCGGCGCTGGACGGCCGTGGTCGCGGTAGGCGTCGAGGGTTTCCTGAGGCAATGTATTGACCGTCTCGGGTCCGATCAGTGCCTCGACGTATTTGACATCCGGGTAGTCGGGGTTTTTTGTGCTGGTGCTGGCCCACAAGACGCGCTGGGTAAGGGCGCCCTTATATGCCAGCCGTCGAAAATCCGCGCCCATAAAAATTTCCTTGTAGATCTGGTAAGCCTGCTTGGCGCTGGCAACGGCCACCTGCCCTCGCAGCTTCGCCGCCGTGTCCGCTGCCGGCCCACCGTCCTGAATGCGTTCCTCCAGCATCGGGTCCACGAGCACGTCGATGCGGCTGAGAAAAAAGCTGGCTACCGAGGCCACGTGCTCGAGCGGCTCACCCTGCTGTGCACGGGCCGTGAGTCCGGCGATATAGGCTTGCGCGACCTCGCGGTAGCGCGGCAGGCCGAACAGCAGGGTCACGTTGACGTTGATGCCGTCCCGAATGAGCTGCTCGATGCAGGTCAACCCCTCCCGGGTTGCCGGCACCTTGATCATGACGTTCGGGCGGTCAACGGTTTGCCACAGATGATGCGCCTCCGACAGGGTGCCGTCGATGTCCCGCGCCAGATGGGGATTGACCTCCAGGCTTACAAAACCGTGACGCCCCTCGGATTCATCATAAAGCGGCCGTAGGAGATCGGCCGCATCCCCGACATCGCGCACCGTCAAGGTCTCATATATCTGCACGGTGCTTTTGCCCTGCCGGGCGAGTTCGCGAATATCGTCGTCGTAGTCCGGGCTGCCGCCGATCGCTTCGTTAAAAATGGCCGGGTTGGACGTCACGCCCCGCAAGCCTTCTTCTTCGATACGCCGGCGCAGGGCCCCCGTTCGAATGACGTCACGGCTGATGAAGTCCTGCCAGATGCTCTGGCCGTAAGCCTGAATGTCAAGCAGTGGATTGTTTTTCATGGTGTCGCTCCTCTATTTTCGTTATTCGAAACCTGATTTGCACGGCAGATTGAAGATCCAGCCGAGGGGGCTCAACGGAGCACGACTCTGCGGCAACAGAAAATCAGGTTATCGGGAATTCTTGCAATGCCCATGCCCGCTTAAAACCTATGACAACCGTCACTTTTTGGGTATACATGCTACTCCGGATTTGATGTCGGATATCACCGTATTTTACGGTCGGTTTTGTTGCCGATTCCCGAGGTTTCATTTTTCAAATAGCTCCTTTGCATGGCTCCTCATCAAAGTTGAGCTCTGTTTCCATTCATCGGTACCAGAGGATGAGGTTCGACTCGATGGGCACGATGCCCCCCTCCAAGGCCGGAATGATGCGCGGGGTGTAGTCGCCGGCCGGCCTTCGTGCCGGTATGCGGGCGCTGAAAGAATACCCCGGCGCGGAATCCGAAACCGCCGCGCCGCGGATCATCGGGTGGATATCCGTTTCTTCTCCCTCCCGAGGTTCTGCACAGAGTTGAACACGGACAGTATCCGGCTTGAGGCCCGGCATGAAAACCGGCACCGTAAACGTAAGGTGTCCATCCTCTTCCTGAATCACAAGATTGCCGAAGCCCAACTGGGGCCAGTGATCTTCTATGGTCTTGCGCCGCTGGCAGAGGAGGACCGTCTTGCCGGCGCGATCGGCAGTGCGGTCGCGGTAGGCCAGAGCGGCCGGTAAATACAAGCGTTCCACGTATTCGCGGACCATGCGGTTGGTGCTGAAGCGCGGCGTGAGTTCGGCCATGCTTGCCCGCATGCGTTGGACCCAGGCCCTGGGTATCCCGTCGGGACTGCGATCGTAGAAAGCCGGGATCACCTCCTGTTCCAGGAGGCGGTAGAGTTGTTCCGCCTCGTGGGCATCCCAGGCCGGGTCTTCCCCATGTTCCCGGCCGTCTCCGATCGCCCAGCCCACTTCCGGCCGGTAGGCCTCGGCCCACCACCCGTCCAACTCCGAGAGGTTCAGGCCGCCGTTGACCAGCACCTTCATGCCGCTCGTCCCGCTGGCCTCCCACGGCCGGCGCGGGGTGTTGATCCACAGATCGACGCCCTGCACCAGGCGCTCTGCCAGTGCCATGTCGTAATCCGCAAGGAAAACGACCCGCGAACGGATGTCCGCTCGACGAATGAAGTCGGACCAGGTCTGGAAAAGGGCCTTGCCGGTCGCGTCTTGCGGGTGAGCCTTGCCGGCGATGATGAGCTGGGCCGGATGCTCGGCATTCTGCAGCAGGCGTACCAAACGCTCCGGGTGGTGCAGCAGGAGGTTGGGACGTTTGTAAGCGGCGAACCGGCGGGCAAATCCCATGGTGAAGACATTGGAATCAAGATATTTTTCGGCCTCGAGCGAATCTCTTTTGGCGGCCCCCAGGGCCTCGAGCTGCCGGGCGAGCCGCTCGCGCGCATATCGAACGAGCTGACGGCAGCCCTCGTTGCGAAAAGCCCAGAGCGATTCATCCGGCACGCCCTTGATAGCGGCTTCGATGGCGCTCATGTCACCTGTCCAGCGCTTTTTGCCGCAGGATTCTTGCCAGAGTTCATCGGCTGCGGCAGAATCCCAGGATGGCACATGCACGCCGTTGGAGACATGAGTGACCGGGACCTCCGAATGCGGCCAGCGGGGAAAGAGGGGTTGGAAAATACGGCGGCTGACCTCGCCGTGCAGTCGGCTGACGCCGTTGACCCGTCCCGCTCCTCGAATCGCCATGTAGGCCATGTTGAAGGGTTCCGTTGCGTCGTTCGGATCCCGGCGCCCAAGAGCCAGCAGCCCGTCGAGCCCGATGCCGAGCTTTTCGGCATATGTTTCCAAATACTGGGCCGTGAGAGAAGGGGAGAAGCGGTCGAAACCGGCTGCTACCGGGGTATGGGTGGTGAAGATGTTTCCGGCCAGTGTCGCGGTCAGGGCCACGCCAAAGGACTGTCCGGTGTCCTCCATGCAGCCTCGCGCTCTTTCGAGGACCGCCAACGCCGCGTGGCCCTCGTTGAGGTGGCAGACCTCGGCCTCGATGCCGAGCAGCCGCAGCAAATGCCAGCCGCCGATGCCGAGCACAATCTCCTGCTGCAGCCGCAACTCCGGCCCACCGCCGTAAAGCTCGGCCGTGATGCACTGGTCGGCGGGGCTGTTGGCCGGGTCGTTGCTGTCTAAAAGATACAGCCGCACACGGCCAACCTTGGCCTCCCACACCCGCAGCCGCACCTTGCGGCCGGGAAAGTCCAATGCCATTCGCAGCCAATCGCCCTCCGAATTACGCACTGGCAGGATCGGCAGCTGGCTCGGGTCATTGTACGGGTAGAACTCGGTCTGAGCCCCCCCGGCATCGATCACCTGGCGAAAGTAGCCCTGCTGATACAGCAGACCGATGCCGACAATCGGCACCCCGAGGTCGCTGGCTGTCTTGAGGTGGTCCCCCGCCAGGATGCCGAGTCCCCCGGAGTAGATGGGAAGGGCCTCGCTCAGGCCGAATTCCATGCTGAAGTACGCTACGGTCATTGGGGCAGCGGCGTGGGTTTCCGCATACCAGCTGGCCCCTTTCAAAGCCTTGCGGTGTTCCGTGAGGTGCTTGTCGACCTGATTCCGAAAAGCCGGCTCCTGGGCCAGGGTTTTGAGGTGGGCGGATGAAACCGACTGCAAGATGAGCCACGGGTTGCGGGTCAGGTTCCATAATTCGGGATCGACGCGCTCCCAGAGGGGATCGGTCGCATGGCTCCAGGACCAGCGCAGGTCCAGACCCAATTCGGCCAGTCCTTCGAGTCCTTCCGGCATCGGGGGAACGAGATAATAGTTTGAAATCGTCATATGGGCCTCCTTTTCTCCTCATTTCCCGCCACTCGCATCAGTCGTTACCGGTCTACTCATCCGGGAAACCGTTTTAATTGGATGTTTCTCCGTTCTAAGGACTGAATTTCATCTGTTTCAGGCAGACGCATGAGAATATAATAGGGCTGAAATGCGACCGCCTGGCCGTTATATTTTTCCTGAGGCAGGGTCCAGAGGTCCTCCTGGTTGTAGAACACCTGCGGATCGGTCATATGATAATTCATGATTCTTTTGGACAACCTCAGCGGTGGCCTCATTCAGGGGTCTCCTTATGGTTTTCCGAATCGGGAAAACAACTTGTTTGTTTTTCATCAAGAATGCGGTTCATTGCAAAGCCCATAATGTTATAATGGGGAACGACTTTGTCCGATCAATAATAGGACATGGTCAACGCCGAAGCATTGCGGCCTGTCATCATTTCTGCGGCTTCCCGCAAAACGGTCGTAAACGAATAAACCCGGCTCACATTTGCGCCATATTAGTTTACGGTGAGGGTTTTTGGGGTGATGTTTCGGTGAATAACAGCTTCATCCAGGGATTTTCATAGATGCTGAAAAACATGGTTTCCTCGAAGTGGTCTCGAATGTTCTGATAGCCGTCAAGAAGGGTTACAATGGTGTCCGAGACATTCTTTTCGAAGGCCGTAAAAGGGTTATCCGGGGCAACCGGGCTGCGGTCCTTTTTAACGACCGGAGCCAGCGTCTTGAAGATCAGCATGAAAGGGTTTATCGTGTCTGAAAAGATATACTTGTTCACCCGCAGCGGGTGGAGCTGTTTCATGACTTCGGCCGACGTTTCCGTGGACAACATCTTCACGAAGGGGCTTGCGAAGGTGTTGTACAACCAGTCGTTCATCTCTGAAACGGCTGCGACCCGGCTGAAATCCGCATCTTCCTCTTGCATCGTCTCCTTGTCCGCGTTCAGGGCCATAAGATCCTTGATATCACGCTCCTCGAAGCGGACATCGTAATCGGTCACGCCTTCTTTTTTCCCCTTATCGACGATGATCATCTCGTAGAGACCAGGCGTCAACGCCTCGATGATATCGATGCTTTTGATGATCTCCATGTGCTCTTTTTTTGCCGCCTTGCTGCCGACGAAAATGCCGAGGTGACCGACATTCGGGTGAAGCATGTAGATGATCACCTTATTCAGCTTTTTGATCTCCGCCACCGACCCGTATACCTTGATGATCCAGTCCAGGGCCTGCTGGGGCGGTGTAATGTTATCGCCCTCGGATGCGAACAGGAGCATCGGCTTTTTTATGTCTTTCAGATTGAGGATTTTTTTCCTGTCCAGGGACAGCTTGCCCTGCTCCAGTTTGTCGCCCACAAAAAGATTCTCGACGATGGAATGCATCTCTTCTCCGGTCATTTCGGAATAGCCGTCCCACCATTTCTCGAAGGTGAGGTATCGGTCTTCATCGGTATCCACATTGGAATAGAGATTGTACTGCTTTGTCCATAGGGTATTGCCGGGATTGAGGCTTTCAAAGTTTTCCTCGAGCCATGCTCCGTCGAATTTCCCGTGTCCCAAGTCCGAAAGGAGAGAAATAAGCCAGATCCCGCCAAGCAGTCCGCCCGCATATCGCATCGGGTTCTTTCCCTGAACCCCTGACCAGTAGGAAAGGGGAGAGCCATTGAGTACTAGAGGACCCGTCAAGTCCGGACGGTCGGCACCCAGCAGTGCCACCGCCCAGCCGGCCTGGCAGTTGCCGATCAGCGCCGGCCTTTCAGCCTTTGGATGACGCCGGGCAACTTCTTCGACAAAGCAGATCTCGGCTTTTTCCACATCGTCCAGTGTCTGTCCCGGCTCGGGCTCCGGATGGAAGAGGATGAAATAGACCGGGTATCCTTGGGCCAGAGCATCGCCGATTTCGGAATCCCGTTTGGAGCCGCCGATGCCCGGGCCGTTGCCGGCCCTGGGGTCGATGACGATGATGGGCTGTTTTTCAGGGTCAATTTTGTCTGTTTTTCTCGGTTTAATCCTGGCCAGGTCATAGTTTACCGGCCTGTCGAAGGTCCGGCCCTCCAGAATGACCTCATAGTCGAAAACAAGAACCGGGGGCTCTCCTTTTTTGATGGTTTCAAAATAATTATTTCCGCGTTTCCGGAGGATATCCATAAAAAGAATCCACCGCTGGCTGGAATCCAGCCAATACTCGTATGCATCTTTCATCCAATTGTAGGTCATCATCGGGTTTTTCAAATTCTTTTTTTCATTCATAATTTACTCCATTCGGTGACTCACCAAGGCCGCGACGGCGCATGAAATCAGCCGTGCCCTGGGTGGGTCGGATCGGGATGTAAGAATGATCGGCACCTTAGTGCCGACGACGAAACCAGCCAGTTGCGCCCCGGCCAGATATTCAAGGTCCTTGCTCAGGATGTTGCCCGAAACCAGTTCCGGCACCATCAGGATGTCGACGTCGCCCGATACCGAACTGTGGACCCCTTTGACCTTGGCCGACTCGGTTGAGATGGCGTTGTCAAAGGCGAGCGGCCCGTCCACGATGGCCCCTACTATCTGCCCCCTGTCTGCCATCTTTGCCAGACAGGCGGCATCGATGGTGGAGGGGATGGCCGGGTTGACAACCTCCACTGCCGATAAGGCGGCGACTTTTGGTTCTGCTATTCCCAGCAAACGGGCGATATCAACCGCATTCTGAACGATGTGTATCTTGGTGGAGAGGTCCGGACTGATGTTAATGGCGGCATCGGTAATGTAGAGAAGTTTGGGATATGTCTTCAGGTCCGCCAGGAACACATGAGAGATGCGTTTTTTTCCCTGCAGGTGATGCAGGAGGATGGGGTGAAGAAATTCGTCTGTGTGGATGTGGCCCTTCATCAGGGCCTTTACTTCCCCTTTTTCAAGGAGTTCGACACCTTTCTCGGCCATTGCCTCCTCTTGCGGGGCATGGATAATGCGAAATTGCTTTGTGCCGGTGATGGTTTTGAGTATGTTCCGAATACTCTTTTCATCCCCGATTAAAATGGGCTCGATATAACCGGCCGCCGCCGCCTCGCAGGCGCCTTCCAACACATGCCGCTCATCCGCATCGATTACGGCGGTGGGCATGGCGGGCAGGCCTTGGACAGATGTAAGCATGTCCTCGAATGTGGCAAATTCAACGCTCATGGTCTATCTCCTTGTTTGCTTTTTAGAAGCAGGGCCCGGGCATGCCGGGCAATCATCCGGTCCTCGTTGGTGGGAATCACCCGCACGCTGCAGGGACTCGTGTTCGTGGAGATGATGCCTGCATTGGCATCGTTGCCCCTGGGGTCAAGATGAATGCCAAGATAATCGAGGCCGTGGCAGATCATCCACCTCACCGGTGCGGCCCTCTCACCGATCCCGCCGGTGAACACCAGGATATCCAAGCCGTCCAGCACGGCGGAGAGTGCGCCGATATACTTGCGGGCCGTGTAGCAGAAAAGCGCGATGGCCTGGGCGGCATGCGGTTCCGTAGAGCGTTTGTCCAGAAGCGTTTTCATATCGGAGCTGATTCCCGAGACCCCGATGAGCCCGGACCGCCGGTTGAACAGCCTTTCGAGCTGACGGGCATCATACCCTTTTTCCTCCATGAGGTAGAGCAGGATGCCCGGATCGAGATCTCCGGATCGTGTGCCCATCATGAGTCCCCCCAGGGCGGAAAATCCCATGGTGGTGTCCTGAGGCTCTCCGTCCTTGAGCGCCGCCATGCTGGCGCCGTTGCCCAGATGGGCAATGATGACCCGCCTCTTGGTGTCCCTTCCCAGGGCACCGACGATGTATTCATAGGAAAGGCCATGGAATCCATAGCGGTGTATGCCTTCATGCCAGAGACTACGAACTAGCGGCAGCCACTGGGCCACCTCCGGTATCCGGCGGTGAAAGGCGGTATCAAAGCAGACGACTTGGCTGAGTCCCGGGTAGTGCTGGGCGACGGCATCGATGCCTTTGATCTCGCCGGGCAGGTGCAAAGGGGCCAAGGGGATGAGGCTTCTCAGGGTGGGCATCAATTCGGGCGTTACCATTTCGGGGGCCATGTGTTTCGGGCCTCCATGGACCAGTCGGTGCCCGACTCCATCCGGAGTTGGAAGATGCTGTCCCTCAATGGCAGTCATGAACATCGCCTTGACGGCCTCTTTGTGGTCTGAAAAATCCGAGTGGCTGTCCACGAGGCGTTTCCCCTGGTTATCCTTCAGCCAGAGCCAGCCGCCTGTCAGACCGATCCGTTCCACCGCTCCTTCGGCAATCAATTCCTCGGTCTCCTGGACATGATATAAGGCAAATTTAATGGATGAGGAGCCGCTGTTGATACAGAGAATAGTGTGTTTCATGTGAAGTTCCTCTATGACGCCACCATAAGATTTCTCATTACCACAGTGCCGATGGCTCCAGCTTTTTCGCTGGCACCCACCACCGCAACATGACGCGGGTTAAAGATGCGGTTAAGATTGGATTGACCCATTGTTTTCCTCGTTTGTTAATTCTTAAAATCTTAGAGGCGTCATCTTCTGACCACAAGAACAGGAATTTTTGTCTCATTGTGGATTATGCTGTAGGTAACGCTGCCGAGGAACGCAGCAGCAAAGGCGCTTCTCCCATGAGAACCCA
>JARROL010000056.1:0-12332 GCA_037383965.1 Desulfobacterales bacterium | reverse complement strand
GGGAATCGGGCGGGCTGTATATCCCTTGGCCTCGACCGCAGCGACGACGGCCTCGATCTCCACGGCGGTTGCCTTTTTATCCATGACGATTAACATGATAGACTCTCCTCGTTCCCTATTAATTGACTGGTTGATGTCAACGAAACCGGATTAAACAGTTGGTAGCCCTTCAGTCCACCGTGATACTTTAAATTGATGTGCCTGAGCCCGGACGCGCGGAAACGCCCTCTCTGATTGCGGATTGCCGGTTTCAGAGTTTCAAGTTTCAAGTGTCAAGTTTCTATTTGCGGGTTGCCGCTTTGTATTCACGGACCTGTGCGGCAATCCGATCCACCAGGTCCGGACGATCGATGTTGTTTTCGATGGTGCGTTCGAAAGCACTGCCGATGACCACCCCATCGGCTATGGCGGCAATTGCGGCGACATCGGCCGCGGTCGATATGCCGAAGCCGACACAAATCGGCAGGGAGGTCACCGCGCGCAGATCAGCCATTTTTGGGGTGATGTCGACCGTGTTCAGCCCGTCACTGCCCGTTACTCCGGTTTTGGACACGAGGTATAGAAAACCTGAACCCGTTGCGGCAATGCGGCGCATGCGCTCCTGCGGAGTGGTCGGCGCTATCAACCGGATCAGGTGAAGGTCGCTGTCGGCCCGGTGATCTGTAAATTCGGCCGATTCTTCGGGCGGCAGGTCCACCACCAGCACCCCGTCGGCGCCGGCATCGGTGGCGCTGCGGTAAAAGGCTGTCGTCCCGTACTGAAGGATAGGGTTGTAATAGCTGAAGAGCACGATCGGCAGGCTAAAACGCGTCCGCAACTGGCGTGTCATTTCGAAAGCCCGCTGCAAACTCATCCTGCTTTCGAGCGCCCGTGCCGATGAACGCTGTATGACCGGACCGTCGGCGGTCGGATCGGAAAAAGGAACGCCCAGTTCAAGAACATCCACACCGGCCCGGCACATGGCGTCAAGAATCCGCAGCGACACGTCCGGTTTCGGATCGCCGGCCGTGACAAAGCCCACCAGAGCGCTTTCATTTTTTTGCTTCAACCGGTTGAAGGTCTCATCAATGCGATTCATCTTATCTTTTCTCCTTTTCGGATTGGGAGAACACGATGCCCAGGTCCTTGTCTCCCCGGCCGGAAAGATTGACGATGATCACCTTTTCGGGGGGCATGTTTGGCGCAATCTGCATGGCATGGGCCACGGCATGCGAGCTTTCCAACGCCGGGATGATGCCTTCCAGAACACACAGTGTTTTGAAAGCCGCCAGGGCCTGCCCGTCGTCGACGGCTGCATATCGGGCACGACCGATATCCTTCAAAAATGCGTGCTCCGGTCCGACCCCCGGATAATCGAGACCGGCCGAAATGGAGTGGGCTTCGATGATCTGGCCGTCCTGATCCTGCAAGAGGTAAGACTTGGAACCGTGAAGCACGCCGACCGACCCCTTGCCGAGTGTCGCCGCATGTTTGCCGCTGTCGATCCCCTTGCCGGCGGCTTCCACGCCGATCATCTCGACCGGATCTTCCAAGAACGGATAAAAGAGTCCCATGGCGTTGCTGCCGCCACCGACGCAGGCCACCAGCGCATCGGGCAGTCGGCCGGTTTGCTCTAAAATCTGGCGGCGGGCCTCATCTCCAATGACGCTTTGGAAGTCCCGCACCATCGCCGGATAGGGATGCGGTCCGGCCACCGAACCAATGACATAAAAAGTGTCGGACACTTCGGCCGACCAGAAACGCATGGCCTCGTTCATGGCGTCCTTCAACGTGCCGCTGCCGCTGCTGACCGCCTCGACTTCGGCACCGAGAAGTTCCATGCGCTGAACGTTGGCCGCCTGACGCTCGATGTCTTCGGTGCCCATGAAGATCCGGCACTGCATGCCGAAAAGTGCCGCCACGGTGGCGGTCGCCACTCCATGCTGGCCGGCCCCGGTTTCGGCAATCAGCTTGCCCTTGCCCATCCACTTGGCCAGCAGGGCTTGCCCAAGGGTGTTGTTGATTTTGTGGGCTCCTGTGTGGGCCAGATCTTCACGCTTGAGATAAATTGCAGCGCCCTTAAGAGACTCGGTCAGGCGGCCGGCTAAATAGAGGGGTGTCGGCCGTCCGGCATAATGGTTCAACAGGCGGTGGAATTCCTGCTGGAACTCCTGCCCAGGCGTTATGCGGGTGTACGCCTCTTCGAGCTCCAATATGGCCGGCATGAGCGTCTCGGCGACGTAGCGCCCGCCGAATTGTCCAAAATGTCCGTCGGCGTCCGGACGGGGTTCTGTCTGTATCATTTAAAAATCCTCCTTGCTTTTGCGTCGCCATCGGTTGGAACGATGCCGGCAACTGCGGAAACAAACGCTTCGATTTTAGTCAAATCCTTTTTGCCCGGGGAGGCTTCAACCCCCGAGCTGACATCGACGGCATGAGGCCGGCCGAGTCTTACGGCTTGGCCGACGTTTCCAGGGGTAAGCCCACCGGCAAGGATCACCGGCGCATTTGCGGCAATCGGTTGGGCATCCGTCCAGTCCCAGACCCGGGCCGTACCCCCCGGCAACCACCCCCTGCCGCATTCCAGCAGAAAGGCCGACGGACCGTACCGGGAGATCGACTGAAAGGTTGGTTCTCTCTTATGAAACAGGGCCTTGATCACCGTTAGACCTTCATTTTTTAGCAGCGAGACCTCAGCCGGTGTCTCGCGGCCATGAAGCTGGACACCGGTCAACCCACACCGCTTTACTTTTTGCAGGATCTCGTCAGCGGGTTCGTCCACAAAAACCCCGATGACGGCCGCACGACCGTTCACCGCAGCGGTAATCTCTTCGGCTTGGACATCAGAGACGAAGCGCGGACTTGGGGGATAGAAAACCAGGCCGACGGCATCAATCTCAAGTGCCGCGCACGCCGCCGCCATTTTTGCTTCGGTCAAACCGCACACTTTTATCTGGATGGTTCTTTTCACTGTTGCTTTCTAAGCCCGATAAGTTCATTAAATTTTCGTAAGCATTCACAGAGCACCACATCTGCTTTGTTGTCGGGCACTTGAAGTACAAAAGGTCGTCTGCGCGTCCGGCGCCCTGCATCTGCCTGCCCCGTGAAATGCGAAGCCTATTTCACTGGGGCGGCACCCTGTAAACGCTTACAATGAGGTGGTCTGAAGTGCATCTGACTTTGCAACCCTATGAACAGTCATATATTTTCGGGTCGGTTCTCTTTCAATCCGAGCAAGTTCTTCAGGAACCCCCGGGTGTCATCCGCCCGAACAAGGCTCTCACCGATAAGAAAATTGAAGATACCGGCCGCACGAATTTTCAGAATATCTTCACGGGAGTGTATACCGCTTTCGGCCACACCGGTCTGCTGCGGTTCAAACCGCCGGGCCAGTCGGACAGACGTGTTGATGTCGGTTTTGAAGACATCCAGGTTACGGTTGTTGACACCGATCAGCCGGGCACCGGCCTCCGAAGCGGCGTCGAACTCTTCCTCCGAGTGGACCTCGACCAGGGCATCCACCAGCAACTCCCGGCTCAGGGAGAGATACTCCTTTAGCTGCTGTTCAGACAGGATTCGCACGATCAGAAGAATGGCATCTGCGCCGAGGGCGACAGATTCGATGACCTGGTAGGAAGAAATAATGAAGTCTTTCCGCAGCACTGGCAGACGGGTCGCCTCGCGCGCACTGCGCAAGTCGTTGAAACTGCCGCGGAAAAACCCCTCGTCGGTGAGTACCGACATGGCCGCTGCCCCGGCGGATTCGTACCTGCGGGCATATTCCGCCGGATCGAGATCGGCCCGGATGACGCCTTTCGAAGGGGAGGCCCGCTTGACTTCGGCAATGATATTGATCCCTTGGGGACCCGGTTGGGCAAGCGATGTCGAAAAAGACCGCATATCGGTTCTTGCCCTGGCTCTTTGCTCGAGATTGGCCTCCGAAACAGCCTTTTTTGCCTCGGTCACCTCGTCCTTTTTCTTCGCCACGATCCGATCCAGGATGTGCACGCCCATCACCCATTTTCCTTTGTGTATGCCGCCAAGGCTTCCAGTTTACCGGTGGCGGCACCCGAGTCGATAGCCTCTTCGGCCAATCGGATCCCTTCGAAAATGTCTTTTACTCTGCCCGAGGCTACCAGAGCTGCCGCGCTGTTGAGCAGCACCACGTTGCGCCGGGCGCCCTTTTCGCCGGTTAGAATTCGGCGGGTGATCTCGGCATTGCGGGCCGGTTCCCCGCCGGCCAGTTCTTGCGGATCGGCCGCTTTCCCAAAGAACTGGTCCGGTGAAATGTCGTAGGTGCGGATCTGTCCATCGTTCAGTTCCGAGATACGCGTCGGCGCGCAGACGGAGATCTCGTCCAGCCCGTCGTGACCATGAACCACGAAAGCCCGCCGACTACCGAGCATCTTCAAGGCTTCGGCAAACATTTCCGTGAGTTGAGGCGCGTAAACCCCTAAAAGCTGGCAATTGGCGCCGGCAGGGTTCGTCAGCGGTCCCAGCATGTTGAAGATGCTGCGCACCCCCACCTCCTTCCGCGCCGTCATGGCATACTTCATGGCACCATGGTAAAGCGGCGCAAACAGGAATCCGATGCCGATTTCGGCAATGGCTTCTTCGACAATTTCCGGGGCGGTAGTGAGGTTGATGCCGAGGTTTTCCAGCAGGTCGGCACTTCCGCATTTGCTCGACACGCTGCGGTTGCCATGTTTGGCAACCGTCACACCGCAACCGGCAACGACAAAGGCCGTCGTGGTTGAAATGTTAAAGGTGTTGGCCCCATCGCCGCCGGTGCCGCACGTGTCCATCACCGTTTGGCCCATTGCCTCGATGCGCAGGGCCTTGCGGCGCATCGCCTGGGCTGCGCCGGCCAACTCCTCGAAGGTTTCACCCTTCGTCGCCAGCGCCGCCATAAACGCCCCCACCTGGGAGTCGCTCACTTCACCGGAAAAAATGAGGCCGATCATCTCCGACATCTCCGACTGCGTCAGGTTTTTCCTGTCGATTATCTTGGTCAGATATTCACGAAACATTGTCCCCCTCTCCTTTCTTTAGGATCGCAAATCCTTTACGCTTGATTGACGAAGTTCCGTAATAACCGTTTCCCCACCGGTGTCATGATCGACTCCGGATGGAACTGGATCCCCTCGGTCGCATCCGTCTCATGCCGAATGCCCATGATTTCGCCGTCTTCCGCCTCGGCAGTTACTTTAAGGCAACCCGGCAGGGTCTCCCTCTCCACGGCCAGGGAGTGATATCGCATTGCAGAGAAAGGAGATTTGATGCCCTTGAAGATCGTTTGTCCGTCTGCGGTCACAGTTGAGGTTTTGCCGTGCATCAGGCGCTTGGCGGAAACGACCTTGCCCCCCATGGCCGCGGCGATGGCCTGATGACCGAGGCAAACGCCCAGAATCGGAATGAGGCCGGAAAAGCGCTCGATCAGCGGCATCGAAATCCCGGCCGTTTCCGGCCGTCCCGGTCCGGGAGAAATGACGAATCCGGCAGGCGCCATCTCCTCCAACTCCGAAAGAGAAACGGCATCGTTCCGAAACACGACCACTTCAGACCCGATGATTTTCAAGTATTGTACCAGGTTGTATGTAAACGAGTCGTAATTGTCGATGACCACTATCATGGAAAAACTCCGTTTGGTTAGGATAGAACCTTTGAACATTGAACTCAGAACCCGGAACCGATCAACAGGCCAACGGGCAAACCGGCCAACCGGCTAACTTCTATTAAGCAGCTCCAAGGCCTTCTGTATGGCCATGGCCTTGTTGACGGTTTCTACGCGCTCCCGCTCGGGATCGGAATCGGCGACGATCCCGGCCCCGGCACGCACGGTGAGCCGACCATTCTCGACACAGGCCGTGCGAATCGTGATGGCCATGTCCATGTTACCGCTGAAGGAAACGTATCCCACCGCGCCCCCGTAGGGTCCCCGCGGCTCTTCCTCGAGTTCGGCGATGATTTCCATCGCCCGCACCTTGGGTGCACCCGACAGGGTGCCGGTGGGAAACGCTGCCGGGATCAAGCTCCAGGCATCGCAGTCCGTCCGCAGATCACAACAGATGTTGGACACCAGGTGCATAACGTGGGAATAACGTTCCACCACCATCAGATCGGTCACCTGCACGGTCCCGGTCTCGGCCACCCTCCCCAGGTCGTTGCGTCCCAAATCGACCAGCATGAGGTGTTCGGCCCGCTCCTTTTCGTCCCTGAGCAGTTCGTCGGCTAACTCCCGATCCTCCTGCTCGGAACCGCCCCTGGGCCGGGTGCCGGCGATCGGCCTGAGTGTCGCCACGCCGTTTTCCAGCCGCACCATGGTTTCCGGGGACGATCCGATCAATACGGTCCCGTCGAGATGGAGAAAAAAGAGATACGGAGACGGGTTGATGAAGCGCTGGGCTCGGTAGAGGGAAAGCGGGTCGGGCGGCGGGCTGCAGGTAAACAGCTGCGATATCACAGCCTGGATGATGTCGCCAGCCTGGATGTACTCCTTGGTTTTCAACACCTTTCGGCGGAAGGTCTCATCATCGCTCACGGGCTCGAGCCGGCAGCCGACTTGCCGGGCGGCTGCATCTTCTTCGGACACCGGCTGTTCGATACGGGCGGCCAGGCCTTCAATTCGGTCAAGGGCCGCCGCGTAAGCCGAAGCGCCGTCGGGGTGGTCTTCGGTGAAGCTGAGGGCCACGATCATCAACGTGTTGGAAATGTTGTCAAAGATCAGGATCTCTTCGGGGACCATAAATTGGGCCAAGGGCTTGTCCTCCGTCAGCTCATTGGGGATATCTTCGAAAAACGACACCGCCTCGTAGGTCAGGTAACCCACCAGACCGCCCCAGAACCGGGGCAGTTCCGGTATAACCGCCGGCTGGTATTGTTTCATGTAGGCGCGCAGATAGGCCATGGGATCCCCGTGGTGGGATTCCTGCCGCAGGGCACCGTTTTGTCGGATCTCAACCCGGTCTCTGTAGATTTTGAGCTGACTGCGCGAAGCGGAGCCGAGAAAACTGAACCGCCCCCAGCGTTCGCCGCCTTCGACGCTCTCGAAGAGAAACGCAGGCCCATCGTTCAGGTAGATTTTGCGCATGATCGTCACCGGCGTATCCATATCCGCCAGAATTTCGAGGCCTACCGGTACGACGTTTGCTGTCCGGGCGAGTTCGATAAAATTATCTTTTCCGGGAAACTGCCGCAGTCGCATCTGCATTACCTTTCATGGAAGGTCGACATGTTTAAAGTTCATCGGGTAGGAGGAGGGCTCGCGCCCTCCGTCCTCCCACACCACCGTACGTACGGTTCCGTATACGGCGGTTCATGAGTTACATTGAAACTTAAGAACCGAATCAAGCAGTGACACGAGTCCGAGCCGGTCAAAGAATTTCTTGGGAAACGCCTGATTCATGTGCGAGGCTCCCGAATTCCACCAGGGGCCTCTACCATTTGCAGCCGATTCCCAGGCGCGGCTTTCGCCCAGCCCTCTTTTCATCAAGCCTTTTGCCCTGGCGTACGTCCGCTTCCATTGCCGCCAAATGATTAAGCGCAGTCTGCGTCGTATCCACCCGTCTAGTTCTTCAAAGATGCCCTTGACTTCCGATAGCCGGAAATAGTTTATCCAACCGCGAAGCGTCAAAGCCAGCTCCTCGATAATCTTGCCCAGGTTTCGTCCACGGCCCCGTCGAAATGCCTCCTTGAGCTTCAGCTTAAGTCTTTTCACTGACAAGGGGGCCACTTTCAATCGAGGCCGCTTGTGCCATGTCATGCTGTATCCCAAGAATTTCCGCTTCCACGGACGATCCACCGCGCTCTTTTGCCGATTCACCCGCAGGTGCAACCGACGGGCAAGGAACTTTTCAATCGAATCGAGCACCCTTTGCCCGGCTCGCCTGGAACCCACGTACAGGTTCACATCATCGGCGTAGCGGCAAAACCGGTGCCCGCGTCGCTCAAGCTCCTTATCCAGATCGTCCAGCAGGATGTTGGACAAAAGCGGCGAAAGTGGACCGCCCTGCGGCATGCCCATGATCGACTGACTCACCAGCCCGCCTTCCATGATGCCTGCCTTGAGATAGCGGCGGATCAGACACAACACGCGTTTGTCCCCAACCTTTCTGGCCACACGGCTCATCAACACGTCATGGTGGACGCGATCGAAGAATTTCTCCAAATCTAAATCCACCACCCAGCGCCTGCCGCAAGCCACATGCTCCCTTGCCTGACACAGTGCCTGATGGGCGCTGCATCCCGGCCGAAAGCCGTAGCTGCTGACCGAAAAGTCAGGATCAAACAAAGGGCTGAGCACTTGATGCAAAGCCTGCTGAATCAGCCTGTCAACCACCGTGGGAACGCCAAGCTTGCGCACTCCCTTGCCACCGGGCTTTGGTATCTCCACCCGGCGCACCGGCTGCGGCTGATAGCTGCCTTCCAGCAGGTACTCTTTGATGCACCCCCAGTGAGTTTGCAAATAGGGCTTCAGCTCATCGACACTCATGGCGTCCACGCCGGCTGCGCCCTTATTGCTGACCACCCGTCTGAGGGCATTCAGCATGTTCTCGCGCTCGACCACCGCTTCCATCAGATTCTTACGTTCCCGCACAGGAGTGCCCCCTCCTTGCCGTGCCACTTGACGCACTGCCGGCGGCCATTGGCCGATTCCGTCCGCCTCTCTCCGCCGCAGCATCGCGCATCTCAGCCCGATTGGTCAGCGTCTGCGTGGTCATCGAAATTAAGGCTCCTGTCTGTAATTCATGTTCAGGCCTTCGGCTCGGTCGAGTAAGCCTACTATGCCCTCGGCTGACTTCTGCCAACCCATCCCGGCACCTTGCGATACCGGTAGCACAAGGCAGATCGGCAGATCTCCCCGGGTAATGCGCACCCACCTTCACGCTTTTGCCCGCCGCATATACGGCCATGCTTTCCGTACAGGTATCGGACTTTGAAGATAATCGCCTTCTCATCCAGCATGACCGCCTCCTATGCGATTTCTGTTCGTCGGGCCAGCGCTTTGCCTGCGGCTTCCTTCAGATCCCACCTCGCGGTAGGCACCCTTGCCGTCCGGCTAACACTTCCCCCTGTCGGGTGTGTAGAGGACTTGACTTCGACAAACTTAGTCGCGTCGCACCTCCAAGTGAGTGCGCCCTGCCGGGCGCACGATAGCAAACCGGCTGGGATTGACCCAGCCGGCTGTGAGCATTGCGGCAAGACGCGGAGAAGAAATCGCAAAGCAGAATGGTTATTCTCTTTTTGACGAATAGTTATTTATTTATTTATGGGCGTTATATATTGAAATAATAAAAGAATATACTGCCACGAGTAGTAAAAAAGAAAGTAATTATCGCCTTGTAAAAAAATAACCTCCTGATAGCATAAAGGCACCCACAATATAAACCCACAGCTAAAAGGAGGTTATCATGAAGCACGACAACGTTAACAGGTACGCCGAGTTCTGTCAATTCCGCAGGGAAATCCGCGGATCGGCAGAGTACGTGATTGTGGGCATCGATGTGGCCAAGGAGCGCCACCATGCTTTTTTCGGCACCGCCACAGGGCAAGCGTTGCTCAAACGACTGCTCTTTGACAACAGCGCTGGCGGTTTCAGTGAGTTGCTGGAGCGCGTCGGTCAGCTGAAGACCCGTCATGGACTGAGCAAGGCCGTCTTCGCTTTGGAGCCGACCGGTAACTACCATAAACCGCTGGCCAACTGGCTTTTGGAGCGGGGGCAACTGCTGGTGCTGGTCTCCAACCATGCCATCGCCGAGAACCGGCAGACACTGGACGGCCGCTGGGATAAAAACGACACCAAGGACAGCGCCAATGTGGCCGACCTGGTCTCCCAGGGAAAGTGTCAGTTCTTCGAAGAACCGGATGCGGATCTGCTGGAATTACGTTCATTGCTGTCGCTGCGCAAACGACTCAAGAAGCAGGAGCATTCCATCCGCATGCAAATCCGCAACGGGCTGGTTGCCAGGCACTTTCCGGAACTCGACCGGCACTGGGGCAGCTGTCTGACGGAGAACCTGGCCATCGTGCGCTGGTGTCTTGACCCGCGCAAAATATCGGCCATGTCGTTTACCGATTTTCTGAGCCTGGTTACCACCCGGGATCGTGGGCAGCGACAGGTGCGACGTTTGCGGACGATCTATGAGGTGGCCGCAAGCTCGGTCGGCTGCCCGGTGAGTGAAGCCACCGTATTTGAAGCGCAAACGTTGGTGGAGCGTTTTCATGATGTGCACCGACGTATCGAACAGACCGAAGCGCAAATAGAAACCGTCTGTCGGCGTTTTCCAACATACCGGCGGATCCGAACAATACCCGGCTTTGGTCCTTACGTCTGCTCTCAGGTGTTGGCGAAAATCGGTGATCCCCACCGGTTCAAGGCTCGCAAGCAAGTCGTCCGGCTGGCCGGCTTTGATCTGAACGCCAAGCGAAGCGGCAAGCGCAGCCAAACGGCTGTGCCGGTGATTTCCAAGCGCGGCAATACCGATCTGCGATATGCGCTGTATCAGGCCGCGTTAATCGCCTCGTATCACCACGCCGGCTTCCGGGCGTTGTTCACCCGCTATCTTAAAGGCCGTGAGAAGGAGCGCGGCATCCGGACCAAGATGCGTGTCAAGCTGGCTGCAAAGATGCTGGTAATCGCATGGACGATGATGAGAACCGAAACTGATTTTGATCCGAACCTGCTGGCTGTCTGACAAAAGACATCAGCAGAGAATATATCGGCGGGAGAGCCCGTTTATGGACGTAGGAGTGAAACAACTCCGGGCGGGACAAACACAGGGCCTCCCTCTGAACTCATAGCGTGGATAAGGAATGCTTGAGGCCGATGCCAACAGGTCGGATCTCGGATAATTGTAACGCTTACGCAGAGAGTTCGCCGACACGCTCGATCTGAGCGTGTCGACGGGGGAGAAAAACTCGCCGAAGAAGTACTTGCTATTTTACAGTATAGGTGTATCCTCAGATCTTTATTATACTTAAGACTTTGTAATAATTAAGTAAAATAAATGCTTGACAAAGGAAATATAGAATGTCCCGGTTCTCGGTTCTCCCCCTCATTGGGTTAAATCAATTTAACACCATGTTTTTGTATTTCATAGACGAGGGGATCGATTGGTTTAAAAGAATCAGGATGGAAGGGCTTAGGTTCAATGCGCTCGTCTATCTCAGCAGCCAAGAGCGTAAGAATCATGCGCTCCTCAAATAGGTCCTCAGAAAAGTCTGGCGAGACGACAGCAAGATCAATATCACTCCATAGATTCTGTGTACCTTTGGCGTAAGAGCCGAAAAGGTAGGCACTGTCCACGTGGTAGCGCTTTTGTATCTCGTCGAGAAATTTGTCGTAACCACTTCATAATTTCCTTTATTTCTCGAATTCGTATGGAGGCATAATCCTTAGTACACTTTTTTCTGAAAGATCGTTTCAGGTCGGGGTAGCGCGCTTCGATATTAAAACCGGTTATCAGGACCAACTGCTCATTTCTCTCTTGGTTTATTTAAATATCGGCCAGTCGCGCCAAGCGCGGAAGATTGTGTATCGGCGGCGCGTGCTCTCCCTTGTTCGCTACATATATCCCTTTTAGCATCTTTTCTATTGCCAGATGCCCGAAGAAAAGTGCGTATGAGTAATCACCTTTTTCGAAAAGATGGTCGAGGACCATTAAAGAATCCACAGCTTCATCTATCCAGTATTGCGATACTTCGTCCATATGCACACTTTTTGCGTTGTAGTCAATAAAACCATCCCACACGGACTAAAGCGACCTTACCTCATGTGCTTGTTCAAATAGATAAATTCACGCCACATTGCTGATATTTCGATAACAATTTAACTCGAACTTATCAAAATTTTTCAAAAACCGTAAGATAGGCAATCCAACCCAATTTTCAAAGCTTTCACAAAGTTACCATAAAAAACCGGCGAAATGCAATGTGAACTGATGCGTATTGATAATTTTTTAAAATTATCCAGCTGTGGCAATTTTGCGTTACGGACAGCCCAAGCCGTGGACCCGGTGCCGACTGAGGTTGCGGACAAAACAAGCCGCGGTTTTTCAGCAGGCAAGCGATGCAGTTACCAAACTTGAAACAAATAAAATAGCCATACATCATAGATACCAGTGGCCGGTGTCTGAAACATCAAACCGGCTGGGTCTGCCCCAGCCGGCTGTGAGCATTGCGGCAAGACGCGGAGAAGGAATCGCAAAGAAAAACGGTTATTCTCTTTTTGACAAAAAGTTATTTATATATGTATGGGCGTCCCGGTTCTCCCCCGGGTGTGTAGAGGACTTGACTTCGACAAACTTAGTCGCGTCGCACCTCCAAGTGAGTGCGCCCTGCCGGGCGCACAATAG
>JARROL010000055.1:0-13529 GCA_037383965.1 Desulfobacterales bacterium | reverse complement strand
CACCCGCGCATCTCTTTTCAAATGGACGAAAAACACCCCATCGGTGCGTCTCAGCACCAAAAGGTTGTGGTCATCGATGACGCGGTCGCTTTTTGCGGCGGGATCGACCTGACGAAGAATCGCTGGGATACCCCGGAACACCAGCCGCAGGATCCGCACCGAAAAACACCGGAGGGCGACGAATACGGGCCGTTTCACGATGCGCAAATAATGGTGGACGGTGATGCCGCGGCGTCGTTGGGCGATCTTTTTCGCGATCGTTGGCTGTGGGCGACCGGTAAAACGCTGCCGGCGCTGGAGACCTCCCATCGTCCGCCCTGGCCGCCGTCGATCGAACCCGATCTCACGGACGCTTCCGTTGGGATCTCCCGGACCCTGCCGGCTTACAAAGGACGCGCCGAGGTGCGCGAAATCCAGCACCTTTACCAGGACGGCATCGCCGCCGCCGAAAAATCGATCTACATCGAAAACCAGTACCTGACGGCGGGTGATATCGCCGGTCTTTTGGTCGAAAAACTTAAACAAGAAAATGGACCCGAAATTATCGTGGTCCTGCCCAGCAACGCCAACGGCTGGCTTGAAAAAAGCACCATGGATGCCATTCGAAATAAGATCGTCACCCGATTGCAGGAAGCGGACCGGCACAACCGCCTGGCAGTCGTCTATCCGACGATCGATGACCACAGTGTTCCGATTTATGTCCACGCGAAAATCCTCATCGTGGACAATCAGTTGATGACACTCGGCTCCGCGAATCTGAGCAATCGCTCGATGGGATTGGATTCCGAGTGTAATCTCGTTGTCGAATCAAACGGCGGAGGTCGAATAGCGGATGCGATCGACAGGATGCACCGCAGGCTGCTGGCCGAGCATCTCGGCGTTTCTATCGATAGGCTTTCAAAAAGCCTCGACGAATTTGATTCCCTGCTTGAAACCATTGACTCACTCAGCGGGTCCAAGCGGAGACTGATGAAACTGGAGATCAATCAGGAGCCACCGATCGACGGGGCTGAGGTGGTGCCGGAGAGGGACCTGTTGGATCCGGAAGAGCCGGTCAAATTTGATCAAATGATGGATCGCTTAGTTTGCGAGGAAGATGAAGAAACCCAAACCGGGAAACAATGGGTCAAGCTCATCGCCGTGTTGTCTCTCCTGTTGGCCTTGGCGGCGTCCTGGCGCTGGACTCCGCTGTCGGAATGGATCGACATCGAGAGGTTGGGCGGATGGGTCTATGCGATGAAAGGCAGCCTGCTGGTGCCGGCGGTCGTGATGGGCATCTATGTGGTTGGGGGTATGCTGATGATTCCGGTGACCTTGATGCTGGGCGCCACGGGAATCGTGTTTTCACCGGTAATCGGCACGCTTTACGCCTTGGCCGGTTGTCTGCTGAGCGGATTGACGACTTACGCCGTCGGCGCCAAGGTGGGCCGCGACACGATCCGTAAATTGTCCGGGAAACGATCTGCACGTCTGAGCCGACGTCTGGCCGACAACGGCATCATTGCCGTGGCCATCATTCGGAATCTACCGGTGGCCCCGTTTACCATCGTCAACATGATGGCCGGAGCCTCACACATCAAGTTGAGAGACTTTCTGGTCGGCACGGCCATCGGCATGCTGCCCGGTATCCTCGGCGTGGTCGTATTTTCCGACCGGCTTTTGAGTGCCGTCAGAAATCCAAATTGGATCAACGTTTCGATCGCGGCCGGCGTGGCCGTGCTCATCGGTATCGGCAGTTGGTGGATTAACAAGCGCCTGTCAAAGAAAACAGGCAAGTGAATCTATGCGATCCTCTGAAATCTTCGAACGGGGTGATCCACGGCTGAATAAATTTGTCAGTGAAATATTATGTACGGCGCTTCCCGATCACTGCCGAATTAACCCTATCTGCTCTACAGAATGCTGATCTATATATGGAAAAAGTTACGGCGCATCGGAATCTATCCGCACCGCATGAGGCTCGGGCCTGATCCGGGAGCCGTACCGTCGAGCGTATACCTGCGTGATTTCCGCTCCCAAAAAACAGATCAAAGCCGAATAGTAGATCCACACCAGCAGAATCACGAAAGAGCCGGCGGCACCGTATGTGCTGCCGATGGCCGTTCTGCCCAAATAGAGTCCGATCAGAAACTTCCCCACGGAAAACATGCCGGCGGTAATCGCCGCCCCGATGATAACATCACTCCAGCCGATCCGAACATCGGGGAGATACTTGTAGATCATCGCAAATAGCGCCGCAGAAATGATAAATGAAATGACGGTGTTCGAGAGTTGCCAAAGCCAGGAAAATTCATTCGCCCGCTGCACCATTATCTCCTGCATGCCGCTGACCAGTGCGCTGAAGCCCATTGACACGAGCAGGAGGAATCCGACGGCCAGTACGATGCCGAATGATCGGAGTCGGGCGCGGATAAATCCCCTCCACTTGCTGCCTGCCGGTGCCGGCTTGACCCTCCATATGGTATTCAAGGCAGACTGAAGGTTCATGAATACGGCTGTAGAGCCGACCAGCACGGTGATGATTCCAAGGAAGATGGCTTTGGCACTCCTTCCGATTTCGCCAGGTTGACCAGCACCTGACCGGCGACAGAAGCCCCTTCGCTGCCCGTCATCAGCTCGATCTGTTCGATGACCAGCCTTTTAGCCTCCTGTTCGCTGAAGATGATGCTCGCCAGGCCGACCGTGATGAGCAGAATGGGCGCCAGGGAAAAAACGGTGTAAAACGCCAGCGATGAGGCCAGTCGAAAAGCGTCGTCGTTCCACCATTGCCGGAGCGCGATGGGCATAAGCTCCCATCCCATCTTTATGCCGGAGAAGAGTTTTAACAGCGAAATGGCATGTCCTTTCTTGACCCTCGTGTGCTTATCCTGAGAGCGAAATCGCCAATTGATGCGGCTTCCGACATCGCGGTAATCGGGTTACATCAGGCTGCTTCCGGCCGCGACATCCGCTCCAGTTCTTCTTCGATCATCCCACGGAACAGGGGTATCTTGTAGGCGTTTTTTTCCAGCGGTTGAGCGCCTTCGACGGCCGACTCGGCCGCGGCGGCGATTGTTTGCCGGTTCAATGTTTTTCCGCGGATTATTTTTTCAACCGATCTGGAGCGCCAGGGTACCGGGGCCGCACCGCTGAGAACCACCCGGCCGTCGACCACAGAGTCACCCTCGAATTGCAAGGCCAAAGCGACGCCGGCCAGGGCAAAATCCCAGGCCCGCCGGGCGCGGACCTTGCGGTAGGAGGTGCGCAGGTTCCTTGACGGCGGGGGGATGTAAACGGCGACGATGATTTCACCGGCTTTCAACCAGGTTTCGCGCCGGACGTCGTCGGTAGGCAGAACGTGAAGATTTTCCACCGGCAAGGTCCTTTCGCCGTCGGGTCCCACCACCCTCAGCTGCGCGTTCAGGGCCACCAAGGGAGGCGCAGTGTCAGACGGATGGACGATGTAGCAGATGTCGTCGCTGCCGAAGATGCAGTGAAACTGGTTTTCCCCCTGGGCGGCAAAACAGGTGCCGCCGCCTTTGCGCAGGCAGTCGAATTCGCCGCGATAGTACCAGCAGCGGGGTTTCTGGCAGAGGTTGCCGCCAATTGTCCCCTGGTTGCGAAGCTGGGGGCTGGCCACCTCGGCGGCTCCCTTGGCCAGACCGGCATAACGGTTGCGGATCACCGGATTGTCGGCCACCTCGGTGATGGTGGACAGCGCTCCGATTTGAAGCCCGCCACCGGCCATCTCTCTTACGCCGTGCAGGTCGGACAGACCATTGATACTGACGACCTTACGGACGTCTAATAGTTGCTCCCGCAGGCATGTGAGAAGGTCCGTGCCCCCAGCGTGAGCATAGGCGCCTTCCTCGTTGAGATGCTCTATGGCTTCCTCGAGCGTTTCGGGACGAACGTAGGCAAACTGGGGCATCATGGGTCAGCCCTCCTTTTTCTGGTGTTCCAGCAAGCTGACAAGCTGCAGCGGATTGATGGGAGAAGCGGTGACCCGGATACCGACGGCATGATATACCGCGTTGGCCACCGCCGCAGCGGTGGGTATAGTCACCGGCTCCCCCAGGCCCTTGGCACCGGTGGTGTTGGCCTCGGCATCCGGCATTTCGATCGGGAGGCTGGTAATGTTCGCCGGCACGTCCAGAGCCGTCGGTAGCTTGTAATCGTGCCAGTTGCGGTTGAGCAGTTTGCCGGTCTGCCTGCCGTCGAGAATCCGCATTTCGGTGGTCGCCAATCCAATCCCCATGGTGATGCCGCCGATAACCTGACTGTCAAAAGTCAACCGATTCATGACCCGCCCGCTTTCGTTGGTGCTTAAAAACCGCAGGATGCGTATTTCCCCGGTTTTGATGTCCACCTCGACCTCGCAAAACTGGGCGCAGAAAGGGTTGACGGTTTTTTTATCCGGATTGGAGCCCCGATGGCCGACGCCCACCACCACGCCGCGCTTAAGGAGCCCGGCGATGTCGGTGACCCGGATGCGCCGCTCAGGCTGATTGCGGGAACCGATGGCATCGCCCAGATACACCAAGTCATCGACAGGCAGACCGATTTCTTCGGCCGCCATTTCCAGCAGCTTCTGTTTGACCTGGACGGCGGCGTCCCTCACGGCCGGCGCCTCTGTCGGAACGGTTTTGCTCCCACCGCTGGGCGTTGCGTACTGGGTGGTGCCGGTATCGGCATGTTCGATGCGGATCATCTCCGTTTTGAGTCCCAGTTCTTCGGCCACCACCATGGCCATGACGGTTTTGGTGCCGGTGCCGATGTCGCTGGCGCCCATGTTCAAGTTGGCGCTGCCGTCGGAAAACAATTTCAGGATCACCGTCGACGGTGGTCTGCCGCCGCCCACAAACCACACGCTGGCCGCCATCCCCACACCTCGGCGGAGATGATTTGGGCGATTATCGCGGCTGGGCTTGCGCCGGGCCTCTTCCCATCCGAATTGACGGACGCCTTCCTCCAGGCACTGTTTCAGGCCGGTGGTCGTGTACGCAGGGTTGCCATCACGGGCCTGGCTGTAGATAGGCACATTTTTCAAGCGCAGTGCCACCGGATCCATCCCGATGGCTTCCGCCAAGGAGTCGAGCATCTGCTCCAGGGCCCAGGAGCACTGGGGGTGCCCCGGTGCCCGAAACGGCCGGGCCGGGCCGGCGTTGATATAGACATCGGTGCACTCGGTGCGGACATTGGGACACAGGTACAGATCCCGAATCTGCCAGTCCACCAGTGACGTGCCGCCGGCGGGATAGGCGCCGCCGGTTCCCAGACAGGTGAACTCCAGGGCCGTCAGCGAACCGTCCTTTTTAATCCCGGCCTTCAGGGTCATGTTGCTCGGGGGACGATTTCCCATCGCCAGGTAGGTGGCTTCTCGCGGCAGGAAGGCTTTCACGGGCCGCCCGGTCTTCTTGGCCAGCAGGGCGGCGATGATGCTGTAACGGCTGGTCCGGAGCTTGCTGCCGAATCCGCCGCCCACATAGTGCCCGATGACCCGAACCTTGGAAAGGGGCAGACTCAGGGTCTCGGCCACCTGTGACTGCACGGCGTAAACCCCCTGGGTGGATTCCCATACAGTCAACTGATCGCCGTCCCAACTGGCGAGGCAGCCGTGCAGTTCCAGGGGCGTGTGGAGCTCGGCTTCGGTTCGGTAGTGCTCTTCCAGAACGACATCGGCTTCGGCAAAGCCCTTTTGCACGTCCCCGCGCGAATAGGTGTCCGTTTTGACCGTGTTGCCGTCTTCGTGGATTCGGGGTGCATCGCCGTCGAGGGCATGCCTTTCGTCGGCCACATGCGGCAGCACTTCGTAGTCGACCTGGATGGCTCGAACGGCATCCCAGGCCTGAAAGGGCGTTTCGGCCGCCACGGCCGCCACCGTTTCCCCCTCGAAGCGGCACACAGGGCCGAAAATCTTGGTTTCCCTATCCCTGAAAGACCAAGGCAGGTCCGCTTCCGGTGTGTCCGGACCGATCACGGCCCGCACACCCGCCATTTTTTCGACACGGGAGGTGTCCACCCGCCGAACCCGCGCATGGGGGTGAGGGCAGCGCAAAATGGCCCCATACAGCATCCCGGGCAGGAGAACGTCGGAGGGATATACCGCGGTGCCGCTCACCCGCTCGTAAGCATCGACCCGGGACCACGGTTTTCCGATAACATCGGTCTCCTTCCAGGGCTGCGGTTTTGCACCCGGCAGCGGCGTTTCCGGCACCGGCAGGCCCTCGGTGTAGTAAATCGATTTTTGATCTCTGGCCATGACAGTCCTCTCTTCCACCGGTTTCGATCGGGGATCCGTTCGCAAAAGCTTTCGGCTTGGCAAACTGGCTTACTTTTCCCCGGCGTTGGCAGCTTGGGCGGCGGCCTTGAAAATGTGGCTGTATGCGCCGCAGCGGCACAGGTTGCCGCTGACGGCGGTGCGGATGTCTTCGATCGACGGCGCCGGATTCTTGCGCAAAAGCCCCTCCACTGACATGATCTGACCGGGCGTGCAGTAGCCGCATTGAAAGGCATCCTGTTCGACGAAAGCCGATTGAACCGGCCCGAGTTCTTCTCCCCGCAGCAGGCCTTCCACAGTGGTGACGGAGGCTCCTTCGGCCTCGACCGCCAGGGTCAGGCAGGCGTAGCGGGGCACGCCGTCGATGAGCACCGTGCAGGCACCGCACTCCCCGCGGCCGCAGCCCTCTTTGGTACCGGTCAGGCCGATTTTTTCCCGCAGCACGTAAAGCAACGTCCAGCGCGGTTCGACCAGCAGGTCGTGGCTGCCCCCGTTGACACGCAGGGTGATTTTGCTCAGGACTCCCGACTCCAGCACCGCCGCCGGTTCTTTGTTGTCACCCGACGCCGCGAAAAGGCGCCCGGACGAAGCCACACAGAGCGCACCCGTCCCCATACCGGTCAAAAACCCGCGGCGGGAAATCTGCCACTCGTACCGTTTGTCTTTCACCTCGGACTTTTCTTTCATAGAGCCACTCCTTAACTAAAGATTCGTAAGCGTGCACAGGGCACCGCATCTGCTTTGTTGTCGGGCACTTGAAGTACAAAAGTACGTCTGCGTACCCGACGCCTTGCATCTGCGGTACCCTGTGCACGCTTACCATTAGGTGGTTTGAAACTCATCAGACTTTGCAACCCCGTGAAAGGTTACAAAGATTCCGTACCCACAGATTCCGGCTCGGATCTCACCCCGAACGGCGTAAAAACGGATGATAGGATGAGAAAAATAAACGATGAATATGATTTACCAAATTGTCGCACACTTAGGTGGTAAGTGAAGGAAACGTAACCTAATTCTATGTAAACACACCATACGGGCTCAACCGTATATTTTGAAAAAATATCATGTAGAAATTAATCCGTCAAAGGCGATATCCTTCAAAATACACAAACGACCCCATTCATTTAATGAATCCGGGTGTCGTATTCTCTGTGTAATTGAAATCGACTTTATACGATCGCAAGCGTCTCGAATACCTTCATGAAAGGAGAATCATGATTATAATTGATATTGTGTTTGCGCTGGTCATCGCGCTTCTGTTGGTGTTCATCTTTGCTATCCTGTTTGGAATCAAGCCGCCGGGGTTTGGACTATCGGCATTCTTCGTGGTTGTATTTCTGGCTTCCTGGGCCGGCGGTGTTTGGCTGAAGCCTCTGGGGTCTGTCAGCTGGGGATCCTACTGGCTGCCTTTTCTGTTGGTGGGATTGATGGCCGCTTTGCTGCTTGCGGCGGTCCGCACGCCGCCGTCGGAGGAACCAACAGTCGAGCTCGGGGACTAGCTCAAAAGAAAAGCGAGAGGGTGGGCGGCCGTTACGGCAATGGGCATCTTTTTTTGGCTTTTGATCGGGATGCTGTTGCTGGCGATCGCCATCCGCTATATGCAATTCCACACACGATAATACGAGGTCTGATATGGATGCCGAAAAGTTTTCGGAAATCAGGGAAAACCTGTTGGATCGCCGCCGCGAATTGATCGATCTGCGCCGTTCCCTGGACGAATCCTGGCAGCGTCTCCATGAGCCGGAAAAGGAATTGGAAGAGACCGCCAGCAAGGCAACGATGTCCAGGGGTATGGAACGGCGCAGTGAAACGATTCAGGCTGAAATCCGCAACATCGACAATGCCCTGACCAAAATGGAAGAGGGCGGCTACGGAAGGTGTGAGGCATGCCGCCGACCCATCAATTTGAAGCGCTTGCGTGCGATTCCGTGGGCTCGGCACTGCGTACAATGCGCCAGCGTGCGGGAGACGCTGTCTCCCGGCGGTGTCGATTCTCAGGCTGTTGCGACCGGAGGCGCAGCATTGACGGACGAAGAAATGCACGACGCCATTCTGGATGAGCTGCAGTCTGACGGCCGCATTGAAACGGAGGAGCTGGATATTTCCTGCGAAGACGGCGTTGTTTATCTCGAGGGCGTCCTTCCCAGCGAAACCAAGCACCAGATTCTGCTCGAGATCCTCTATGATGTGCTCGACTTCAACGAGGTGGTCGATGACATCAGTATCGATCGTCAGCTCTGGGAACGAATCGAAAGGCGGCCGGATGAAAATAGTGGCGACGAACCAGCCGAGGAGCTTGCCGATGAAGAAGAGGTTGAAGTCGACGCCCAAACATCGCTCGAGACAGGTGAGCCCATGACACCGCCGGATGAGTTTATACCGGAAAAGCCGGAGTAGTCCATCGGGCAAATCGAGCAAGACCAGGATTCAGGGTTCCAGCATTTGCTTCAGCCCCAAGGCATTGCGCGGGGCATGGCCTTGAGCGTCGTTGTTGAAATAGCAGAAAATGTCTTTTCCCTGCCGTTTCCAGGACGAAAAGGCGCCGGCCCAGCCGGAAAGCGTCTGCTTATCGTAGCGGCCTGAGTATGTTTGAGGGCCATGCAGCCGGACGTAGACAAATTCGGCCGTTATTTCCTTGGGCGCGACGCTGCCGCCCATGTCGTGGATGCACATGGCGACGCCTCGATCGGTCAGAATATCGAAGGCGCGTCGGTCGTACCAGCTCGGGTCTCGGAATTCGAGAACGAAGCGCAATCCACCAGGCAGACCCTCGACAAATTCCTGCAACCTTTTCGGATTGAAGTTCCAGCGGGGCGGCAGCTGAAAAAGAACCGGTCCCAGCCGATTTTGCAGCACGCCGATGCGATTCAGAAACGTCTCCAGCGGCTGGCCAAAATCTTTCAGTTTCTTCATGTGCGTGATGTAGCGGCTGGCCTTGACGCTGAAGCAAAATTCATCCGGTGCGGTCCGCCGCCAATCCGCAAGGGTTTTTTCGAAAGGCAATCGATAGAAAGAGTTGTTGATTTCGACCGTTGAAAAATGCCGGCAGTAGTGAGAGAGCATGTCCGCCGGACCCAGGTGATCAGGATAGAAAGGCCCGCGCCAGTGTTCGTAATGCCAGCCGGATGTACCGATATGCAACTTGTCCACGGATTGCCTTTCCCTGCCTGGCGATAATCCCGGCCGTCCATAGGGATCGGGCCAGCATTAAGACGTTGGCTGCAACGACGACCGGCGTCAGAGACATCACCTCGATATCTTTCCCCTTATCACGATCGTCTCTAACGGAAAAGGGGATGTGGAAGTGTATCCGATGGCTGTGTCTCTTAAAAAAGCACAAGGCTGGCCCTCTAAACATTAATATACTCCGGTGTGCACCGGCCAATGGGGTGCAAACCCTATTCCATTTTTTCGTCCGATGATTGCATAGTTGCATGACAAAGTGGTAGGTATTAATTTTACAATAAGAAATCTCACCTGTTGCTAAAGTCGTCCGGGGTCGGCTGAGACATTCGCTAACCGGAGCCTTCGTCGGGGTGCTCCCCCCTATGAGGAAGAAAAATGAACGCATTCCAACGTTCGTAAAATAGATTGGTGATTGTTTCAAACCGACTCCCGATCGTGCTGGAAAAAGATACTGCGGGCCGTTGGCAAGCCAAACCAGGCTCCGGCGGCCTGGTGACGGCCATGGCGCCGGTCCTGAGGGATCGCGGCGGTCTCTGGATCGGTTGGCCGGGTCCCGCGGAAAAAGAGGACATGGACCTGAAAGCCCTTCTGCGCGAGGCGGTCAAGGGTTCCGGCTACACGTTCGAGCCGGTGTCTCTCACCGTAAAGGAGGTGGACAGCTACTACTACGGCTTTGCCAACGAGATATTGTGGCCCCTCTTTCACGACCTGCAAACGCGCTGCAATTTCGACCCGGCTTATTGGCGCGTGTACCGACGCGTAAATCACAAATTCGCCGAGGTCATCTCCCGCAGCATCGGCAGAGATGATTACATCTGGGTCAACGATTATCACCTTATCGGCGTCGGGCGCGAACTGCGCGAACTCGGTGTGACCTCCCAAATCGGATACTTTCTTCACATACCCTTCCCGTCTCTCGACCTTTTCCTCAAGCTGCCGTGGCGCTTTCAGATCCTCAAAGCCCTGCTTGCCTACGACATGGTCGGGTTTCAAACCCAACGGGACAAGAATAATTTCGTCCAGTGCATCCGGGCCATGCTCAAGGAGGTGTCAGTGAGGGGTAAAGGGCAGGTTGTCACCGCCGAGGTGGACGACCGCGAAGTGCGGATCGGTAATTTCCCCATCAGCATCGACTTCGACGAGTTCGCCGTCACGGCCGAAAGTGGCGAGGTCGACCAACGGGTCGCCGAAATTCAAGCCAATCTGGGTTCGGATTCAAACCGGCGGACCCTTCTGCTGGGTGTGGATCGGCTGGACTACACCAAGGGCATCCCCGAGAGACTGGCCGCCTTCGGCAATGCCCTGGAGCGTTTTCCGAGACTCCGCGAAAAAATCAGTCTCGTCCAGATCGTCGTACCCAGTCGGGTAAACATCCCCAAATACCGTGATCTGAAGCTGGAAATCGAGCGAATGGTGAGCGATATCAACGGCAAGTACGCGCAGACCGGATGGGTTCCCATCCACTACATCTTTCGCAGCGTCGACCGGACCGAACTGATAGCCCTTTACCGGGCCGCCGATATTGCCCTGATCACTCCCCTGAAGGACGGTATGAACCTCGTGGCCAAGGAATACTGCGCCGCCAATGTCACCGAAAACGGGGTGCTGATCATGAGCGAATTCGCCGGCGCCGCCGCACAGCTGCAGGAAGAAGCACTTCTCGTCAATCCCTACGACGTGGAGGAGGTTGCCGAAACCATTGCCACAGCCGCGGATATGCCCATTGCCGAGAGACGCCGACGCATGAAGGCCCTGCGGCGGAAGGTGCGCAAATTCGACATCTACTGGTGGGTCGACTCCTTCCTGAATGCCATCTTTGCCCGTGACCTGAAGGCTTTTCCGCCGCTCGAAGATTATGTTCCCAGCGGGAACGAAATGCGTATGCAGGCACAAAATGGAAATCAAGTCTGGAAAAATGGGATGCCCAATCCAGTTGCTCGCTACGAGTTGGAGGATACCGCTGATGCCGTGCCCGCTGGTGCAGCCGTCGGCCCAGCGGAGCCCGATTCCAAGCAGGAAACCCCCACCAAAGGCCTTCAAGCAACGGAGAAATGCACCGGTACCGATGCGTTACGCCCAAAGCCCAGAGTTCGGGGACCATGACGCTCCGGAAATCTCCGGAAATCCACGCCGACAGGAAAGACCCAATCACCACACCTGCCAGAAGCATCCATCCCCAGCCGATCTCGGGCGGGTTTTCACGGTAATAGGCCCTTTCTTCCACCTGACGGCCCTTGAAGAATCTCTCGATCATCCCGGCGGTCTTGGCATATGCGCCCGATGCCCCCAGGGTGTTGTCGGACAGTAGAAAAACCAGCCAGCTCAGCACCCCTATCCCGAACCCGGCGGCATACGGGGACCACCGTTTCATTTCGAGAATGGAGACATCGTCAGCCTGAACGGTCGATACGTCACCATCGACGGCCCAGCTGTTTTCCACGATCGCCGGAGCAACCAGGCATAAGAGGATCAGGGAAAGGTAAAACGCAGGCCGGTTCATTACCATTTGCTTCACAACTTGAAAACAGCTCGGCATGGTGGACCTCCTTGGAAGCGCCGTTCCTTGAACAAGATTCGGTGAGTCAATGAGTTGCAATTGATTTATTGCTCGCCCTGAATCACTGGACATCCGACGGCCGAGCAGGCCGCCATGGAGCCGAGGCAGTTCGCGATGTTCTCGTATCCTTCTCTTTTCAGAATCGTTGCGGCGATGACCGCCCTCTGCCCACTGCCGCAAAACGTCACCGTGTTTTTCTCTTTGGGGATCTTGTGAAGGTTGTCCAGCAACTCTCCGACATATACGTGAGTGGCGCCCGGCAGTCTTGCCTCCTGGAATTCGCTTCTTTTACGCACATCGAGGAGCATAAAATCCTCTTTCTGGTTGATTCGCCGAACGAGTTCGCCGGTGTGGACAGCAGGAATTGTCTGATAGGGTCTGCCGCTGATTTCCCAGGCATGAAGCCCCTCGTCCAGGAACCCGATCACGTGGTCGTATCCGATCCGAATGAGATGGCGAAAAGCCGTCTCGACGTCGTCATAGTCATCGACGACCAGAAGGAGATCCCGGTCATAAGGAAGAAACCAACCTGCAAAGGCAGGCAACATGTCCAGAGGGATGCCGAGGCTGCCCGGAATGAGCGCTCCGCCAATGGCCTCCGGACTCCGGACATCCAAAATGAGGGCCCCGCTCTCCTTGCGATCGTTGAACAGCGCGGTTGTAAGCGGTTTGGGCACTATTAATCGATCGACGGGAGGGGACGAGCCTTCCTGATTGTATTTTTCCATTCGGCGGAAGTATGGCGGCATGTCATGGTTTTCGTTCACCTTAATTCGGATAAAATCGTCTTTTTCTTTCTTTTGTAGAGCCGGGTTGTAGCGTCTTTCCGTACCCAAGGTAGAAAATTCCCTTTCGGCCATGCCCTCGCCGCATACCGAACCGGCCCCGTGAGCCGGATAGAGGATGGCTTGATCCCCTAAAGGGATAATTTTATTAAAGATGCTGTCATAAAGCAGTCCGGCTACTTCCTCCGCCTGATCGGGGAAAAAATCCGTCCGTCCCACATCCCCCACAAATAGAGCATCGCCGGTGAATACCGCTACCGCACCCTCACCGAACCCTGTGTCAATGACCGCGATGGAGATGCTTTCGAAGGTGTGTCCGGGGGTCTCGAGGATCTGCAAACGAATATCTCCGAGGTCGAAGGTGTCGCCGTCCGACACGGGGCGGCCGTATCCGAAATCCAGCCGGCTCCCGTGATAGATTTCGGCGCCGGTCATACGTGCCAGATCCCTGGAGCCGATCACGTAATCTTCATTTCGGTGGGTCTCGAATATGTATTCGATGCGCGCTCCCCTGCGGTTCACCATGTCGACATACACGTGGCAGTCCCGCCTCGGATCAATGACGGCCGCGCGGCCCTGGTGACCGATAAGGTAGGATAGATGTGAGAGACCCGGCGATCGAATTGTCTCAAGAAACATGCCCGGTGCCATCGTGAGTGCCCCCTTTCCAACTTTGGTTGATGTATTTGTTTATTACTTTCTGCTTGCCTGACTTCCGATGCAGGCAACGGCGGTTTAAAGC
>JARROL010000054.1:29088-36934 GCA_037383965.1 Desulfobacterales bacterium | reverse complement strand
GGCCAGGTACGTCACTACGGGCATGTCACTCGTGACGTACGTGTTCCCCCCAGAGTGTCGCGGCCGTGCCATTGGTTTTTACGTGGCGGCCGTATATATCGGTTTGTCTGTCGGGCCCTTCGCCGGCGGTCTCTTGACCCAGCACCTGGGCTGGCGGAGTAATTTCGGCGTAGTCGTTCCGTTCGGTGCGGCCTCGATTTGGGTCACCCTCAAGTATCTCAAGGGTGAATGGGCCGATGCCAGGGGCGAGACGTTCGATATACCCGGCAGTCTTCTGTATGCAACTTCTGTATTTCTGTTGGTTTATGGTGCCTCCCTGCTGCCGCGATTGCCGGCCGTCTATCTGATTTTGGCCGGCGCCCTTGCTCTGATAGCGTTTGTCCGGGTCGAGCTGCGGACGCCGCAACCGGTGTTCGACGTTCGTCTGTTCAGCGGCAACAAGTTGTTTGTGTATTCCTGCCTGGCGGCCTTGATCAATTATGCGGCCACCTTTGCGGTCACTTTCCTGATCAGCCTTTTCCTGCAGTACATCAAGGGGCTACCGCCTCAAGCGGCCGGCACCATCCTGGTGGCCCAGCCGGTGGTGATGGCGTTTCTCTCCCCTCTGGCGGGGCGCCTGTCGGATCGCATCGAGCCCCGCCTGATTTCTTCGGCCGGCATGACCCTGACGGTATTGGGTTTGCTCCTGTTTGCCCTGGTCGGCACCGAAACGAGCGAATACTACATCATTGCCACCTTGCTGGTGCTCGGCTTCGGCTTTGCGCTGTTTTCCTCTCCCAACATGAATGCCATCATGGGTGCGGTGGACAAGAAGTTTTTCGGCATTGCCTCCGGTACGGTGGCGGTCATGCGGGTTCTGGGTCAGATGACCAGCATGGCCATTGCCATGGTGGTCTTTGCGGCGTTTATGGGCCGGGAACAAATTACTCCCAGCAATTACGACCTGTTTCTGAAGAGCGTAAAAATTTCTTTCAGCATTTTTGCCGTCCTATGCACCTTCGGTATATTTTTTTCCTTCTCCAGAGGAACGCTTCGCAAGTAATGGAGGAGGTATGAAAAAAATGGTAATTCGCAAATACCAAAAAGACAAAAATCTCCCGGCACTTATGACCGGATCTGTCACACACCCCTGATAGCATGCTGATAAACAAGCGCTCAATACATCAACTGAGAAACAGGAAAAACCATGATTGTCCATTTTGGTCTCGATTTTGACAATGCGCTTCCGGAACCGGCTCAAAATCGCATCGGTTCTGTCATCGTTGGCCCTGTCGGTCTGCTCGCCATCCTGGAAACCCAACTGGGGTTGACCTTGCCCGAAGTGTCGGCCGCCAAGCGGCTGGTCCAGTACTACGCCTGCCTGAGGCGGCTGAACGCTCCTGCACGGTTTTACCATGATTCTTTTGAGGCAGACGGCCTATCCGTGACGCGAACGCTACTGGCGTGGCGGGACCTGTGGTATGAAGCCGGTTGGAAAGGGGCGTTTGGCGGAAATCGCGTCCCGCGCCTCAATGACCTGGCGGAAGTCGAGACAGAGGCGGAACAAGTGCTCGCGCCGTGCAACGGGCAACGCCTGCAGGCCGTGATCGAAGTCCTCGATAAGCGCAAGACCCAGATTGAAAAGGTGGTGCTTGTGGATGCGTTTTCAGACCTGCCTCACCTCTGGCAGCAGGTGGTGGCGCAATTGGGTTACGCGCAGCTCTATGTCGACAGCCGCAAGCCGGCCGCCCGGGACGACTCTGACCTGGGCCGGCTGCAGGAGGCTATCTGGAAACTGAACACGAATGAGGGGGAGAACCCCGAAGAGATCGATCTTAAGGGTGACGGTAGCGTGGTTGTGCTGACGGCACGCTCGAAAGCGGTCTCTGCCCGGCTGCTGGCAGAGCACATCCGGACCCTTGAAGCGGGGGCCAAGGTAGCCGTCTTGACCGGGAAAAGCGGTGCCGATTTCGACGACGCGCTTGAAAGTGTCGATGCCGCAAGGTGCGGACTCCAGAACAGGTACCAACGGCGGCCGGCCCTGCAAGTGCTGCCGCTGGTCCTCAACCTTTTGTGGGAACCGCTCGATCCGGTTGCGCTGCTTCAGTTTCTGACCCATCCGGTCGGACCGCTGCCGGCGCGGGTCCGAAGGCGGCTGGCGCAGGCGGTGTCGGAATCGCCCGGAATCGGCGGAAGAAGCTGGCAGGAGGCTATCGAGAAGATCCGGGACACGGAAAGGGAAAAGCGCGAAGCGGGGGAGAAAGAGATAAAGAAATTGCTGAAGGCGGTCGACTACTGGCTGACATCACCGCGCTTCGATCCGGAGAAGGGAGCACCGGCGGCTGAAGCGGCCGGCCGGTGCGGCCGCGTCGCCGCCTGGCTGAGCAAGGTGATGGGATTCAGCGCAGAGACGCCCGAGCAGGCCCTGTTTGCCCAGGCGCACCGTCAGGCGGCCGACCTCTGCGAGGCATTGGACTACATGGGCGGCCAGGGACAGGAGCTGATCGACCGGCATCAGTTGAACCGGCTCGTGGACCAGGTGGCGGGGGCGGGCGGCTCTCTTTCCGACCGGTTTGCCGAAGTGCTGCACGTGCCGGCCGCGGACAGCCCGGCGGTCTTCACCGGCGAGTGGGAGGAGATCATCTGGTGGGATTTTTCCATGCCCGACTTGCCGCACGGCTACCCCTGGACAACAACTGAGCTTGCAGCGCTCGACGGTAACGGCGTTCACCTTCAAACACCGGACGATCGGCTGAACCATATAGCCGGTACGTGGCTGCGGCCGGTGATGTCCGCTGAAAAGCGCCTCGTACTTGTGCTGCACTACTCGGATGAAGAGCACCACCCGCTTTGGGACCAGATCAAGGCCTGCAGCCGGGGGTGGGTCGAAATGGACGTGGAAGAGCTGCTCCAAAAAGGCGGCCGGTTTCCCGGCCTTGATGTAGAGAGCCAGCTGCTTGACCCCAGACCGCCGCCCCGGCTCAAACGCTGGTGGCGGCTGGACGACGGCAAGCTGCTGGGACCGCGAAATCAGGAGTCCTTTACGAGCCTGGATGCCTTCATCAAGAGCCCCTATCAGTGGGTGCTGCGCCACAAGGCCTATTTGAAGGCCGGCACCCTGGCGGCGCTGCCGTCGGGAAGTCTTCTCAAGGGGTCCCTGGTGCACCGGTTGTTCGAAGATTTCTTCAGCGCCCACAAAAAGTGGAAACTGCTCAAGGAACCGCAGGTCATCGATTGGTTGGACGACCGGCTGCCGGTTCTCCTCGAAGAAGAAGGCGCGCTGCTGCTTCAGCCGGGTAGGGCCGTTGAAAAGGCAGCCTTCGAGGAAACCGCCCGCCACGCCTTGATCACCCTGATCGCACGGTTGAAGGCGGCCAAGGTCAACGACGTTGCCGTGGAGACGCATCAATCGGCACCCTTCTTGTCGGGCAAGCTCGGTGGCTACATCGACATGCTGCTCACCAGTGCGGACGGGTCGGAGAAGGTGCTCGACATGAAGTGGAGCAACGCCAAATACAGGATAGAAGAGCTGAAGAACAACAGTCAGCTGCAACTGGCGACTTACGCCTACCTGCGCAAGAAAACCGCCGGCACCGAAGGCTGGCCGCCCCAGGCGTATTTCATCATCGAGGGCGCCCAACTGCTGACCCAGGATGGAAAAAACTTTCCGGGTTCTCTTGTCTGCGGGACTGGAGGCGGCGAAACCACGGCAGAACTCTGGCGGCGGTTCGAGGCCACCTGGCACTGGCGCCGCCGGCAGATGGATGCCGGCCTGGTGGAAGTGACCGTTACCGGCACCGAACCGGATGCCGCGTCGGTGCCGCCTGAGGACGGGATGCACATCGACGACGTCAACGACAGGTTCAGCGAGTTTGGCGTCCTGACGGGCTGGGGGGAAGAAGAGTGAGCACCAACATCCGATTTATCAGCGCCGGTGCCGGCAGCGGGAAGACCTTCCGGCTCACGGAGGAGCTGGAGAAGGCTCTTACGGAAGGGCGGGCCGCCCCGGCCGGCGTCGTCGGCACGACTTTTACCAACAAAGCCGCCAACGAGCTGCGCGAGAGAGTCCGGCAGCGGCTGATCGAATCCGGTGAAATCCGGTTGGCCAATGCAACGGGCCAGGCACTGCTGGGAACGGTCAACAGCGTCTGCGGCCGGCTGCTGGAACGCTTTGCCTTCGAAGCCGGCCTGTCGCCAGAGCTGGAGGTGTTGACGGAGGAAGACGGGCGCCTGTTGTTCAACCAGGCCGTCGAGGCGGCGATTGCGGCCGAAGACGTGCAGCGCATGAACAGCCTGCAGTATCGTTTCGACGATAAGAATGACTGGCGCAAAAAGGTGAAGGACATCGCCGACGTCGCCCGCGCCAACAACACGGCGGAGACGGCCCTGTCCGGTTTCGGTAAATGCTGTGCCGACGAACTGCTCGCATTCTTTCCCAGGCCGGTCGATAGAGACCTTTGGCGGGAGCTGGAAGAGGCCATTTCCGTCGCAGTCGAAGGCATCAAAGCGATCGGCGATGGCACCAAAAAGACGGTCGCCTACCTGGATTTCATTGTGCAAATGAAGCCCATGGTTTCCCAGAAGCGGTTTGCCTGGAGCCAGTGGGTCAAGCTGAGCAAACTCTGCCCGGCCAAACGGTGTGCGGCGGTGGCCGCACCGGTCGTTGCCGCCGCCTTGATGTTCGATGCGCACCCCGAGCTGCACGCGGACATTCGCATGTTCACGGATGCGCTCTTCAGGCTGGCGGCCGGGTCGCTGCGTCAGTACCAGGCGATGAAGACAAAGCGCGGCCTGATCGATTTCGTGGACCAGGAGCTGCTGATGCTAAAGGCCATGGACAACGAATCGGTTCGCGGCGCGCTCGGCCAGGAACTCGACCTGCTTATGGTGGACGAGTTTCAGGACACCAGCCCGATACAACTGGCCTTGTTCCTGAAGCTGGCCGGCTGTGCCAAGGAGGCCGTTTTCGTCGGGGACGTCAAGCAGGCCATCTACGGTTTCAGGGGCAGCGATCCGGAACTGATGCAGACCGTGCTGCAGGAAGTCGACCGGTTGGGCGGACAGACCGATGTACTCGAAAAATCGTGGCGCTCCCGTCCGGCCTTGGTCGCCTACGCAAACGGACTTTTTGTGCCGGCTTTCTCCAAGGCCATTCCCCAAAAACAGGTCGAGCTGGCGCCGGTGCGAGAAGAGAAAGTCGGCGACCCGGCCGTGGTCCACTGGGTGTTGAAGGGGAACAAAAAGGAGCGTAGGGCCGCCGCCCTGGCCATGGGCGTCAGCGAGCTGGTCGCCTCCGGTTACAGGATTGTCGACAAGTTTACGGACAGCCCCCGGCCGGTCCGTTACGAAGACATCGCCGTTCTGGCGCGGATGAATGTTACCGTCAAACAGTTAGCCGATGGGATGTCGGCCATTGGCATACCGGTGCAGATCGAACGCACCGGACTGCTGAGCACCCCGGAGGCCTGCCTGGCGCTGGCGTGCTTGCGACGCATGGCCGATCCGACCGACACCCTGGCCAGCGCTGAGATCATCGCCCTGAGCGACTGCCGGGAGCCGGAAGACTGGCTGCAAAACCGCCTGGAATACATGGAAGCCGGGCATCCCGAGCAGATGTGGGGCGAGCACGAAGGTTTCGAGCACCCGGTCATCAAAGTCTTGGGAGATCAGAGACAACGGCTGCAGCTGCTGACCCCCTCCGAGGCGCTGTCCCTGGCCATCAACACCGCCGACCTCAGAAGAGCCGTTTCCCGGTGGGGACCGGCCGAGTGGCGGGTGCGGCAGCGCCTGCAAAATCTGGACGAACTGGTGGTCATCGCCGGCGAGTACGAGGACCACTGCCGGTCGCAGCACCTGGCCGCCACTGTGGCCGGGTTGATTCTCTGGCTTTACGAACTGGCTGCTTCAGGACTGGACAGTCAGCCCGGCGCACCCAAGACCGACGCCGTTCACGTGCTGACGCACCACGGCGCCAAGGGGCTCGAGTGGCCGGTGGTGATCGCAACCGACCTCGAGAGCGACTTAAAATCGCGGATCTGGAGCGTCACCGTCACCTCGACAGCAGAGGCCGTTGATTTGAAAAGCCCCCTGGCCAACCGGGCCATTCGCTACTGGCCCTGGCCGTTTGGGGGGCAGAAGGCCGGCATCGGCGTGTCGGACCGGATCGAATCTTCCCCGCTTGGACTCGCGAGCCTCGCTCGGGAAGTCGAAGAGTCCAAACGCCTTCTTTATGTCAGTCTCACGCGGGCACGGGACCTCCTCGTCCTGCCACTGCCGGAGAAAAAGCCTTTCGGGCAGTGGATGGGGACCTTGGGCGCGGACTGGATGCTGCCGACCGGCGACGTCATGGATCTGCCGAACGGGAGCCGGATTCCGTCGGCCTGCTGTACGCTCGATGCCGCCGCGGCGGAGGCGGCCGGCGACCGCGAGTCGTACCAACCGTTTTGGTTCGGGCCCCGGAAGACGAAAACAGAGAAACTGCCGGCGCTGGTGGTACCATCCGCAGCACTGCCGGCGGAAGTAGCCACGTTGGACGGCCTGGTGAAGATCGGAACGCCTTTGAGAATCAGCGGCTCTCCGAAGATGGATCGGATGGGGCAGGCCGTGCACGGCGCCATCGCGCTGGAAGTGATTCACCCGAATCATCCGGATGCCGTCGCGGCCGCAAAGCGTTTGATCGACGCCTTCGAGTTGGCCGCGCACATCTCGCCGGGCGATGTCGCCGCCTGCGCCAAGGTATTTCGCCAGCAGATTGTCGAGAAATTTCAACCCGAAGCCACATGGGTGGAGCATCCCGTTGAACATCTGCTGGAAAACGGCCAGGCTGTCAGGGGCTGGATCGACCTTCTGATAAAGACCGCAAAAGGATGGGTGATCGTCGACCACAAGGCGCACCGGGGCAAAGAAAAGGAACTCCAACGGGAGGCCTTGAAGTACTCCGGCCAGCTCCTGGCCTACAAGACGGCCGTCGAAGCTGCCACGGGAGAAGAAGTGGTCGGCTGCTGGATTCACTTTTTTGTAGAAGGAATAATGATCAAAATAGTATAGGTGAGAAACGTAATTTTAATATGTCTCGCACCGCTTCCTGGCGTACAACGACTGAAGATTGATTCAGCTCTGCACAGTAGCAGCAGTAGCGCGAAAACTCCAACAAGCAGCTCGTCACTCATCACCACACCAGTACCCCTTCAATTTGATCATTGTGAATTCAATTTCAATGGTGACCATCCCCTTGAAATAAACTGAAATTTTTGATAAATTTTACTGCAAGCCCAAGTGGTGTTATTTGATTCCGGTTAACTTGTATCTATTTATAACTGGCCCCTTGCCTCTCAGCTGGTGCCCATCCATGGTTTCATCAAGGGCACTGGTGAGTTTCCGATCCTGAAATGTGCAATTTTTTGAAAATTCAAGGAAATCGGCGGCATAGCGTGAGGGCGAACTCGTGTTCGATGACGCCGCACGAGCGATTCCGCCGATTGACGCCGAAATGGGAGTACAATGAACGATTTGTAATTGTTGCGTCCTTATTCATCACTTTTCTTTTTATCTTACCGTCCTTTTCAAACGCCTACAGTCGGAAAGAACGCGATAAATTTCAGCGCTCCATAGTAGATTTTCGTTCGCGATTGAATCCCCGCTTCAAAAAAGTCAAACGCAAACATACGAAATACATCGTTGTTCATACCTCCGAACTCGGACTTATAGCGACGCTAAGAGTCGTATCTACAGGGAAGCGTTTTCGCAATGGCCGACGCACCTATGGCGGTCATGCCAATTATGTAATTGCCCGTAACGGACGGACTTATCGCATTTTGGACAAGAAATATGTGGCCGATCATGCTGGGCTCAGCATGTGGAATGGCGA
>JARROL010000054.1:0-29063 GCA_037383965.1 Desulfobacterales bacterium | reverse complement strand
GAATCTCAGCAATATATCGATTGGCATCGAGTTGGTCGGATATCATTATGCTCCCATCTCTAAAAAACAGTATCAATCGGTCGGCATATTGATCGACATCTTACAAGGCGCATACAGTTTGGATGACCGGGCAGTTCTGACCCACAGCCAGGTGGCCTATGGAACACCAAACCGGTGGTTCAGGAAAAATCACCGTGGCCGCAAACGGTGTGCAAAAAACTTTGTACGCGCCAAAGCTGAATTAGGGCCGACATGGCGCTATGATCCCGATGTGAAAGCCGGCCGACTAACGGCCGATGCCCAGCTCGCCAAGGTATTTTATAGCCCGGATAAATTTGATTCGCTGGCAGATGAAGCGAATATCATTTCAAAGCGCAATACCGCGTGGGTAATTGCGGGAGAAGATTTTGACAGTTCCACAACGGTATACAAATTTCCAAACGGTCGTCTATACACCGGTGATCAAATTGCAAAAGAAATCGGCTGGAACCGCATACCTGCGAAAACGCTCGTACTGCTTAACCAGGAAAGCAGTGTTGAATTGTTAAAAGATGACGGCCCTGTAAAAACCATTTCGGACGGAACCACGGCATGGTCTCTTGCCGGAAAATCGTATAATCGAAAAACAACGATATATTTTCTACCCTCCGGTCGAATAAAACCGGGCTCGATGATAAATGACTGGGATGATCTGCCGGTTCGAACCAGACTCATTATCGGTTACAAGGGGCCTTACAAGCTGCATAAAGGCCAATCCGCCTATCGCATCGCCGGCTTTAATTACAATGATCGAAAAACAATTTACTACCTGCCTTCGAAAAAACTTCTGCGAGGTCATAAAATCGAAGACTTTTCCAGGCTTCAGTCCGGAACTCTCGTTTTTCTTCCTGCCGCACTGTGATGCGGCAATCGATCCCCAGTCAATAAATACGGTTACGATTTTATTGCCTCCCTCCGATAAATCCTTATTTTAATCTTCGTAAGCGTCCACAGCGGCAGCGCATCTGCGTTATTGCCGGGCACTTGAAATACAAAAGGTCGTCTGCGTGCCCGACGCCTTGCATCTGCCTGTCCCGTGAAATGCGAAGCCTATTTCACCGGGGCGGCACCCTGTAAACGCTTACAATCATGTGGGTTGAAGCGCAGCGGACTTTGCAATTCTGTAAACGATTTCTTATCTAAAATATTTGACGTCTGTTTGGATTTTCAAACGTGAAAGGAGACCCATTATGGCTACCGTAGCCAGTGGATTCCAGGTGGATGTCGACGAGGCGTTTCGACACGGCGGCCGAGCTGCCGATTGACCCTCGAGACAGCATGATTGAAATTGCCATTATACAACAGGTAGCTAACGAAAGAGGCAAGTTCATGGATACGGCACAAAAACAATTGTTAAAGGATGCGGGAACTCAATTCATTCGAATTCTCTGGTGTGACAATGCCAATATCATTCGCGCTAAAGCCGTCCATATCGATCACCTCGAAGACTGCATTAAAAATGGGATCAATATCACCGCTGCCCAGCAGGCCCTGCCGGTCATGCAAGATGCCGTGGTTCCGGAAACCGGTCTGGGGCCGGTGGGTGAGGTACGGTTGATGCCCGATTGGTCGACCCTTGCGATCCTGCCGTATGCCGGGAAACATGCCCAGGTCATCAGCGACATGATCGTGGGGGCGACGCGAAAGATCTGGGAGCATTGCCCGCGGGGGTTTTTACGGCGGCAGATCGAAAAGCTTGCGGGAAGAGACCTGCGCCTGGAGGCGGTTTTCGAGAACGAATTCTATCTGCTGCGACGCAACGAAACCGGCAATCTGGTTCCGGCCGACGACACGGTCTTTTGCGCGACAGGTTCTATGAACCATCACGCCGCTTTTATCAATGACCTTGCCGAAGCGCTGACGGCTCAAGGGCTCGATGTGGTGAACTATTATCCCGAGTCGGGCCCGGGGCAGCAGGAGATGAACATCCACTACACCGAAGCCTTGAAAGCCGCCGACAACCAGATTATGTTTCGCGAAACCGTCCGCGGCGTGTCGATTCGGCACGGGCTCGTCGCATCCTTTTTGCCCAAGATTTTTGAAGATAAAGCCGGCTCCGGCTGCCACATCAATTTCAGCTTGTGGCGGGAAGGAAAGAACGTCAGCGGCGATGCCGGGCAAACCGATGGTATCAGCCCTGAGGCCGGCGCTTTCGTCGCCGGCGTGCTGGACCACTTGGCGGCGTTGATGGCTATCACAATCCCCAGTATTAACTCTTATCGGCGTATACGACCGCATTTTTGGGCCGGAGCGTTCCGGGCTTGGGGCTGCCAGAACCGGGAAGCGGCGGTGCGGGTTTGTAAAAACGATATGGAAACGCAGGCGGCCCGCTTCGAATTCAAGACAGCGGATGCCACCACCAATCCTTTCCTGGCCCTGGGGGTTCTCATCGCTGCCGGACTGGACGGAATGGAACGCGGTCTGGTCCTTCCTGAAGAGGTTGCCATGGATCCCGGCCTCATGCCTGAGGGGGAGCGCAGAGACAAAGGCATCGATATGCTGCCGCAGGATCTGGGTAAGGCGATCGAGGAACTTCGCAAGGACGAGGTATTGCTGAATGCCATGGGGGGCGATTTGGCCAGATCATTTGTGGCCGTGCGTCAAAAAGAATGGGAAGCGCTCGGGGAGTTGAGCCTGGAGGAAGAGGTAAGGCTTCTGGTTGAGAGATATTAGTCCCCTGATTGAAGTAAATTCTTTTTTTCTCAATAAAGGACGGTACAATGGCCGAACCTCTTAGCCGTGAAATCCCTGTTGTCCCGGAACGGACGGCCTTGCTCTATATCGACGTGCAAAATTACACTGCCCGTTCGGACGGCGGTGAGTACAAGGCCAACGGCCTGACGGTCGAACAGGCTGAGGTCAAACACGACTACTTCTTCACGCGTTTGAAAGACGTGGTTATCCCCAATATGCAGCGTCTGCAAAAGTTCTGCCGCGACAAGGGCATCGAGGTCATGTACACGGTCATCGAAAGCCTGACACGGGACGGGCGGGATCGCAGCCGCGATTACAAAATAACCGGCTTCAATGTGCCCAAGGGTTCGTGGGACGCAATGGTGCTGGATGCGATCAAACCCCTGGACGATGAAATCGTGTTGCCGAAGACATCTTCGAGCGTATTCATCTCGACCAACATCGATTACATCCTGGGCAACCTCGGAGTCGAATTCCTGGTGATCAGCGGTTTGGTTACGGACCAGTGCATCAGCTCTGCGGTCCGCGATGCATGCGATCTCGGCTATCTGGTAACCCTGGTGACCGATGCCTGCGCCACTTACTCTCAGGAGCGGCAAGATACTTCCCTGAGCCACATCAAGGGGTATTGTCGGCAGCGGACCACCGCGCAGTTTCTGCGGGAATTGGCGTCGGGGTGATGTTGGATTTTTAAGACCTTTGTGACCGCATCGTCAAGACCACCATCCTGATTCCATTTCCCGGCGCCAGGCTCGACTTAGCCCTGCTTGTCGTCCTTGACCGCAACACCGGCATGCTGAACGGGAGTTATGTAGCTCTCACGCCGGGCCGCAGTGACGGCCCGGTTGGCGATATCCTGAACCTTCTCGTAGGCCAATTCGCTCTTTGTGGAGAGATCGGCAATGAGGGCCGCCTGAGACGACGCCATCTTTTCCAACGCCTCGATCTTGCCCACCAGCACGTTTTTCTCTCCATCGAAGCGGGCATGGATCAGGGCCTTGTCGCTTTCAAAACCCTGCGTTATTCGGTGGATATTTCTTTTAATCCCGTTCCGCCGCGGCCCGCCTTGCAAAAGAGAGGAAGCGCTCCGCCTCGGTCGGGTTGCCCTGGGCCGCGTAGATCCGGCTGACCCGGTCGACGTAACCGGCCGCGTTTTCCGGGATCTCCCGGGCGAGGGTGAGGTACATCTCCAGGATCTCCGCCGTGTACAGGCCATCGGTGAAACACAGCTCCGCATAGCGGTGCTTGATCGCCGGATCGACGCGGGCGCTGCAGTTGTCGCAGCGGCCGATGATCTCCCGGCAGAGGGTGCGCGCCTCGGCCGATTCACCCAAGGCTTCGTGGGCTTTGGAGAGTTCCCGGGCCACGTCATCGTTCCAGCCATAGACCTCCAGGAACTGCCGATAGAATTTGCGGGCCTCTGCGTGACGGCCGGCGCGCATGAGCGTTTCGCCTTTCAGCAGCACCGCGGCGACGGATTCGGCCAGCTCCTCCGGCAGGGATGCCAGCAGGGCATCGACCCGGTCAAAATTCTTCTCCTCCCAATAGATGTCACACAAGAGCTGGTGCGCGGGCAGGGCATGGGGGTGATGTTCGAGAAAGCTTTCAAGCAGTTCACGGGCCTCGGCCGGTCGGTCCAGATTCAGCTTGGCAGACGCCAGTTCCAGGGGGATATAGCTCTCGGGCTGCGGGTTTTGGGCCATGGCACGGGAGAGACTTTCGGCCGCCGCCTGAAAGTCACCGCGATTCAGTGCGATATAGCCGCTTTTGAAGTCCTCGCCATAAGCCAGATATGCATCCCGCGCTTCCTGCGGCAATGTGCCGCACAACGCCAGGAAGTAATCGTCTTCCGATGCCTCATCGATGAGGGGGTCGCTGTCTTCCGGCCTGACGGTCGAAACCATCGGGTCCCGATAGTCGGGATGGTTTCGAGGAGAGGTCAGCGCACGGAGTTGAGCGTCGAGTTCCGCCTTGAACTGCGGGTCTGCGGTGACCTCCATGGCCAGCGTCAGCAGAGCCCGCGCTTCATCGTCATACCCACCTTCGATCAGATTCTGGGCCGTCTGTCGATGCTCTCTGGCCAGCGCTTCAGCGGCTTCCCTGATCTTTTCCGAAAGCCGGTGCCGGTCGTCGATGTCCTGGTCGGACCGCTTCTGCCGTTTGTCGAGTGCGCCTTCATAGGCCAGTTTGGCCTGGCCCCAATGCCCGGCTGCAAAAAGGGCGTCACCTTTTTCTTCGAGTTTTTTCGGCGAGGGGCCGGAAAACAGTTTCAGAAGGGACATCGTCGATTGCTCCTCTTTATTTTGACCGTTGCAGATATTCCTCGGGCACTGCTTTCAGTTTTTCATCCGTTCGGCAGATTTCTTCACAAAAAGAAAACTCGAAAGTCGAATATCGTAAACCCTGGCCCAAGTTTCTTTAGCGGGTCTGTATGAACCTCTCAAACATATTGGCGCCAAAAATTAACCGCTGGTGGTTCCGAAAAAACAGAATGCTTTAGAACTTGAACCCTCCTTCTTATCCTCAGTGTCTTCAGGTTCATCATTCACAATTATAACGGAGCTAAAACCCGCTTGGTTCGTTGATAAAACCGCTTCGGTATATTGCCCGGTATTCGATTCAGTATCGATTGCTAATGAACCGGCATCTTCCCAATACATTTCTTCGGAACTTGCAGCGATGATGATCTGTGGATCAACGGGACCGTCAGCGCCATTAGAATGAATTGTCTCGGCATCTAATAGAAGGATGTAATCCTTTTGCTCCAGTACCTTGAACGGATCGCTGACAATAAGAGTATTATAATCAGTTTTGGCCGAACAAAGAACAATGACGTCGGTTTCGTCCGGGAACCATTCTTTCAGGTCATCAATGACAATCGGCAGAAAATCTATTTCCCGAGGCCTTGACGCAGGCTCGGTATGATAGTTGACAAGGGTGACATCAAACGTGCCGCCGTCCATCTCAAATCTTGCGACAAACGGTTCCCAAATGAAATCGTGTTCCTTTGAATCGTCATATGAATACCACTGCACAGGGTACAAAATGTCAGCCCGATAGACAAAGGCGTACCGGGTCAGGGTATCCTCAACAACCGGGCCTAAAAGGTAATCGTATTGGTGTCCATAGCGATTCATTTCCCCAACCAATTCATATAGCACAGCGTCTGCATTTTCATCTCGTATGCATTGAAGCGCTGTAATCTCAAATCTGGATAAGATGTCTGCTATGGCCCTGATGGTGTCAGGCTCTGTGATGTCCGCGGGTCCGGGATGATAACTCGCTATGACGAACCGATTCCGGGAATTTGTAACCCCGGCATCATACTCCCGGGAGGATGTTTGAGTGCCGCTAAAAACAGTGCTCCCGGCAATATAAAGTGACAGGGTGAAAAGCAGGACTTTGTATCTTGGTCTCATATCACCACCCTCAACTGATATGTTTATCACGTTGCCTTGGCGGCCCCCATAGAGGGGTTCCCTTGGCTATACCAGAGCAGTGCTGAGCGGTCAAATCACAAGGGTTTTAACGGCGAATCAGGACAAGAAGCTTTACAACCCTATGAACGGTTACGGCTGGGCAATATCGAATAGACCGGTATCGGAAACCCAATTAAATGCATGATGTCCGGCTTGACTTGGTTCAACCAGTGCATAGCATGACAATTAGATAGAAGTGCTTTACAGAAAGCACGATGTCTTACCTCAAACTAAAAATGACAAAGGAGCCTTAAAATGAAAGTAACGGTTAAATGCTTTTCAACCCTGGCCGATGCAGACACCTGCGACTACAAAGACAGCACGCCTTACGAGCTGGAAGATGGGGAAACGGTAACGGCCTTGTCCAAGCGGCTCAATCAATCCCCGGAAAATATCAAAATTGTTTTCGTAAATGGAAAACAGGCCGAAATGAATTCGGTTCTCAAAGACGGTGATCAGGTAGGTTTGGCGCCGGCAACCGGTGGAATGTGACACATGCGAACACGGTTGTGACAATCTAAGCCTATGACGAGAGTAACTAGCTGTCATAGTATATATTTGCACGTCATATCACGACATGTTCATTTATCTCGACACAGAAACCACTGACAGCGGCCCGGCTGACCGGCTGTGCCAAATCGCCTTTAAAACTGAAGACGGCCTCACGGTCAACGGACTGTTCAATCCGGGCATGCCGATTTCCATTGACGCTATGGCCGTCCATCACATCACTAACGAAATGGTTCAGGATAAACCCGTCTTTCGTGGTAGCGATGCATGGAACCAGCTCAGAGATCTGATAAAATCAGATAGCAATGTAATGGTTGCCCATAATGCGGCATTTGATGTCGAGATGCTCAAAAAGGAAGGGATCGAACCAAAGAAGGTCGTTTGCACATTCAAATTGGCCCGCTATTTTGACAAAGATGGGGTGATCCCGCGCTATAGTCTGCAATATTTGCGGTATTATCTGAACCTCAATGTCGATGCCACCGCACACACCGCAGTGGGGGATATTCTGGTTCTTGAAGCCGTTTTTCAACATGTTCACGCTCAAGCGGTTGAAGAATTCGGGGATGATGCCGTTGCGAAGATAATCGAAGTGTCGAACAAACCGGTGCTTTATCGTAGAATGCCTTTCGGGAAGCATAAGGGCCTGAAGATGGAAGAGGTGCCGGCTGATTATTTGAAGTGGCTCGCTACGACCGACCTGAATGAGGATTTGAGATACACCGTTGAGCATTTTCTGAATTCCTGAGTTATTATTGTCGTTGTGTGGAATTACCAACTATATTGATCAGCGAGTGGTGGCTCATACCGTAGAAAAGTATGCCAAGTACACCCAATGGCGACTGCCTTCTGAGATGGTAAGTGTCAGTTCCAAATTGACCGAAAGTGATGTCCTCAAGCTAGAACATTATGTTAAGCAAGTTCCTGCCAACAGAAAAATATCTAAATCTATACTCTGATATACGTTCCTCCCAATTCCAGGCGCTGTCTCATCATCCGATTTTCTCCTGAGGTTGACAATCCACTTGGCTTTCTATAATTGATAAGATCTATCGTTTCACTTAGAATCACGGTAAGACATAACGCCACAAGATTGCGCCGGATTTGGGTTCGGCTACACGGCACATCCAGCGGCGCATATCAAGCTACGTGTCGGTGGATGAAACGCAGTAGACGGGCCAAAAGACACGCAAGATGTGGAATTATTTTTTGCTGGGGTTCTTAGTGGGCACCGGTTCATAAGGCGTAGCTAAAGTTGGCGGGCCCTATCGGGACATAGCCGCATGCGCTCTTGAAGGATATACTTCATGCCGTCGCCCGGTGATGATCTTGCCGGCAAGGCTATCTTATCTTTTAAATGGTTCATTAGGCATAATGAAACGGATGTGGTCTAACCTTGATCTGCATGGCAAGTTCAGGCTGCTGGCTTTTGCAGGCCTGGTGATCTGGCTGTTCAATTTCTTCATTGTGTATTTTGAAATCAACCAAATCAATCAGGCGACGATGGGCCTCGAGCGCTTTGAGGACCTTTACAATTCAATCCTCGAAATAAGGCGTTATGAAAAAAATTTCCTCTTGTACAAAAACCGAAATAACCTCAACGAAACGATCAAATATTATGAACACGCCAGAGAGCTTTATGCCGGCATCCAAAGTGGACCAGAGACCATCCGTAGTGAAGCGATTCTACTTAAGCTCGGTGCAGCTTTTCAGGAGTACAGTGCCGTTCTTGAAAAGGAGCAGGAGACCGACACCGATATAATGCCAACCGAAGCGGCTCAGGAAAAAATGCGCTCCGTGGGCAAGCAAATGGTCGACCTATCCCAGGCGCTGCTGGCTGAAAGCCGCAATAGTGTGTCCATTACAGCCCGCAGCGGCATGCGTTGGCCCTTGATGACCACAGGACTGATTCTGGTTCTTTTTATCGTGAGCGCAATCCTGGTGAACCGTAAGGTCGTCAAGCCGCTGGTGGAACTGGAGCGTGCCACAAAAAAGATCGGTCGCGGCGAATTCGGCCCCATCCGACATGCCACCCGTATCGAAAGCGAAGTCGATCGCCTCGTCATCGCCTTTAACCGGATGGTCGAAGAACTCGAGGCCCGTCAGGAACAGATTATCCATTCGCGCAAGATAGCCTCCCTTGGCACCTTGGTATCCGGCGTGGCCCATGAACTGAACAACCCCATCAACAACATCATTCTCACCATCGACAGCCTGGTCGGCGGCCGCAAGATCCCTGAAGAACGGCGGGCCACCCTGCTGCAGGATATTCTGGACCAGGCCATCCGGGCCAGCGGCATCGTCAAAAATCTTCTGGATTTCTCACGTTCGGAAGCTTCAACTGTGCAGGATATCGAATTGCCCCAACTGCTGCAGGACACCCTTAAGATAGCCGGCAACCAGATCGCCCTGAACAAAATCAACGTACACCAGAATATTGCGAACGGGCTGGCCAAGGTGCGCGGCAACCGCCAGGAACTGCAGCAAGTCCTGTTGAATTTGATCATCAACGCGGTCCAGGCCATGCCCGCCGGGGGCGATTTGACCGTAACGGCCAGCCAGGACAAGGACAAATGGATCAACATAACCGTCCAGGACACCGGCATCGGCATCGCCGAAGAACATCTGACCCACATTTTTGATCCTTTTTTCACAACCAAGGAAGTCGGACAAGGAACCGGTCTCGGACTTTCGGTCAGCTACGGCATCATTAACAAGCATGGCGGCCGGATTACGGTGGACAGCACTAAGAGTAAGGGCTGCAAATTCACCGTGATCTTTTTTTGACGGTGAATCCTTTTTGGAGAGCTACCGGTATGCACCCCACGACCTGGTTGTGACCGACCTGATGCTGCCGGGTGTGGACGGCCTTGAGATTCTACGCCGCATCAAGTCTCGCCGACTGGAGACCGAAGTGGTAGTGATCACGGGATATGCATCCATCGATTCGGCCATCGAAGCCACGCACGCCGGCGCGTTCCACTACCTGACCAAACCGATTCGGCTGGACGAATTTGAAAACCTGATCGGTCGTGCCATCGAAAAAATTCAGTTGCACCAGGAGGCTAACGATCTGCGGGCCTTGATGATGCGCGAGGCCGGCCGCGAGGGCATGATCGGCACCAGCCCTGAAATGGTGTGCGTGTACCGGCTGATCGAAAAAGTCGCCCCCTTGGATTGCCCGGTGATCATTTATGGTGAGAGCGGCACGGGCAAAGAACTGGTCTCCCGCGCGATCCATCGACTCAGCGCGCGTCGCGAGGCGCCCATCGTATCATTCAATTGCGGCGGCTTCTCGCCCGAACTGATCGCCAATGAACTGTTCGGCCATGAAAAGGGCGCTTTTACCGGTGCCTTCAGTACGAAGCAGGGCCTACTCGAAACCGCCAATCACGGCAGCGTACTTCTAGATGAAATCGCCGAAATGCCGCTCGGCATGCAAGTAAAATTGCTGCGGGTACTGCAGGAAGGCCAAATTTATCGCGTCGGCGCCAACCGTCCGATCAACCTGGATATCCGGATATTGGCCGCCTCCAACCGGGACCTGGAGGACGCTGTCAAGCAGGGAGTTTTCCGCGAAGACCTCTTTTTCCGGCTCAATGTCATGACCTTGTCCCTACCCCGGCTGCGTGACCGGGAAGGGGACCTATGGCTGCTGGCCGAACATTTTCTGCACAAGCGGTGCGAAACTTATCGGAAACGGATCAAAGGATTCTCTGCCCAGGCGCGCGATTTATTGATGCGCTATGAATATCCGGGCAATGTCCGCGAGCTTGATAACATCGTTGCACGCGCCGTGGCTCTGGCCGAGGGCGATGAAATTCAGCCCCAGGATTTGCCGCCGTTTTTCGCCGGCCGCCAACAGGCGCCTACCTGCTCATGGAAAAGCCTGGAGCAATTGGAGCAGGAACACATCGCCAAGGTGTTGAACGCCGTGCAAGGCCGCCGTGACCAGGCCGCGGCCATCCTGGGCATCACCCGCTCGACCCTATGGCGCAAAATGAAAAAATTCGGGTTGAAAAAATAAACCCGGAAAAAGCCCGAGATCAAGGCTTGCGTATTGCGAGGAATAAGGCGTACATTACGGTATGCCACAGTGACGAGAAATGACGTGTAATGCAGATATCGGGCTTTTACGGCTCCGTTAAAATAAGACGCTCAATCCCGACCGATGTAAAAGAGGACCGCCTGAACTTCCTGGTCCGATAGTCCGTGGAGATGGGAATGGTGGTCGTCTGTCGGGAAGGGGCTGACCACCAGGTCTGCCGCCTTCAGTTTTTTGGTTAACTCGCCGGCTGATAGACTATCGGAGGTAAAACCGGCGGCATTGATGCTCTTTTCTTTCAGGATGGCCTGTCCTCGTTCGAGGTTCAGGGTTTGTAAGTCATTGGGCGGTGCATTGTTTCGAGCCAGACTCACCAGCGTGATGGTAAATGACAAAAAGGAACTGAGCCGGATCAAAAGCCCCAGTGCGCTTTCGGCCGGAGAGCCGCCATCGGTCAGAGCAACCACATGCTGAATCCTCTTAAGGTGTCGAACCACCAGCAGCGGCAAATCCCGTCGTGCTTTCTTGGCCGTCTGCCGCATTCGGCGGCTCAAGGCCAGCGGCTCGATCTTCCGAAACGGCGCCCCGACCACAAGCATGTCATAACTGCCCTGCCAGAAATGTCCAGTCATTTCCTGAATCGGATCGCCTATTAAAATGACGGGGTCCGCGATGTTGGCACACTGGTTCCTTTCGGCCAGCAGCAAATCTTCGATATAGGCTTTGGCCTGCTGGCGGGTTTCCCGCTCCCAGGATTTCCAGGCCCAGCCGGCACCGAGCGTTATGTCGCGCCCGGGTGGGCCAATTACATAAATCGGCCGGATATTGATCTTCATGCCAAAAAAACAAGCCGTTCGCAACGCAAAACTCGCTTCCAGGCTGTGTTCTACGGCCACGAGAAGATTTAACATGGTCGTTCTCCTCTCACGAATTTTGAGCCGACTGCTTTTTTGCGCGTCGACGCGCTCTCTTTATCACTTCGCGAATCTCGCCGATGCGAAATGGTTTGGCGATAAAGTCGTAGGCGCCGCGCACGAATGACTCGCGGGCGGTTTCGATTGTGGCGTAACCGGTTATCATGATGACCTGCGCGTTTGGGCAGGACGTTTTGACCTTTTCCAAAAACTCCATCCCATCCGCGCCTTGCATTTTCAAATCGGTGATGAAAATATCAAAGCAGGTCTCATCCACGCGCTTCATGGCCAGCAGACTGTCCGTAAAAACTTCTACTTCATAGCCGTCATCTTCCAACTCCGGTTTCAGCCGGTCTCCGACGATAGGTTCATCGTCCAAGATGCAGATCGTTGTTTTTTTCTTCATCGAAATTCCTCCTTTTGAATGTAAGGGCCGCTGGGATTTATATTGCAGCCCGCCATGAACCGCTCGAAGTATATGCCGACGGAGGCATCATCGGTCATCAGGATGTCCAATTGGCGGGCAAAACCGATCAGGCGTCCAATCATATACAGGTGGTTTTTGCTTCGTTCTACTTTTGGACTGGTCGCCCGGGCGATCACCAAATCACCCTTGCCTTCCACTTTGAAACCAATTTTTTCCAGGATAGTCATCAAAAGGGCAGCACGCCGCGACCGCCGGGTGATGTCCGTGGCACCGCCGATAAACCGGAAAAAGACGCTGTTTTTTTCCAATTGCGGTCCCAGACTGGCATCGACCACTGTGAAATGGTATCCCACCCGTAAACTCAGGTTCAGGTAGGCGGCCCCCAAGACGGCCACATTCATGCCGGCCAGGGGATTGCCTGAGGCCGCAGCGCTCTGGGTCCGGGTCAGGCTCGACATAAGCCCCTTAAAATCGGCAGAGATCGGGTTGGTGCTCCATACGTCCGGCGAGGCCATACCCTGCCACAACGCCTTCATCGGCAGTGAGGTGATCTGTTCGGGCAGCACCCAGCCGGATCTTGTGGTCCTATCGTCCAGACCGCCGCCGATGTCGATCAGAATCAGATTCAAGGGCAAGTCTGCCTTGAGGCGCTTTCCACCGCGGGCTTTTAAAAAGCCAGGGTCTTCGGCAATCTGGACCAGGGTCTGGGTCGATTTTTCGTGAATGAAGCGCAGCACATCGTGAAACGTCTTGCACCCATTGGGGGTAAAGTTGGTGCCTTCAGGGTCAATCAGCGTCAAAGGGGCAATTCGCTTGAGCAGACGCCGCAACAATTGAAATTCATACGTGCTTTCGAACGAAGCGCGTTCCAGAAGCTGATGGTGGAGCAATCCGTCAATGTGACCTTCGTAGACCACGTTGCGTTCTGCATCTACCGTGACTTGTAGGCCCGGTTTGAGGATATCCGTGGCCGATCCGGTATCGACGATGGTCGGAACCCGAAACTCGCGGGCAACTGTGGCCATATGGCTTGTGGAACTGCCCACGTTCGTGATAACCGCACTGGCCCGCGGAATCACTCGCGAAAGCAGCGGAATGGCATAACGCGCCACCAACACCGCGCCGCTGGGAAACCGGTCCAGGCTCTCGTCGTCCTCGGCCAGCCAGACCGTTCCGGCACCAATGCCGCGGTAAGCGATAACCCCCTTGTTTTGCATCAACACGTTGTGCCGCCGCAGCGTTTCATTCAATTCCGAGCTTCGGGCCCCGCTGGCCCGAGTGATGCCCAAGGGGCGGGCTTGCAGAATCCATATCCGGCCGTTCTCATCCAGGCTCCATTCGACATCCATGGGCCGTTTGAAAAAACGTTCCGTGATCAGCGCCGCCTCCACGATCATCGATGCTTCGGCGGGCGTCAAACACGGCTGGTTTCGCAATTCTGCCGGGACGGGCGTCTCTTGACCGTTTTCAAGCGGTGTGATCATCCATTGCTTTTCGCAGATCCGGGATGCCAGCACCGGATGGGGGGGATGACGAGACACGCGATACGTGTCCACGGCGCTGCGCCCTTCCACTACCACTTTGCCCAGTCCCCAACTGGCTCCCAGCACGCAGATTTGATCGCGCGGGGCGTTTGGATCGATGGTATAGGCCACACCGGCCACTCGGCTCGAAACCATCGTCTGGTAAAGCACCGCCATTGCAATATCGGTTGTCGGCACCTGCCGATTCATGCGGTAGATCAGACTGGTCGGGTTGTACATCCCGGCCAGGACTTTCTTGAAACTGGAGAGCAGCTCACGGAATGGAACATTTAAAAACGAATCGTGCAGGCCCGCATAACTCATTTCCCCATCCTCGCCGACAGCGCTGCTGCGCACCGCGTAATAAGCGGTCTCCGGGGATTTTGGGCATATTTTTTCGACAGCTTTGAGAATATCACGTCGCAGTTCCGGCGGTATGTCGCCGCCCAAAATCCAAAGCCGAATGGTGTGCGAAACCGTCTCCACCGATTGGCCTTCTTGCCTGCACGTCTTCAGCGAGGTGTCGATCTTGTCGAACAAATTGTTATAGGCCAGGTATTTACGGAACCCGGCGATGGTGACCACAAAACCCGGAGACACCCCCACATTGGACATGCGGGTCACCCGGGACAGGTTGTATGCTTTGTTGCCCACCGCCTCGGCCATCCCCTGCTTGATCTCGTCCAGCAGCAGTATGTTTTGACGGCCAGGGATGACGATTTGGCCAGCAAGTTCCAGCTTCAGCTGCTTGCCGAGCGATTCGATCACGTTATAAATATCAAGGTATTTGTTGTTGCTGATATAATTGAAATCGATTGCAGAACGCAGAATTATATCCTCAATGCGCTTGATCGTGTCCTGCATGTACTGGCGGTCAAACACATATTCTCCGCCGAGTTTGTCCTCCATATCGGCAATCATTTTCATGGCCGTATTGTTTTCTTTCAGGATTTGCTGAAATCGCGCAAACATGTCATTCAAGGGAACTATCGGCCCCTTGCGCCACAGGCGTGCCTTTTTAAAGAGGCCGCCGATTTCATCGATTAGATCCATTAATGCCCGCCACCGCCCTTAAAGAGAAGCCCCATCAAGGCACCTGAAAAAAGCGCGATCAGAACCGCCGCGACCCCGTAAGTCAATCTGCTCTCAGAGGCCATGCGACTCACCATTTCAACGAACCCCACTTCCCTTACCGTCAAATCGTGCGATAGCTCCGCACCCCTTTTTCCATTGACGATGGTTGTCGTTTTGACGGTATATTTGCCGACCGCGGTCGAAGAGGGCAAACGGCACGTGGCTCTGAAGCGACGACGGCCGTTCTCACCTGCCGAATAGAATACCGCACCCGGTAATTCGTCATACAGCTTTTCGGAACGCTTCAATTTTAAAAACATGTGAAAAATATCGTCTGTGGTGGTTTTTGACTTGCCGATGCCGATTTGTTGCTTGAGGTCATCGATGCCTAAATTCAACGCAGCCGCTTTTTGCTCCCAGTCCGGGCCGGACGGCAGCAACAGGATGTAGAGCGCCGGGGCGTTATCCAAGTCGACTTTTTCACGTGTCAGCCAGAAAGGACCGATACGCCCTTTTAAATCAAACAAGCTGTTCACCTGCGGACCGATGATCTCCACCACGACATCGGATGAAACCGGCATCTCACCGGTAATGGTAACCTCTCCACCTGAAAAAAACATGCCCACGTTCAGAACTTCAGGGCTGACTGTAAGGGCGTCTGGAGCAACTGCCTGCGAGAATCCAGCCGGTGCAACACCCAGTCCGGCGCAACATAACACCATCACCAAGACGAAGCGACGCATGCGATTAATGACCTCCGTGATAAGATATTAGAATATTCGGGGTCAGCACCAGGCTCAAAAGCATTTTGACCATCACCAGCAGCACCAGTGAAGCTAAAAAAATCTTGAGCTGGTCCTCTTTGAGCCGCGTGCTGAGCCGGGCACCGACCTGGGCCCCAAAGGTCGAACCGATCAGAAGGAGCAGAGCCAAAATGAAATCCACGGTGCGGTTGGAGTAGGCCTGCATGATCGTTACATCGATACACGTAAAAAGCACCTGAAACAGGCTCGTTCCGACGACAACATGCATGGGCATCCTGAGCAGGTAAACCATTACCGGCACCATGATAAACCCGCCGCCCACCCCCATGATGGCTGCCAGCATGCCCATCAGGCCCCCCAGGAACAGCGGTACAAGCGGGGAAAGCACGATGCCCGACTTCTCGAAACGGGTCTGCCACGGCAGAGCGCGCATTAGCCGAACATACATCGAATCCTTTCCTTTTCCTTCAACTGGGATGGCTTTTGGAGTTCCGGTTGACCGCAGCGCCTGCAGGCTTTCCTGGAACATATAGACGCCCACAAAGCCCAGCATGACGACATAGGTGATCTTGATCAGAAAATCGGCATTGCCCATCGCCCTTAGTATCTTAATGATCTGAACCCCACCGGTACCACCCAGGATGCCGCCGATCAGAAGATAGACCCCCATCTTAAAATCGACATTGCCCAAACGGTAGTGGGCATACATGCCGGAAGCCGAGGCGGCCACAATCTGATTGGAATCAGAGGCTGCGGCCACAGTAGGCGGGATGCCGATCATGATCAGAAGCGGGGTCATCAAAAACCCGCCGCCCACGCCGAACAAACCGGACAGAAGCCCCACGATGAATCCGAGCCCCACCATGATGGGCAGGGCCACGCTGTGCTGTGCGATAGGCAGATAGATGGTCCAAGGCATAGTCGCTCCCTTGATAAATGGTGTTTAAACCAGCCATCTACGCAAAAGAGATGCCATTTAAGTTTTTTGTTGAAAATACGATTAGTTATAACATCTGATGGAATTTGAAGGAGAGAATAATGTTTAATTTTTAAACATCAAGGATGCCAGAATGGTCTAAACTATATTTATATACATATTATCAGTATGTTATTAACGTTGTAATATGCAACGTCAGCCCGAATAAGACACTTACAGGTAAAAGAAATAGGTCATCGCAACCAGGATAGCAATATAGATGATGGCCAGCAGTCCTCCGATTTTTATGTAGTCCTTGGTCTTGTATTCTCCGGGCCCCATATAAAGGGCATTTACCTGATGGGTCCTCCGGGTCCCATATAAAGAGCATTCACCTGATGGGTCGGCAGGATGAACGAGTTGGATACCCCAATCCCTACGACAATCGCCGCCACGCGCGGGTCGACGCCAATATGGTTTGCGATGGAAATGCCCAGGGGAATAAGCAAAGTGCAGGCACCGACATTCGAGATGACCAGGGTGAAACCGCAGCTCAACGTGGCCAGGACGATTAGAAGCAACAGGGGAGACATCAGCGTGCCGAGTCCGATGACGATGCCCCTGGCAATCCATTCAGCCGTTCCCGTCTGATCCATGGCCATTCCCAGTGGAATGAGTCCTCCCAACAAAAAGACGGTGCGCCAATCTACCGCGCGGTACGCTTCGTTGATCGTTATGACCCTGGTCAGGACCATACCGACGGCGCCCAGCATGAGACAGACCGACAACGGGATCGGATTATACGGACGGTTTTGAAAATAAAAACTCGACAGAATCATCAAAAAAAGTGTCACCAAAAAGCAGGCCAACGCCAAACCGGACTTTTCAGGTTTTTGGAACTCCTTTTCAAAAGGCGTGATAATAATCAGGTTCTGGTGAAGATCCTGCAGCGCGTGCAACTGTTCCCAAGTACTGTGCAAAAGTATGGCATCGCCGCTCTGCAGAGGGCGATCGGCCAACTGTCTGTAATAGGTCTTGCCGGCTTGATGAAGGGCCAGGGTATTCAAACCGAATGTTTCACGGAAGCCGACTTCTCTGATCGTTTTCCCGATGAGGCTCGACCGGGGTGACACCACACCCTCGACAATTCCTGCCAGGGAAGGGTTAAACATGCTGTCCTTGAAACATTCCGGTGCTTCTTTCAAGATCACCCCGAAATCCCGCACGAATCTTTCAACGGCCTTCAGGGGGCCGTAAACACATAAAATGTAGCCCGGTTGGATTGTGGTCTCGGGAAGAGGGGCGATCTTGCATGTGCCGTCGGCCTCGGCCGAGGCCACGATGTTCGCTAGAAACCGCCGGCGAATCTCCACTATCGACAGCGGGAGCCGGCCCGGTTGATAGTCTTCGGGCACATAAATCTCAATGGGGCCCTTGATCAACGGGTAGGAACTGAGGATACCCTCTTCGGCAGGATCGGCTTCTTTGTTTCGACCGCCGGACAAGCCTCCGGGATGCCCTGCGAGCAGACGCATGCCCACCGTGGACAGATAGGCAATGCCGCCGACAACCAGGGCGACACCGATGGGTGTCAATTCCAAAAAACCGAATTTAGGCATTCCCGGTGGCAGAATATCATTGAGTAGGATCAGGGGGCTCGTACCGATCATCGTCAGCGTGCCGCCGAGAATCGCCGCCATTCCAATGGGCATGAGCACGCGTGAAATGGGAATTTTAAGCCTATAGGATGTGACCAACCGGATGGCTGGCAGGAAGAGCACGGCAGCACCGGTATTTTGCATCACGCTCGAAATGACTGCGATCAAACTGGAAAAAATAACTGTCAATCGATGCGAACGATTGCCGACGTATTTCAATAGAGGTTGAAGAATACGGTTGACAAGGCCAGCCCGGTTCAAACCGTAACTGATGATCATCACACCGATGATGGCCACCACGGCATTGCTGCTGAGACCTTTAAACGTATCCTGTGAATTCAATAAGCCCAGTTCGGGAAGCAGCACCATCATCGCGATGGCAACCACGTCCACACGCACCCATTCCACGACAAAGAGAAAAACGGCGGCCGCAATCACCATCAGCATCAACAGTTTGGTCCTCAGATGGGTATCGACGTTGAAAGGCAATTTGATGATGCCCATGTCCTGGATCTTGTTACCGTCCACGGCAACCAGTTCTCCGAAAACATCCATCCAAAAAGAGTGGCTGCCGGCGCTGGTTCTCGAGTTGACGCGATATTCTACTTGCGCCGTCAGCGACCTGGCATCGGATACGGAGGGAAGGGGAAATTTCAGTAGAATATGGTGGCGGGGTCTGTCCGGATGGCGCTTATCGATAAATACGATGCCGCTTTCATCCGGGGATGCAATCCAGACGACCAAAGGGGCTGCCGCTTCCCGGGCCCATTGCGGCGTTTTTTCAGGGGAGCTTTCCGGTGCCATCAGCCGGGCTTCGAGCTCGAAACTGTCGGTTTCGCCGGCAATTAGGGTTTTAAGCGGTTTTTTCATTCGTACGATAATATATCGCGGCGCTTGGGAAGGAGGAGCCGTGCCGGAAGTGACCGGTCGCTGCACGAATGGCGGCGTAGGGGAATGGGCCTTTTTAATTTTGTGGTTGGAAATAATATTATTGACGATGAAAACAGCCGCAATCGCCAAACACACACTAAAAATGACCCATTTTGAAGCTCGCATGAGTGTGCATTTATCACGAAACCACTTGAATTTCAAAAACTATTCGTCGAACATACAGTCCAGAACATTTCCCCAAAATTTTCTTTGGCGCAGCCATCCGAATGGAAGCTGCACAGCCATTGACGATGTGGGGGGCCGAACAGGCTGATGGTCGTATGCTTCTAACCAGAAGGGGCATATCCGGTCGTTAAACGTCCACTCCGAGCAACACATTACCTGGAGGACAGTGAAAATGCGCAGCAGAATCATCGGCGGTTTAAAACGATGAAACAAGAGAGTTGTTGTTCGTGACCAGAATGGGGATGCTCTCGACAGCCCTATTTCTGCGGCAGGGACACTCAGAGCACTCAGAGATATTGAAAATGACCGGAGCACGGCCGTGAAAATATGGCGGAGGGGTGGGTTTACCTCTGAAAGGAAGGGCAGGGCGCTTATAAAAATTTAGATCGGAAATTGTCGCATAATGCATCTGCGGCGAAGGGTTACTTAGCCCCAGACACTCGATTTGTTAGGTCTCTAATTCTTTCATTGGCCTTATCGGCAGCACTTTCCGCTCGTTTGGCGTGTGTTAGCGCCTGCCTTTCTGTGGTACCGGTCGAATTGTCGACTCCCATGTTTTTCATGACAAGAATACCGATGATCAGCAATACGATGGTAAGGCCGATGAGCAATGCACCCCGCATGACGATTCTCCTTTTAAGATTAATCCTCAACCGCAAAACTGCTGTCATTATAGCACAAACCAGGAATAATGGGTTATAATTCGAATACTTCTCAGTGATGGTCAAATGACGATGGATAATCTGCGGGAGTATATGCGGATTCAAACCGCTCTGAAAAACTGTGCACGTTTAGACAAATTCTTCCGCGCGGTTTACATGTCGATAAGGCTCGTATCCAGCCAGCCATAGGCTTCAACGTCCATGACTTCTCCGGCAAAAGGTAGGCGTTCGGTTTTGAGATAGGTGCCGTTTATTTTTTGATAAAATCGCCGGTAAGGGTTGAGCTTGAGGACCCTAACCAGCATTGAATAGATGCCGTTTCGGTTTAACCGTGTCGCCAAGGCCGACACGAGCCTTCCCCCGATGCCCCGTCGCTGAAAATGTTTCAGCACATATAGGGTGTAGATTTCACCCCTGTAGATATCGTCTTTATTTCTTTCATCACCACCGGTGATAAAGCCGACGACCCTGCCGGCATCTTCAGCCACAAAACTGATGGTCTGCCTGCTGCTGAGTTCATTGAGAAAGGCCTGTTCCTGCCGGGATTCCGACATGCCGAATAAGTAACCAAATGGGATCACGCTCAGGTAGGTATCCCGCCAGGTCTTCACGTAGATGCGAGACATGGTATGTGCATCGGTTCTCTTAGAAGGTCGAATAACCACGGCGTTTACCCTCGATTGTTTGCGATCATAACGCCTCCATTTACCTGACGATGGCAAATCCGAACCGGAATGCCCGGGTCCGCTGGCTGTAGTCGAGCAGACTTTCAGCGAGTGCGTTGACATATTGGGCCTGAAAGTAAAGATCGAAGTTACTGGAGAATAGACGATCCAGCGGATAGGTAAGGTCCAGCTGCAGCGATCTGCCTTCTTTGGCCCAGCCGAGGTGGGAATCCAACACGAAACTCTCGGCTTTGCCGAACTTCAGTTATTTGATCCTATAGCATATTATGAAGCCTATCGATATTAGAGGGAAAACATGAATCGTTCTCATTACAGCTTCTGGGTTGATTTTCTTGGAAGGATTGGGGCATCTATATCCCCTTAAGCATTCCGGGTTCAAGAGGTCGCTGCACAGTTCCGCAACGGTCCTTGACAGGATCAGCGTTTTCGCGATACTCATGGCTTATAAGAATTTTATTTGGATGGCTCCCGATGCCGCCCCTATTCGGTCATAATCCCACCCTGTTGTCCCGCAGGCAGTTTCTCCAACAGACCATTCAGGCCTCTGCCCGTTTGGGACTGTGCGCCTCCTCTGCGTGGCTGCTTTTAAACGCTGCCGGAGCCGGTCACGCCGATTCGTCTTCCCGACCCATCCCATCTCCTGAACGATCGACCGCGCCGCCGGGCCGGTACTGGATTTCGGCCAACGCAAAGAACGTTGACTGTCTCGCCTGCCATCTTCCCGGAGAAGTGGACCAGGGGCCTTTTTTCGAGCACGAGCACCGGTATGTCCGATGCCTGCTGTGCGCCCAGAATTGCCTGCTGGCCCCCGGCGATCGCGGCCGGTGCCGGGCCCGGATCAACGATGGCGGGGTGTTGAAAAGCCTGGTTTACGGGCGGCCGGTGTCAGTTCACGTGGACCCCATCGAGAAAAAGCCGCTCTACCATTTTTTGCCCGGCACGGCGGCCTTTTCACTGGCAACGGCCGGATGCCCCTTGAGCTGCCAATTCTGTCAGAACTGGGAAATTTCACAGGCAAAGCCCGACGATTTCAAAGGCCCTTTCGTGCCACCGGAGGCGATCGTTTCGGCATCTGACGAGCGCCAGGCCCCGATCATTGCCTTTACCTACAACGAACCCACCGTCTTCACCGAATATATGCTCGACATTGCGGCCATGGCCAAGCACAAAGGCATCCGCAGCGTCCTGATCAGTTGCGGCTTCATGAATCGAGAACCCCTCAACGACATGTGCCAGACTCTGGATGCCATTAAAGTCGACCTCAAGGGATTCGACCGCGCCTTTTACCGCGACGTCTGCAAGGCCGAGTTGGACCCGGTGCTGAAAAGCATCCGGACCATCGCCCAGCGAAGGGTTCATCTTGAAATTGTCAATCTCGTGGTGCCGACCCTGAACGACTCCGACGCCATGCTGAAAGATCTGATTCGGTGGGTTCTCGATGAGGTGGGCCCCGATGTGCCCATCCATTTCACCCGCTTTCATCCGGATTATAAGATGCTGAATCTCCCGCCCACCCCGGTCGGAACCCTCGAAAAAGCCTATGATCTGGCCCGGGCGGCCGGAATTCGGTATCCCTACGTGGGCAACGTGCCGGGCCACCCCGGCAACAACACCACCTGTCCGGATTGCGGAAAGACCGTGATTCGGCGGACCGGATTTTTCGTTACCGAAATGCAGGTCGAAAAGGGATCTTGCCGTTATTGTCATGCGCCCATTGCCGGTGTCTGGGCCTGACCCTTCAGCTTTAAAGGATGGTGCCCATGAATCACAGCCCGCTGCCTTCGACGCACCGTCAACCCCAGCTCAGATCGACCAGCGGCGGCTTGCGGCTTTGGGGCATTGGCATCCGCCTCAGCATGGTGATCGCTGCCACTCTACTGGCGACTCTTCCTGGAGCCGCCCGGACCGCGCTTGCGGCAGAAAACGACATCCGGCAGCCGGCAGCTGCCGGGCGTTTCTATCCCGGCGATCCCGCAAAATTGAGAGCCGCCGTCCAGAGGTTTCTGGCGGATGCCGTGCCGGCGGCAACCGAGCGTCCCATCGCCATCGTATCGCCTCATGCCGGGTACATCTATTCCGGTCAGATCATGGCCGATGCCTTTGCCCAGGCCCGCGGTCATGCATACCAACTGATCGTCCTGATGGGTGTCAATCATACGACCCCGGGCTTTGACGGCGTTTCAGTCTTTTCCGGAAGCGGTTTCCGGACGCCGGTCGGTATTGCCGAAATCGATACAGAAGCCGCACTGCGGCTCGTGGACCATTTTCCCCGCGCAGTATTGGACACATCGGTGCACCGCGACGAACATTCCATCGAGGTTCTGGTACCCTTTGTCCAGGTGGTCTTTCCGGGTGTGCCGATCCTGCCGGTCATCGTCAGCCTCAAAGACGATGCTGCCTGTGCCCGTTTTGGAGAAATCCTTGCCCAATGCCTGGACGATCGCAAGGTTCTCATCGTGGCCAGTTCGGATTTATCACACTATCCGCCATATGCCGACGCGCGGCGACTCGACCGCAACACCCTGCAAGCCATGGCGAGTCTCGATATCGACCGGTTCATGCAGGTTGTCCGTCGCCAGGAATCTTCCGGCCTTACCGGTTTGTCGACTTGCGCCTGCGGAGAGCAATCAGTCCTGGCGGCCATGGCCGCCTCGAAACATCTGGGAGCTTCGACGGGCGCTGTCGTCAGTTATGCCAACTCCGGCGACGCCCTCGTGGGAGACCGCGACCGGGTAGTGGGATATGGGGCGGTGGTGTTTCACGGGGGTGAGCCGCGAAGCGGAGACCAGTCGTTTCCTCGAATGTTCAGCAATATCGAACCCGCACCCCTTTCGTCTCATCAACAGCGCAACCTGCTCAATTTCGCCCGTAAAAGCCTGAGCCAATTTATCGAGACCGAGACCTTGCCCCTGCCGCGGCCCGCCGATCCACTGCTGTTCGCCTGCCAGGGTGCTTTCGTCACCTTGAAGCGTCACGGCGAGCTGCGGGGGTGCATCGGCCACATGGGGGGCGACCTGCCGCTTTGTCATGTGGTTGGCCGCATGGCCCTTCAAGCGGCTTTCAACGACCGCCGTTTTCCGCACCTGAAGGACTCGGAACTCGAAGAGATCGCCATCGAGATATCGGTGCTGACGCCCTTGCGGCCGGTGGACGGTCCAGCCGACATCGTCGTCGGCCGAGACGGCGTGATGCTGCGACAATCCGACCGCTCGGCGGTGTTTCTGCCCCAGGTGGCGACGGAGCAGGGGTGGAATCGAGACGAAATGCTGAGTCATCTCTGCCGCAAAGCGGGGCTTTCCGAGACGGCGTGGAAGGACGGCGCCTCCTTTTACACTTTCCAGGCCCAAGTTTTCAGCGAAAGCCGGCTCCAGCCGTGATCCTTGCCTTGTTTTCCGTCGGGGTCATTTCGATCATGGGACAGGTCATCCTGCTCCGCGAATTGAACGTGGCGCTGTACGGGGTGGAGTTGATTTACATCCTGGCCATGGCCGTCTGGCTTCTGTGGTCGGCCGTCGGCGCAGTGATCGGCCCCAGATTTAAAGTTCCTGAGAAATCGACGGTTGGCTGGGCCTTTGGCGCTTTTGCCGCCATTTTCTGCTTGGATGTCTTGTTCATCCGATATTTTCGGACCCTTGCCGGAGCTTTCGCCGGCACATATCTCCCTTTCCCTGTTCAGCTCGCCGCTCTTGGAGTCGCCCTCTTGCCGGCAGGACTTTTAATGGGTCTTTTGTTCCAGTGGTCCGGAAAGATCCTGGTGGCCCAGGGCGGTCGCCTGGCGCGGGCTTACGCTATCGAAAGCATCGGGGGGGTGGTCGGCGGCGGCGGGGCCACCCTTTTTTTCTTTGCCGGAATCCAGAATCTGGCAGCCGCGTTGATCTGCGCCGGTGTGGCCGCAATAACCTGGACCGGGCTTTGCTTCAGTGGTGTGCGGCGCCTGACGATTGGCGCGATGACACTATCCCTTTTTACTGCCGGCTTTTTCTTTATCCCCTCGATGGACCTCGCGACGACCCGCTGGAACCATCCCGATGTCGTTGCCACGCGGGATTCACCTTATGGCCGGCTGACCCTGACGCGGCAATCGGATCAGTTTGCGCTTTTTGAAAACGATGTGCTCAGTTTTGAAACCCAAAGTGTCGAAGCCGAATCTCTGGTTCACTTGGCGGCGTTGAGCCTGGTGCGCATAGACGCTGCGGCAGTGCTCGGCGGGGGGATGGAAGGCCTGCTCTTCGAACTGATCCGGCACCATCCCCGAGCCATCGACTATGTCGAAATCGATCCGGCGCTGATCGATTTGCTTCGCCGGCATCTCCCGGTAGACCGGACCGCCGTGCTCGACCGCCCTTCGGTTCGCATTGTGCAGGACGATCCCAGGCGATTCCTCGAAACAGCCGGCCTCTACGACCTGATCCTGATCGGCATGCCCCAGCCGGGTTCAGGCGGCGGCAACCGGTTCTACACCCGTGAATTCTTCCGGCTCAGCCGCCAACATCTTCGACCGGGCGGCATCCTGGCCTTTCGAATGCGCGCCGGTGAGAATGTCTGGTCGCCTGCTACAGCATTTCGGAATGCTTCGGTCTGGCAAGCGCTGAAAACCGAATTTCCTCATGTCGTGGCCCTGCCCGGCACCTCGGTGATTGTTCTCGCCTCCTTGAAGCCGATTCCATCAGAACCCGAAGAACTCATCAACCGCCTGGAAAAACGCCACATCCGGACCCGTCTGGTGTCGCCACCCTACATCCGGTATCTCTTCACAAATGACCGGTTCCGTGAAACGGCCCAAATTCTGAAGGCCGCCCAGGTGGTTCCCAACACAGACGCCCATCCCATCAGCTATTACTACTCGGTGCTGATCTGGCTTTCCAAATTCTTTCCCGCCCTCATCCACGTTCGCCCCGCAGAGCCGGGCGGTGCGGCCGTGCCCGTGTTTCTCATTTTAGCGGTGATAGCGATAGGATGGCGATTGAGACGAAACCGGCGCTTGCACGACATTTTCTGGATGGCGGTGGCCGGATTTGTCGGAATGATTATGGAAACCCTGGTGCTGCTCTATTACCAGGCCGGCGAAGGAATTCTTTATCAAAACATGGGATGCCTGATCATGGCCTTCATGGCCGGGCTCTGGGCCGGCGCCCGCATTATCTCTTTCTTCTCGACAGATAGAGGCCGAACGCTCCGAATCGGGGCCATCGTTTTTGTCGTGATCGGACTGGTTGGAGCGGTGTTGTTCGGGATGATCATAACCCACATGCGCGTCGGCCTCTTATCGTCAGCGCTCCTCTTGTTTTTTACGGGTGCGGCCGTGGCGGGCATTTTTGTCGTAACCGGCAGCGGCGCTATGGCCAAGCAGCAGAGGGCCGCCTCTGAAATCTACGCCGCGGATTTGGCCGGTGGATGTCTCGGGGCCGTCGCCGGGAGTCTCTGGCTGGTACCGTTTTTGGGAATACTCCCTACCGCCGCAGCAATGGTCGGGGTGTCTCTGGCGGCGGTCTTCCTGATTCGAGCGTGATGGCTCAAAGTGCAATATAGGCTTCAAGATAAAAGTTTTGGACTGCGTTATCGGTCGTCGGCGTATTACACTACACCCCTCTCCCTTTTGCCTTGCCCAAAACATTATCTTAACGCCTATAAAACGGGCTTATCGTCTATGACGCCACCTTTCAACTGAAAAAAAGTCAACAATTGTCATACATTCTAATAATCTCGCCGGTTCCTTTACCTTCAATACTTTTCACATAGCCATTTATAACCTTTTTCATCGGTATGGGATTATGACCGGGGAAAAAGGCCTCATATTTTTCCACTGCATCTTCGACAAGCCCCGATGACACAACATTAATTCTGATGCCGTTTTTCAATTCCAAGGATACCGCTTTGACAAAACTGTGAATTCCCCCATTGACCATAGCGGCACTTGTGGTCAACACTACAGGATGATCCGCTAATATTCCCGTAGAAAGTGTAAAAGAGCCGCCGGCATTCACGTAATTCTGTCCAATTCTAACAAGATTCACCTGGCCCATCAGCTTACTTTTCAATCCGACGTAGAAGTCTTCCTCGGTCATTGAATCAAAGGCGCCCCATTTTGCCTCGCCGGCGATGCAGACAACTGCATCGACGTTTCCAACGGATTCAAACATTGCTTCGATAGATGTGCTATCGGCAATATCGACAACGATATCACCGGAATTTCTACCACCAATTATGATGTCGTGTTTTTTCGAGAAATGATTGCTAACCTTTTTTCCAATTGTGCCTTTTCCTCCGATTACGATAATTTTCATTTTTTCTCCTCTTAAGATTTAAGATAAAGATTTTGGACGGCATTATAGGTCGTCGGTGTGCTACAATACAGCACCCTCTCTACAGACTTGTCAAAACCTTTATCTTAAATCCTTTAATATACCGGGAAATTACGGCAAATCACGACGACTTCGGAGGCGACACGCTTAAGTACTTCCTGCCGGCCGGCATTGCTCAAGGCGGCATCGATAAGGCCGACAATACGTCTTGCGTCGGATGTTTCAAGTCCTCGGGCACTTATGGCCGCGGCGCCGACCCGGATGCCACTGGCGTGATCGGGTGGCTGCGGGTCGTTGGGGATTACATTACGGTTGACGATGATACCGGTTGATTCAAGTACTTCTTCGGCGGCCCGGCCGGTCAATCCTTTGGGCCGCAGATCCACCAGAACCAGATGATTGTCGGTACCGCCGGAAACGAGGCGATAGCCCTGCACTTTAATTCCGCAGCCATCGCGGCGGCGTTGGCGACGATCCGCTTTTGTCCTGCGGCAAATTCGCGGGTGCCGGCCAGGTGAAAGCAGACTGCTTTGGCCGCCACCTGGTTCAGCGCAGGGGTGCCTTGACTGCCCGGAAATACCGCCCGATCGATCTGCCGGCGATACTTTTCTTTGCAGATGATCACCCCGCCGCGACCGCCCATCAGGGTTTTATAGGTTGTGAAGGTGACGAAGTCACTCACCGGCACAGGACTGGGAATCACGCCGGCTGCCACCAATCCGGCAATGTGGGCCATGTCGACCAGCAGATAGGCGGAAACGCTGCGGGCGATATCGGCCAGGCGCCGGTAATCGATCAGCCGCGCGTAGGCGCTGGCGCCGGCCACGATCATGCGGGGGCTGAAGTCGGCCGCCAGCTTCGCGATCGCGTCATAATCGAGCTGTTCCGTATCGGGATCGAGACCGTAGTGGCCGAACCAAAAACACTTGCTGGTGATTGAAGCGGTGTCGCCGTGGGAGAGGTGGCCGCCGTGCGACAGCCGCATGGAAAGGATACGGTCGCCGGGCTTGAGAACCGCAAAATAGACTGCCAGGTTGGCCGAGGTTCCGCTATGGGGCTGCACATTGATGTGATCTGCTCCGAACAGCTTTTTACCGCGTTTTACGGCCAGGTTCTCGAGGTCATCGGCCCGTCCGCAGCCGGCGTGAAACCGCCGCCCCGGATAGCCTTCGGCCGCCTTGAGGTTAAAGGCGGACCCCTGGGCCTCCAGTATCGAAAGCGGGGCGTGGTTTTCGGCGGCGATCAAATCGATTGTATTCTCGATACGCTCCTTTTCAGCCGCTACTATTCGGTATGCCTCCGGATCATCAAAGCGTAGGTGTTTCATCATGGCATCTTTCTAAGGCAGGTTTTCGAGGTCATCGAGGTCTTTAAATCTGCCGGAATGTCTGCCGTTGCACGCGGGTATCCATGGTATCCATGAGAGGCCACGGCATATCAACCGAATAATAGATACTTAACCCGGTGCGGGTTCAGCAATTAAAAGAATTCTTTGAAGTCTTGCGGAAGATTTATGGTAGCCATAATTTATCTGTCTCAGGGTGTCAACGGCCTTGAGGCGTTGGTAGGGTGTCTGCGAAAGCCGATAGACTTTATCTCCGGATTGATCCAGCAGCGATGTGATTGAGAATTTTCTACGGTTTATCCTCGGTAAACGGATGGCACACATCTGGTCGTTTTCCTTTTGTCTTTATATGTTATTTTAGTATCTTATATCACATTTCCTCCGTTACTCAAATAGAAAACAGGGGTTATCCGTTAAAAGTTCCTAACCGTAATTATTGAATAAATGACATGACCGATTCAACCTTAAAAGTCGTGTAGAGGGAAATTGCCGAACTAAATGAAATTATTTTAGATGTAAGTCATCGATTGAGAACGACTTCATAACATGTTTAAATATTTGACCTTTAATGCTGCCCAAGAATGGACATCGATCATGATCAACACAACACGAAGTATAATTGTTTTCTGTCTGATGGTCTTGCGTGTGCCCTTCATCGGCTGCGGTGGCCACGTCTACGTCCCTCACATTGTGGTTGACCTCGATGGAGATGGCCAGCTCGAAATCTTCGTTCAAACCTTCGATCACGGAATGGACGTTTTCACGGTTCCGGGGTCTGGTTGCAATTGCAAACCATGGACCACCGGCCGTGGCGGACCGCTTCGCATGGGACAGCCGAACCGCAACGATCTCTGACGATTTTACTTATTTTCGCTTATTTAGAGTTTTACTTTCGCAGTCTGCAGCAGT
>JARROL010000053.1:0-11799 GCA_037383965.1 Desulfobacterales bacterium | reverse complement strand
GACCACTTGCACTAAGTGCCATCCCAAGACCAAATAAGTCGATCAGACACCAGGTCGCTTGATTAAATAAAGGCAGGAAGCACGCTCAGCATTGCTTCCTGCCTTTACAATCCGCCCTCGGCCTGTTCAGCAAAGAATATGCTGCAGGACGAGGCCGACCCAGCCTTTTTCCGTTGCCCGCCAGCGGCACGCAAACCCTTTTTCACCGTAAACCGCCATGACGAAGGCCTGCTCGTCACTCTTTATCCCCGAGAGTACCAGCGAACCGGCCGTTGCCAGGTGTGAGACGACGGTTCCGCACAATCGCACCAACGTCGGGTATCGTAAATTGGCGGTGATTAGCGTAAATTTCTCGCCGTTCGGTAACCACGACAGGGGTTGATCCGTAATGGTAAGGCGTGCCGCAAGACCGTTCAGAACGGCGTTTTCCGCGGCCTCCGCACGCGCGCAAGGGTCCGGATCGATACCCACGGCCCTCGGCATTCCCAACTGCAGAGCCGCTATCGCCAGAATTCCCGATCCGGTGCCGATATCCAAGAGGGCGCTGTTTTTGTCATCTAACTGCACGGACGAGAGTGACACGGCCGCATCGATGCCGCGCAGTGCGAGGCGGGTGGTCGGATGGCGACCGGACCCGAAAGACGCACCGGTGTTGATCCGCACAGCGGCGGATGACTTCCCGGGATCTAAGTCGATCCCCGGCGATAGGATAACGATCCGTTCGGTGACGTTCATCGGCCGCTGAAGAGATATTTCCAGATAACTGGTGCCATATTCATATGTATAGGACAGCTCTCCGGCTGTCAGCAGACTTCTGATGATGGGACGAACCTGACGGGGACTGAGGAAGTAGCGGTTCGAAAGAACGTTGCGGAGCTCACCGGGGCTGACTTTGTGAAGGGCTCCGGCGATGTATTCGACGGCAAAATTCTGAATTTCCATTATAAGATCGATCGGAAGGGGAGAAATTGTCGTCGTTGGTCTCGAGCGGCGTGGTCTTCGAGACAATCGCTTCCGTTTTTCAACCGGATTTATCTGGCAGTGTGAAGGTGCCGATGAAGGGTCGCCATCATGGCGACCAAAGGTTTCAGTTGGTCTCTTCACGTTTTAGGGTACCCCGCCGGTAAGACCGCGCCATGCGGACCACCGCTTCGGCCCAGGTCGGGGCACCGAGGGCATGCAAATGGGTGTAGGTGGCCAGTACGTTTTTTCGGCAGGCGCCGTCGCGCCCTTTCCAGATGCCGGAGCCGCGTCGCATGCGAAAGACCAGGTCCGCGTCCTGCTCTCCCCATTCCAACACCCGTGAATAGTGAAATTCATGTCCGCGTTGTTCGCTGCCGACCGCAAAGTAAGGGTTGGGCCTGTCGACCGAGACAACCGTGTACCCGTGTCCCTGCGGGCGCTTGGAAAAACCGTAGGATATCGGCAGTACCCCTGCCATGGGATAGGAGCGGTCATCAAGGATCAGTTCTTTACCCAGATACATCAAACCGCCGCACTCGGCGTAAATCGGAAAACCGTTTTCGGCCAATTGCCTCAATTCATTTCTGAAGCGCACATTTTGAGCCAGAGCTTCGGCGTGGGTTTCTGGAAAACCACCGCCGATGTAAAGGGCATCGAGCTTCGGGATGGAATCGGTTGCAAGGGGGCTGAAAAAAACGATTTTAGCGCCGGTAGATGAAAGCGCCTCGATGTTCTCCGGATAATAGAATTGAAAGGCCGAATCTCTGATGATGCCGATCCGAAGCGCCGTTCGATCGACTGCCGTAGTCGGATCCGCTGCAGTGATGTCTGCGGCAGTGGGCGATTTCAATGGTTGGAGAACCGGCGCCCGGGTCGCGATATCGATCAGAGCAGATAGGTCAATGTGTTTTTCGGCTATCGCGGCGATGGTGTCAATTGACTCCCGTGCCCAGGTGTGTTCCGGCGTGGGAACCAGTCCCATGTGGCGTTCAGGAAAATTCTGTCGGCTCAGCTTGGGAACGGCGCCCAGCACGGGCACGCCGCAATGGGCCTCGATGCTTCGGCGCAGGATGTTTTCATGCCGGGCGCCGGCCACCCGGTTCAAGATGACGCCCCTTAGAGGAACGTCCCGATCGAACTTTTCGCAACCCGAGACGACAGCCGCCATGGTACGGGTGGTCTTGGTTGCGTCGATGCACATCAGGACCGGGGATTGAAGCAGTTTGGCCAACTCGGCGGTACTGGTGGTCCCGTCGATATCGATCCCGTCGTAGAGACCGCGATTGCCTTCGATGACGGCGATGGCCTGGTGGGATAAACGGGAGAGAAAGGAGGTCAGCACGCGTGCCGGCGGAACCATAAAGGTATCCAGATTGAAGCAGGGCCGGCCGGCCGCCAGGGCAAGCCAGCCCGCATCGATATAATCCGGACCTTTTTTAAACGGCGAAACGGTCTTACCGCGGCGGCACAAGGCGGCGATGATGCCGATGGAAAGGATGGTCTTTCCCGAACCGCCCCGCAGAGCCGATATCATTATTCTGGGACGCCCCACTCCATCCTGCCTGCAGCATCAGCGAATGTCAAACAGCGAAAAGCGGTGAACAAAGGTGGCAAAAAGCCGGTCGGGTCTACTCTTCCTTTTCTTCGTGTTCGGCAGCGGCCTGTTTGCCGGTTCCGGGCATGCCATACATGGACGTGCTACCGCTGGACCAATATTCCAGGACGCCTTCCTCCACCATCTTGTTGATGAGTTTCTTGGCATCTCTGGGTTTGGACTCGAGAATTTTGGCCAGGTCGTTGAAATAAAACTTCGACTTGGTCTTGAGCTTTTTTGTCAATGCTTCGACAAGTTTCTGCTTTGCCTCTTCGTATTCCATGATGAGCCCCTTTTCAGAGAATACGGGGAGCACAGACTAAAGTGCGGTGCCCCCCGCATCGGTTTCGAGCATACAGTTTAGAACTTGAACTGGCTGGTTTGACGCCAGGTGTAGTAAGCCGGATCGCGGAAGTCGTCTATCAGGTGGTGCGTGAACTCGAGTTCGCATTTCTCGAAGAACCGCTCCCAACCGATCCGTTCGGCCCACTCGCCGAGGCGTTCATATTTCCTGGCACCGGCGTTGTAAGCTTCGACGATCTTTTTGATCACATCAGTGGTTTCGGGCCAACGCGGCGCATTGTTAGGCAGGAAGGCCACAACAACCTTGGAGAACTTCGGCGCGCTGATCCGGTTGGACACCTTGCCGCCCGCCATGATGACGATGCCGTCGCCTTCCTGGTCGGCCAGCGGCATGGCGGGGCACATTGTATAGCAGTTGCCGCAGAACATGCAGCGCTCGTTGTTTACGGCGACACTGTTGACTTTAGCGCCGCCTACTTCAATCTTGGACGGTTTGATGGCCGCCGTGGGACAGGCCGCAATGGCCAGCGGAATTTCGCACATCTTGTCGAGATACTCGTGATCGAGCATCGGCGGTTTGCGGTGGTAGCCCAGAATGGCGATGTCCGAGCAGTGAACTGCACCGCACATGTTCAGGCAGCAGGCCAGAGAAATCCGCAGCTTGGCCGGCAGGCTGTGGCTCTTGAAGTAGTCGAACATCTCGTCCATCACGGCCTTGACCGGTCCGGATGCATCGGTGGCTGGCGTGTGGCAATGAATCCAGCCCTGGGTATGAACGATGTTGGTAATCGAGGTGCCGGTGCCCCCTACCGGGAACTTGTAGCTGCCGGCGGCAAACTTGCGGCTTTCCAGGTCCTTGACCAGTGGGTCCACCTTGGATTCCTCGTCCACCATGAACTCGATATTGTTACGGGTGGTCCAGCGCACATAGCCGCCGCAGTGCTTCTCGGCAATGTCACAGATTTCGCGGATGTGGGCGGTGGTCATCAGACGGGCCCCGCCGCAGCGGACGGTGAAGACCTTGTCGCCGGATTTGGCCACGTGCACCAGAACGCCGGGTTTGAGCACTTCGTGGTACTGCCACTGGCCTTTGTTCTTGGCGATGACCGGAGGGTAAAATTCATCATATTTACGCGGACCGATGTCGGTAATCCGGTCTTCCATCGGTTTTTTGGGATTGTATCCGGAAGATATAAATGCCATGGTGAGTCCCCCTCCTTATCTCTTGTGGTCTTTTCTGAATTCGTTGATGTCGCGATCCCAGCCGCCCGGCACTTCATCTTCCTTCCAGAAGATGTAGGGGTTGGAGCGCGGTTCCTTGACGTGGCGCGCATCCGGTTGAATCCCGGTCGCCTCGAGCAGCTTCTGGAAGCCCTGGCGCTTCATGAGTTCGCCCAGGCGCTCGCGGTTCTTGCCTTCCTCCATCCACCAGTCCCAGATGCCCTCGATGACTTCCTTGATTTCGTCATAGGGTTCTTCCACCTTGATGAAGGGGACGAGCAGGGAGCCCATCTGGGCGCCGTCCAAAATCGGTGCCTTGGCACCGGCCAGAAGGCTGGCGCCGCGTTCGTCGCCAATGTGCAGGGCTTTCGGCATCACGTTGATGCAGTGCATGCAGCGGTTGCACTCCTTATTGTCGATCATCAGCTTGTTGCCTTCCATCCACATGCATTCGGTGGGGCAGAGTCTGATGACTTCTTTCTGGATACTGAAAGCGCCCCAGTCGCGTCCGTTGTGGTCTCCGGCGTTGGGGGGAATTTCACCGCCGATGTAAGCCTGCACAGCTTCCTGATCGATTTTTATGTCGTCTTTCCAGGTACCGATGAAAGACAGATCGGCCCGGGCGATGGAGGCCACGCAGCAGTTGGGGCAACCGTCGAATTTGAACTTGAACTTGTAAGGAAATGCCGGACGGTGGAGTTCGTCCTGGTATTCATTGGTCAGCGTAAAGCACAGCGCCTGGGTGTCGTAGCAGGCATACTCGCAGCGGGCCTGACCGATGCAGTCGGAAGGGGTCCGTAGGTTAGAGCCGGATCCACCCAGATCCTGATTCAGATTGTGGGTTAATTCGTAAAAAACTTCTTCTAATTGGGGAGTGGTGGTCCCCAAGAAGACGATGTCCCCGGTCGAACCGTGCATGTTGGTGATCCCGCTGCCGCGTAAATCCCACAGGTCACATATTTGACGCAGATATTCGGCTGTGTAAAACTTGCCGCCTGGCTGTGAGACGCGCATGGTGTGGAAATGGGCGACGCCGGGAAACATTTCCGGTTGATCGCAGTAGCGTCCGATGACACCGCCACCGTATCCGAAAACGCCGACGATACCGCCGTGCTTCCAGTGGGTCCGGCCGTGTTTGAAGGAGAGCTCAAGAACGCCCAAAAGGTCTTCGACGACATCGACGGGAATCTGGAACTCGACGCCTTCCGCATTCTTGGCCCGCTTTTCGGCCTGCTGCTTCAGGTCCGAAACAAAGCTCGGCCACGGCCCAGACTCTAGCTGGTCCAACATAGGGGTTACATGTTTCGCCATCTTATTACCTCCATTGATTTTAGAAAAATTAACCTTAATGCCTCTATAGCTACACTGTCGTGCCCGGAGGGCGCCTCTATTCACCTCCTCTCACATTCCTGTTTTATTTCCGTGGGTTCATTGTCTTGATGAGCAAGGGGCAGGTATAAAATGAATGCCTGTCCTTGTCAATAAAAAAGCTCCAAATGACGGGGTTTGTCGCGTCACATGATAAAAATTTCGCCGCCTGTCACTCAATTTGTGGTGTATCTTATATCAAACCGCATCATGTTGTGGATACGCTCAGCTCCCGTGGCAACCTACTGATGGCCTGTGTCATTTTCGTGCCATGGCGCTTCAGATGCTTTCGGATCAGGGCTTTTTCGGATGGGTGGCCATTCAAGCGCCCTGAAACCGCTTCCAATAGCGTATCGAAATCGTCAGATGCCAGCACCTTCAAATAACCCACAAACAATTCGGGCAATTCCCTCGGAATCCGTCCGAACCGCACTTGCAGCGCCAGGCCGTCGAAAAATCCGTTGAGAGCGGCGTCGACCATATCGTCATCGGCGCAGCCAAACGGTCCTGCACCGTCGAACCGATCCAGCCGGATGCGGATCGACAGGTTGAGCCAAAAGATCAGCAGGGCCTGCAGGATGGCGTCGACATCCCCGGAGACATCCGCAAACAGGGGAGCGTATTTTCGGACGGTTATCAGGCGCAGATCGATCTGCCCGTCATCGGTTTTAACGATAAAATCACCGGCCGCGTTGTGCCACGAAAAAATCTGTTCGAATGTCTCCAGGTCGTAGTAGGCCGTCAAAATGAGGGCGATTTGCCGGTATGTATCGGCCCGCTGCTGTTTCGAGAGTGGGTGAACGCCCTTGACCGGGTCCCAGACGACGAGACGGCTATTCAATTCGGCTGGTTCGCCGGAAAGATGAAATTCATGGTATCCCTCCAGCCATTCGCCCAGAAACATCTCCAGTCGGAGGGATCGGCCCGGCAGCGTGACCTCTCCTTTGCAGTAGACTTGCGGCAGAAAGCGGTAGGGAAAGCGATTGTTGAGCAGCCGGATGTTGCCGAAATCCTCCTTGAGATAGGATCGGCCGATTTTTGTCACGGCAACGTTGACCACGAATGCCGGACGGCAATTTGCCACAGCGACGGTAATCCGGGCCGGGTGGTAGAAGTGCCCATGTTTTTCCAGGTAAATCCGAACGGTGCCCAAGTCTGCGGCCGTCATGGATTGCCCCAAGCGTTCTCTGAGCGCGCCGGTCAGGGCAATGTAGCCCTCGCCTTCTAAAAAGCGGTGCACGGCCATAAAATAATCGCCGTAGGTCACTGCTGCGCCGGCGGCAGGTTCACCGGATCCAGCACTGCCAGCAGGGCTAAGGGGCAGGGGCTTGTGCCAGCGCGGCGAGTTCTCGGCAACCGGTCTGTCGTCCGAAGCCAGAAAATAGGAGACCCTCGGGTTGCCGGGATCGTCGTGTGAAGACGGTTCGGTTTGCCTCAAGAAACCGGTTTGTGTGCGTTGCGAATTAGCGATGGTGCGCAATCTCACTGAGAATCTTCGGCGCAACCGCATACCCCAGTTCGACGGCTTTGTCGCAATGGGTCACGGCCAACGCGTATTCACCTTTTTCGAGGTAAGCAATAGATAGATTGTTGTGTGCCGGTGCAAATTCCGGCTGCAGCTTGATAACCTTGAGGTTGGTTTCAATGCTGTCGTCGATACGGCCTTTCATCAAGTAGGCGTTGGCCAGCGTCGTCAGAGCCTGGACGAACCGGAAATTAAAATAAGTTGCCTTTTCCAGTGCGACAATAGCTTCATCGACGTTTCCTTTTTGGAGTTCGACAAACCCGATGTTTCCAAAGCCTTCCGAGAAACCGGGCCGGACCTTGGTCGCCATCCGGTTGCATTCCAAACATCCGTCCAGATCGCCGCGCTGCAGTTTAATGCCGCCGATCTGAACGTACGCCTCGGCGAGGCTGGGGCTGCAGTCAATGGCCTTTTGGAACTCTTTTTCGGCCTCGTCATATTTCTTCTGACCCGCCAGGGCGACCCCCAGATTATAATGCGATACGCCACAATCGGGATTCGCTGCAATCGCCGCTCGCTGTTTGGCCGTATATTCGTGCACGTCATTTGCCTGTGCCATATGGTCACGATCTCCTTATTTATTTTTGGATTCAACCCGGGGGGTTGCCTCCAAAAATAAATTAAAATATAAGATAGTAAAAAAGCGCCTATTTTGAACTGCGCGCTTTAGGCAGTGAGACCTGCCGGGGTGTGGCGGTAAAAATCACCCGTTTCGATTTTTCCTAATATGCCTGCCGTTTAATGTCAAGGCAGGTTGGAACAATCGTATCGACCATCGGTGACGAAATGCTTTGTACCATCAGATTTTTTCTTGACATCCCGGAGCCCTTTCTCTACCGTCAAAGCTTAATTGTGCGCGGCATCACCGACGGTTCGCCTACCACACTTCACAAAAGGGGGTCGCCATGCTGGAGGGATGTTACACTGCCATTATCACGCCGTTTAAGGGCGGCGGTGTCGATCACGACGGTCTCGATGCACTGGTCGCGTTTCAGATCAAAAACGGCATCAGCGGGGTTCTGGCCGCCGGAACCACCGGCGAAAGCCCGGTACTCTCCTGGGATGAACACAACCGTGTGATCGAGGCGGTTGCAAGAAGCACCCGGGGGAGATGCCGCTGTATCGCCGGCACCGGTAGCAATAATACCCGCGAGTCACTCGCTGCAACCGAACACGCCGTCAAAGCCGGTGCCGATGCGGTTCTATTGGTCGACCCCTATTACAATGGTCCCAGCTCGCTTGAGATTCGCCGGGAATATGTCGCACCGGTAGCAAAAGCCTTTCCAAATGTTCAGGTCATCCCTTATGTCATTCCCGGGCGAACGGGCGCTCAGCTTTTGCCGGAAGACCTCGCCATTTTGAGCCAATCTCATCCAAATGTTCGCAGCGTCAAAGAAGCCACCGGCAACCTGGAAAATATGAGAAAAACACGGGCCTGTTGCGGTCCGGACTTCACGATTCTCTCCGGCGACGACGGCATGACCTTTGCCATGATGACGGACCCGCAAATCGTAGGCGGCGGCGTGATCTCCGTCGCGTCCAACGTCGCACCGGGTGCCGTCGTCCGTATGGTCGGCCTGCTGCAGGAAGGCCGGCAAGACGATGCTCGGCATCTGTTTTCCGCACTCGAACCGTTGTTTGGGCTCGTGACCGTCAAAACTATGGAAAACACACCTTACGGCGAAGTGGTCTGCCGCGCCCGCAACCCCCTGGCCGTCAAAGCCTTGATGTCTATCTTGGGGATGCCCTCCGGAGGTTGCCGTCAACCGCTGGGGCAAATGACCCGCAACGGTATCGATGTCGTCCTCAGGGCCGCCCGCACCGTCCAGCGCACAAACCCTGAAATCTTCAAGCCCGTGGAAGACTTCTTCGAGGTCAACATCTCCGAGAGGCTGGAGAATCCTTCGATTTGGGAGGATTGGTATTACAAGGAATACTGATCGGCGACGAGAGGACTCATTCGGTACGAATTCGCTATCATAATTTCAAACTTAAACTGTTGCGTTACATCCACCCACACGGCACTATATGCACAGGTGGATGTGCCTTGTAAACAAACCATAATCCGGCGCAATCGTGTGGAATTATATCTTACCGTGACCCTTACCGGCTCTGTCTTTTCTGCGCTGCTTCAACGTTGAGTTTGAAAGCCCCCTCCTTGAAAAGCAGCCATTTTAACCACTTCATCCCGAATTTGAGCAAGGCGATTTCATCCTTTTGAATCGCATTCAACGTGTCGATGTCGACATCGTATCGGGATAAAAATGAACTTTCAAAGACAAATTTTTTGAAATTATCGATGTTGTAGCTGGCCAGAAAAAACATTTTTTTGGTCTGTTCGGTCAGCTTCATGTTCGGTGGAAACGAGCGCTTGCGGACCACGAGATCGGTCCATTCGGCATTGACATCGTCACGGGTATCGACGCCTTGATCCTCCCGCCAATCACGTACGCTCCACACCTGGTCCTCTTCGAAACCGAGGCAATGCGGTTCGTTGACAAAAAAATAAAATCCGGATTTATCCGCACCTTCTTTATAGCTCAGCGAGGCGACGCCCAACGGATAATACCGGCAAGTGGTGGGTCTGTCCTCGTATATAATACAACCATCGTCCCTGACAAAAGGACAAGATTGCTGTTCGTCATCCAGGAGTTTGAGGGTCACCACCGGCAGATCGGTTTTCTCCAGCAGTTGAACGTCGGTGTAGAGCGCGATAAATTCCTCCGATGACAATTGCAATCGGTTTTTGAGGCGGATGATGTCATAAGGCGTCAAGACGATGTTGATCCCGCGGCAGCATTTGGTGAAACAGTCGACGCCCTTGTGGCACCTGAATTTGAACCGGTTGTCCAAGCCGAGCTGCATCGGCTCGATGCCGGCTTTGTTTTCGCTGTCTGGCATGCCATTCCTTTCGCTGTCGGTCATAGTTGTTGACTTAACGGTGTCATACGGGGATACAATTTTGAACCCACCCTATCCGAGCCCCACCAGCATGTCAACCCGCAGAATCCTTGACTTTTTGGGTGTTCTTTAATGGATGGAGTCGCAAATTAAGTCTTGATTTAAACTCTAAATCTACTATATCGCTTGATATCATAATTTCGGGCATAAAAGTTTTTTTACCGCCAAGGAGAAAACCATGTCGTTAACTATCAAGAAGTCCGACCAACTCAAAACCAAACCGGATGAGCATCACCTGGGGTTTGGTTCACAATTCACGGATCACATGTTCAACATGGATTATGATCTCGACAAGGGGTGGCACAACCCGCGAATCGAACCTTACGCACCGATCGTCATGGATCCGGCCACGATGGTGCTGCACTACGGCCAGGGGGTCTTTGAAGGTTTGAAAGCCTACCGGACGGAAAACGGGGGTGTTCAACTGTTTCGTCCCCGCGAAAACATCAAGCGCATGAACCGGTCCGCAAGCCGCCTGTGTATTCCGGAGGTCGAGGAGGACGGTTTTCTCGAAGCTCTCAAGCAGTTGATCCGTGTCGAAAAAGAATGGGTACCGCACGCGCCGGAAACATCGCTCTACATCCGGCCGACTATCATTGCCACCGATCCATTTTTAGGAGTCCGGGCATCTCATACCTATCGGCTGTTCGTGATCCTCTCGCCGGTAGGGGCGTATTACCCGGAAGGTTTCAATCCGATAAAAATATGGGTCACCAGGGAATACGTCAGGGCCGTTCGCGGTGGTGTCGGCGAGGCCAAGACGCCCGGAAACTATGCCGCCAGCCTCCTGGCCGGAAACAAAGCCCATCTGGAAGGGTATACTCAGGTGTTGTGGCTGGACGGGGTGGAGCAGAAATACCTTGAAGAGGTCGGCTCCATGAATATCTTTTTTGTTATCGACAGCGAGATCGTTACCCCGATGCTCAACGGCAGTATTTTGCCGGGCATCACTCGTGACAGCGTCATCAAGCTGGCCGACCATTGGGATATGAAGGTAACCGAGCGGTTGATCAGTATCGACGAATTGATCGAAGCCCATGGCTCAGGAAAACTGACGGAAATTTTCGGCTCCGGCACGGCGGCCGTTATTTCACCGGTGGGTGAAATTAAATACGGAGACCGGGTTTACAGCGTAGGCGACGGCCGGGTCGGCCCCCTGGCCCAAAAATTCTACGCTGCGCTCACCGACCTTCAATACGGCCGGGCCGTCGACCCCATGGGCTGGATCGAACCGGTTCTGTGAACCGATTCAGATGATATCATGTTGAGCTACACCAGGGGTAAATGAAGTTGAGCTGCACCGGGGATAAATGAAAATGACATCTGACCAGGAGTTTGCCCATCTACCGTTGTTTAAGGCAAAGCTGAAGAAAGAAGGGCTGCCGTCGGTCGTCATCGACACCTTCAGTCATTACTACCGCAAGCTCGTCACGGGTGAAACCGGTCTGATTTACGACCGGGACATTTCGGCCGTGGCGCCGGAAGAGATGGAATCTGCCGAAAACTTGGCGCCCTGCAAAGCGGCGGGCGAAAAAGCGTTCAAAAAAGCCGTGCGGATTACGTTAAACGGTGGCCTTGGCACCAGCATGGGCCTGACCGCTGCCAAGAGTCTGCTTAAGGTCAAAGACGACAAGTCATTTCTCGAGATCATCGTCCAGCAGGCGTGCGGCATCGGTGTCAAGTTGGCCCTGATGAACAGCTTCAACACTCATCGCGACACCCTGGCCGCTCTTGAAAAAATAGATCTCAGGCATCAGCCGCTGACGTTCCTGCAGCACAAGTTTCCCAAGATTCTGAAGAATAATCTGGGTCCGGCTTCCTGGCCGAAGAATCCGGAACTCGAGTGGAATCCACCCGGACACGG
>JARROL010000052.1:0-15485 GCA_037383965.1 Desulfobacterales bacterium | reverse complement strand
TGACCCGTTTTATCAGACGCCTGCTGAAGAAAACGAAGTTCACGCTGGACGACCAGATCCTCGATATTTTCCACAAACCGATCTTTGTCAGCATCGTACTCTTCGGGCTAGCGGTGGCCACCGATCGGCTGGATTTTTCACAGACCGTCCATTACGTGACTCTGAGCGGGCTGAAAACCGTGGCCATCTTTCTCTGGGCAAAGGCTGCCGCCCGTTTCCTGCAGTTGATCATTGAACTGGTGAGCCGCGACGACAGCCGGTTCACCCTGATTCAGCACCGCACGCTGCCGTTGTTCAGTAACCTGCTGGTGATTTTGGTTGTGGCCCTGGCGCTCTACTTCGTTTTTCTGGCCTGGAACATCGATGTGACGGCCTGGATAGCCTCGGCCGGTATTCTCGGTTTGGCCATCTCATTTGCCGCCAAGGATACGCTGGCCAACCTGTTTTCGGGGGTGTTCATCCTGACTGATGCACCCTTTAAGCTTGGAGATTTCATCGTGCTGGATTCGGGCGAGCGGGGGGAGGTGACGCACATCGGCATTCGCAGCACACGCTTGTTGACCCGCGATGACGTCGAGATCACAGTGCCCAATTCCATCATGGGTAACGCCAAGATCACCAACGAGACTGGTGGTCCCTACGAACGGTACCGCATCCGCGTAAAAGTAGGCGTGGCTTACGGGTCGGACATCGACAAAGTGAAGTCGGTGCTCATGGATGTGGCCGCCAGTCAACCGGAAGTCTGCAAGACGCCGGCGCCTCGGGTGCGGTTTCGCGCCTTCGGTGATTCGAGCCTCGATCACGAACTCCTATGCTGGGTGGATAGGCCGATTCTGCGTGGACGGGTGACGCATTTACTGAATACCGCGGTCTACAAACGGTTTTTAAAAGAAGGGATCGATATTCCCTTTCCTCAGCGGGATGTTTACATTAAAACCGCTCCGGCGCCGAGCACGAACATTGGATAAGGGCCCCGGCAAAAAATTATTCCACCTTTTTCTTGTCTAATGGCCTGTCTACTATGTTACCTTAGATGCACCCACGCGTATTCTGATATGCGCAGGTAAATGTGCCTTGTAGACAAACCATTATCCGGCACAATCGCGTGGCATATTTTCATATCGTAATCACAATTGTGATTTATGAAATCATTCACCACAGAAGAGGTCAATCGCGTCATTCAACGGGCGCTGCTGCTGAAACAACGCATCGGCATCAGCCGCGAAGATCTTCTTGAAATCGGCCGCGAACTGGGTTTAAAATCCGAGGTGATCGAAGCGGCTCTTTTACAGGAAATGGCAGAAAAGTCAAAGGAAACCAAAGCGAAAGATTGGCGGCAAAGCCGCAAATTCGGATTCCACTGGCACCTTTGGAGCTACCTCATTACCTGTGGCCTGCTGCTGCTGATCAACAGCCTGACACCCGGAACCTGGTGGTTTCAGTGGCCGGTGATCGGTTGGGGGATCGGATTGCTGTTTCACTTTCAGAGCGTTTATTATCCCACTGCGCGGCAGGTCGAAAAAGGCCTGCGGAAAAGCCCGCCTTCCGGAATGCACTAACCCTGCTGGTTGGACTGATTCCTTTTCTTTTCATTTGCCTAATGGTTGACATCTCAGCAGACCGTATGACGCCATCATCGCCGGTCTGGAGACGGTCGGTTCCACAACCGCAATGGAGCTGGCTCGCCGGGGCCATTCTGTTATCGGTCTTGACGCCTTTCGTCCACCGCATAATCGGGGCAGTCACCATGGCCAATCGCGCCGTATCCGCCGGACCTATCTAACTGGTACCGGTTGCGTTCTCATGGCATTGCGGGCATAAGAGCCATGGCGGAGACTGGAAATTCAGCCAAAGAGCCCTATATTGTACGAAACGTTTTGAGATTGATGGTAGACGCGCACGTCGAAACCTTGTTATTCGGTGAAACGGTTGATGAAGCGGGGATTTTTTCAAAGAAAAATTATCGATCCGATTGTCAAGTTGCTCCGTCAGGGCATATCTCCGGAAAAGATAGCTCTGGGTATGGCTGTTGGCGTGGTTATCGGTATATTTCCTGTGATCGGCTCCACGACACTGTTGTGCACAGTAGCCGCTCTTGTTCTCCGACTGAATCTGCCGGCTATCCAGCTTGTCAACTACCTGGTGTATCCACTTCAAATTGCGCTCCTGATACCATTTTTCCAGTTCGGTGCCTGGTTGTTCGGCGTCGACCCGCTGCCCCTATCGGCTTCGCAACTGATCTCTATGTTTAAAACCGATCTTTGGAACACCATCGGACAACTGTGGGACACGACCTTGCGAGCGATCGTGGCGTGGAGTCTTATTTGCCTGCCGACCGTGGCCGGTTTATACTACTTACTAAGGCCTCTTTTGAAAAAGATTAAATCCAAGAAGGTAAACTTGCCATCCGGTGATCGCAAAGTTAGCTTATAAATCTTAATGTTTTTATCAGGGAGACGACAGGAAAATGCCGCTCTATAAATATTGCGTTATCTACGCAGCCAGCCTGCTGGTGTTTTTGGCCGTGGATTTTATCTGGCTCGGCTGGGTGGCTCAATCCTTTTATCACCGTCAGCTGGGGGAATTGCTCAGTCAACGGGTCAACTGGCCGGCGGCGATTGCCTTTTACATGATCTATATTGTCGGTTTAATAATCTTTTGTGTCGCACCCGCATTAAGCCGGGCCTCACTGGTCAATGCGATGGTCCTCGGCGCTTTGTACGGATTTTTTACCTACGCCACCTACGAACTGACCAACTACGCGCTGATTCGAAATTGGCCGGCCGCCTTGGTTCCGGTCGACATTGCCTGGGGGGTTATACTGTGCACCGTCGTATCCACAGGCGGTTATTTAGTCGGCCGGTGGTTGCAAACCTGAACGCGCGGTGATGAGCGGCTCCTTGTGCCTGGCGCATCTTTCAATCAGAGCCGACGACGCCAGCACGTCGCCGAACAGTGAGAGGCGGTTTTGGGTCTGCCGTCCGAAAGCCTTCTCCTCACAACGCTTCCGGCCATGGTGCCGTCGAAATCCCTCAATAATGGAAATATGAAAAAAATATTGGCCTTGGTGAATGGGCTCATTTTGTTGAGCGCCTGCGGTCCCAAATTGTATTACCCCAGCCTGGACTGGCTCATTCCCTGGTATGTGGACGATTACATTTCCCTGGAACCCGACCAAAGCAGCCGGCTCAGAACGCAACTCGCTCGACAGCTCGATTGGCACTGCCGGACGCAACTGCCGGAGTATGCTGAATTTCTGCGGGATTTGCGCCGGGAGGTCGACCACAACGACCAGCCGGTTACCGTGGAGCGCCTGGATGCTTACAAAATGCGGCTGATCCGGTACTGGAACGTTTTGATACAACAGATCAGTCCCGATATTGCCGACATCATGTTCTCGGCTACAGATGAGCAGATAGATGAACTCTTCGAGAACCTGGAAAAGAAAAACCGCGATATCGAAAACGATCCAAAACCGCCAAAAGCGCATGCAAAAGCGCCTGAATTATTGGTTAGGAGGCTTGACCGAATCCCAGCTCCAGGCGGTTAACGCCTGGAACCTGCAAATCGAGCCCATTGCAGCCGAGCGGGTTGCGTACCGCCGCAAAATTCAGGCCGCCGGGCGGCAGATACTGGAAAACCGAACCAACCCGGATGAACTTGAAGCCGCACTCAGCGGTTTGTTCACAAATGCCGAAGAATTCAGAACCGAAAATTACCAGCGTAAAATTGAGGTCAATACGCAACGCACTTTCGAGTTGCTGGCCTATCTGCTGGAAACCCTCACGCCGAACCAGAGAAACCATCTTTCAAATCGTCTCGAATCCCTGGCGGCGGATTTAGACCAGCTCAGCTGCGATCCCGCATCGAAAAAGAGCAGCAGCAGAAAATCTATTCATTCCGGGAAGGTAATCTATGATGCCTCCGCTTCGGAGAATCCGTGTCGGCGGGCGAGGTTCGCAAACATTTGCGACAATCCGGCTCCCAGCGAGAAAATCGAACCGATGTCGAGATTTTCATCGGCTGTTTGATCGAAATAAAGGTTGAGGCTCGATTCGAGACCGTCTTCGGGGAGCCAATAGCAGACCATGATGGGAACTTTGGGAAGTGGATGCAGGACGACCGATATATCCGATTCGAACTCTTCCGCCACCTTGCGGCCGCTGAAGATGTGCACCAGGTCTTCAAATAGCTGGGGATAAGCATCAGCCACACGCTTCATGGGGGCTTCGCAGCGTTTCTTAAACAGAGGGTAGCGCTCCATACCGTGCTTCAGATCCCTGAACGACACCCAATTTCCCGATACCGGATGTCCCTTGCCGTATAGTATATAGCTGAGAAACGGGACTGCCACCCAGGGATTGATATGGATGTCGGCGAAAAGTTTTCCATTTTCATCCACACCGAAATTCTTTCCGAGCACCTTGAGTGTCAGTGTGCCGTCCACGAATCTGCCTCCGGACCTATCAGCGGCTTGCGCGAGGTCAATGGCAGCGACCTCGTTTTTGAGCTGCGCCAGGTAGGCGTCCCGGTTCTGCTCCGCGACGTTTTCAACCTGGTTTTCCTCTTCGCAGCACCGTATGATTTCCGGAGATAGCTTCGGACAATCCTCGAGCTTTCTTCTGCCTGTAAAAACCGCGCCGGCAAAAGCCAAACAGGTTTTTTCACCGCATTGCCGGCAGTTCGACTGGTCGAGCAGTTGAAAGATTTCCATGGCGTTTTTGGGTTTCGGCATACGCTTTTTCGGTCTCCTTGATTTTCTTTGCGATTTATTATTATTTTAACATCTTCCCTGTCAAGCCATCCCTCATGTTTTTGTTGATTGTGTGTTTACCCAATTACTTGACAATGTATTAAAATTGTATAATCGATCTAATCGTCGGCACGTTTTTCGCGTAACACCTGATTGGCATCTCCGCCGGTAAGGCTCCCAGCCGCCGGCTACGGCGCGACCGAGTTCGACATGAGCGATTGAGCCGCGCAAGGCGCTGGTGGCGGCCGGCGAACGGGCCGTGAGCGTCTATTTCGACCAACCGCCCACACCGCGTCCGATTCCAAGGGGGATGGAGGCCGTCGCGTCTGAAAGAGCCAAAGAAGGCGCCGATCGGATCGCCTCAAAGTTGTTGGGTTTTTGATGATAAACACGTTTGGTTCATACGGGTAAGGAGACCATGCGTGATGCCCGGCGGGTGCCGTAAAGAAGAGTTGCGATTCAAAGAAAGTCAGTAAGTGGCCTCGGACAACAGCTATTTTCTTGAAAACCTCACCGTTCTGGTGGTGGACTGCCAGGCAAGCGGCAGCCATCCCCCAACGGCGCATCTCTTTGAGATCGGTTGGTCGACGGCCAGTGCCCGTCGTCCTGACGGTGCGCTCGAGCGCGATTCCGTTTCATTTCTACTGCAGCTGCCGGACGGCGCCTCCATCTCGCGGACGGTGGAACGGTTGACCGGCGTCGACAGCAGCGATCTTTCCGCAGGATCCCGCACCCCGGAAGTCTACAGACAACTCGAGGCGGCGGCCTGCAGCCTGGCGCCGGTCGGCCGCTATGGCCTCTGTCCGACCGTGATTCACTTCGCCCGTTACGAAAAGGCCTTTCTCCGGCACCTTCACCGGTCGTATTCTCCCGACCGCCTTTTTCCCTTTGACATCATCTGTACGCACGACATTACCCGTCGCTTGATGCCCGGACTACCCCGCAAGGGGCTTCGGGCGGTGGCCGGATTTCTGGGGCACCCGGTCCCCGCACTCAAGCGCTGCGCGGCACACACGGCGGCCACCGCTTTCATCTGGCAGCACCTGGTGCGTCTCCTGGCGCAGAATGCCGACATCCACACCTGGGACGATCTGCATAACTGGCTGCGCACCTGCCCGGTACCATCGCCCACAAGATCATTTCCCATGCCCCGCGAGGCGCGAACGGCGCTTCCGGACGGGCCCGGTATCTACCGGATGCTGCGGTCCAACGGTGACATTCTCTACATCGGCAAGGCCGCCTCTCTCAAACAGCGCGTTAACAGCTACTTCCAGACACGTCGCCGGCACGCGGAACACACCCTCGAAATGCTTTCCCAGGCCGTCAGTCTGGCAGTGAGACCGACCGCAACGGCGTTGGAAGCCGCCCTGTTCGAATCCGCTGAGATCAAACGCTTTTGCCCGCCTTACAACATAGCCCTGCAAGAGGGCCGGAGACGGTTGGTTTTCGCCACGAAGGACCTTCGGTCTTTTTCATCTCTCCCTGACGGAAGGCATCGCGTCGGACCGCTTCCCGTCAGAAAGGCCTTTGAAGCAGTGCGCGATATCGGCTGCCTGCTTCAGCAGGGGAGCCCAAAGGCCGACCGAATGCCGGAACCCTATACCGAGAATCTGCTGGGCATCCCGCCAGCATATGCCCCCGACCCACAATGCTTCATCGAGGGGTTAAGGTTGTTTCGGCAAAAGTACGCCGATCTGCCAACGGCAGAAACGATCTGGCCAGCGTTGATGCGCATCGGCACCCGATCCTGGAAAGAGAAGCTGGAAACCGAAGGAGAAGCGATCGACAAGGACCGCGACACTCGGCTCGATTCCGAAGGGCGAACAGACCCCCGGCCTTTCGAATGGACCCCGGAGGCGGTGACCGGCACCATCGAGTCGCTGCTGCGCCGCTGCGGGCATTTGGTCCGTCGTGCGCGCTGGTTTGCCATGCTCAGCGAAAGCACTCTGGCTTGGTCGGTTTCCGATGGTGCGGCCAGCCGGCAAAATCTTGTCGTACTGAGGGACGCGAAGGTTGGCGCTCGATATGAACTGGGCGGCGAAGATCCCTTGCCGCTGCCGCCCGGTGTCGCTAAGACCCGGCGGGACCGGCAGCGGTATCTCGATCTGGCGGCCTATGATCGGCTGCGGGTGCTGACAACTGAAATGCGCCGGATTCTGGCGGAGGAACGCAAATTGCGACTTCGTTTCGGCCGGAACGCGGTGGTGGGTGAAAGCCAGTTGCGACGACTCCTGCGCTGGGTCTAGCCGCTTCGGCGGGTTTGTCCGGGTGGCAAATCCTGCACTCGCAGCCTTGGCGTCTTGCCGCTTCGGGAAGAATTGTTGCCTGGTGATTGGCCCTGCAGAGAATTGTTGGAGTGACTGCATTAAAATCCGTATGGCGTTTGTGTAGACAAATCCTTAAATCAGAGTAAAGACGATGCGAAATTTTGTACGAAAACTAAGCCTCTATTTTTCCGCCGGCGCGCTGGGCGGTTTGACAAACAGCGCCGCCATCTGGCTGGCCGGAATGACCGGACTAACGGGTTATTTACAGGTCAAGATCGCCCCGGCCTGGACACTGTCGTGGCTCTATCCCAGGATCGTTTGGGGCGGTGTCTGGGGGTTGATTTTTCTGCTGCCCATAGCGAAAAGCCGTGTGTTCACGCGCGGTGTCTTATTGAGCCTCGGTCCGACCCTTGTTCAGCTGTTCTGGATCTTTCCGTTCAAGGCCCACGCCGGCTACCTGGGCTTCGAACTCGGCTATCTGACACCGCTCCTCGTGTTCCTGTTCAACGCCATCTGGGGCATTACGGCAGCCCTTTGGGTTCGATAGACCGTTAATGAGCCGGCGCAGGCAGCCACTTCAAATCGGACATCCTCTCCGATCATGGTTGTATGAGCGTCGGATGTCACGCGGTGTCAGGATTGTTGACGCTCAAGCACTCTGGTTGATCTCGGTATACGAGGCGAATATCCTGATAATATTTAACATATGATCTATCGACGGGGTTGGCATGACTTCTGCTATCCAAACGGAACAGGTCATTTCTATCGCCGGGGAGTTGCCGCGGAGCGCACAACATACGGATTAAAACGGCATATAACCGATCGCGATACGATGCCTGGAAGGGGTCGGTTTGCCGGATATCAGGATAAACAAACTGAAGAACAGGCTTTATATGTATTTGCACGTTTGGATGCCCACCGAACTACCCGATTTTGTCCGGACCCTCGAATCGGCCTGCCTGGCTTTGATCCCTGGTTTCACCTGCCTGGCGGTCATTCCCTCGAGTGGCCTCGGCCATCGGTGCAACCGGGATTTCTTCAGCAACACGATGGACCTGATTTCAGCATATGGCGCCAAGAAGGTGGTGTGCGTAAATGCCGCAGGTGAACAATTCAGCGAGCGGCTCACATCGATCCCGATGTCTTTTCAATCGCGCATATCGGTGAAGCAGGCCGCCGACCTCAAGAAAGCCGAAGACCTGCTGGATGATTGAGCCGCAGAATCCCCTTTTCGTCAGCGTTCACAGGACGCCGCATCTGCTTTGTCGTCGGGCACTTGAAGTACAAAAGGTCGTCTGCGCACCCGACGCCTTGCATCTGCCTGCCCCCGTGAAATGCGAAGCCTATTTCACTGGGGCGGCACCCTGCAAACGCTTACAATTAGTGGTTTAAAGTGTATCGGACCTTGCTACTCTATGAACGGTTAGCCCTTTTCTCGTCAACCTAACTTCACTATCCGCTGATCATCATCTAAAATTTCGACGAGGCGAATATCTGAACAGATCGAAACGATTCACTTCGCCATTCCTGTGAATACCATCGCGCGGTATAATCCGTGAGCGCAAAGTCGCCGGCGAAGGCCGCATCGGTAAGACCCTTGCGCCGGGATGTTATGCGCAGGCGTAAAGTGATCCCGGCCACAGATTTCCGGCGATACGCAGTTCAGGCCAGGTGGTTTTTTCAAAAAAACTTGCTTATGGGAGCGGATTACACTATTCACATTCACCAAAAACCTCTACCAAGGAGTCGGCGACGGAGAGGGTCGTCGTGGGATTCCAACCGCGGAGGCATCCGAAACGGTGATCGGGGAACAACGTCTTTATCAACGACTATGAACGGAGGTGAACAGTGGCCGACACGCATCAAACCGACAAGGCAACAAACAACAACCGGCTAACCGGGCGGCTTCGACGGCTGACCGTCTATGAATACATCCTGTTGACCCTGATGGCGCTCGCAGTGATTGGGGTGGGGATCACTTATTTTCTCCCCGACAAAAGCTACCGCTATTGGGTGGCGATGGTCCCGGTATTCGGTATCGCCTGCACGAGCGCCGAATGGTCCCGGCTTCGTCGTCAAAACCTCGGTACCTGGAAAACCGTTCGGAACCAACTCTATCACTGGTTCGGTGTGCTGGTTTCGGTTTATTTGGTCCACATGCTCTTAAACATCCAACAGTTGACCAAACAGAACGCCGGCCTGATCGTCCTACTGGTGTTGGCGTTGGGCACTTTTTTGGCGGGAATTCAACTCGGTTGGCGTCTTTTTGTGCTGGGTGCTTTCTTGTGGGTCATCCTGGTCGTGGCGGCGTATCTGCAGGGTTCTCTGTGGGTGATGATCCTCATCGGGATGGTCATAATTACCCTGTTTATTTACTTGCGCAGCCGCGGCAGCAAGTCAACCGAAGAGGTGCCCGGTAGCAGGAACCATACCGCCTCTTGACTTTAAGGATGATTTTTTCGAACAATGAGGCAAAGGGCATCTTGCACCCGTCTTTCCAGGCGGGAGGCAGGTGAGACGAGTCCTTGGAAGGGGTGAGATCCAGATCGACGCTATTTTCCGGTAACCAGAGACCAGTTCAAATGAAAAGGAGAACAGTAAACATGCAAAGAATCAAGACCAAGAAATGGCGCTTGACACTTGCGGTTTTCATCTGGGCGGTTTCAATCCTGGTTTTGGCGTGCTCTGCCAGCCGGCAGGTTGTTAGACCCGCTGTGAACAACCCGCAGGACCTGGTGAACGATTTCGAACGGGCGGTTGCCAACGCGCGTGCGAACCAGGTCGATCTGCTGGCGCCCTTCTGGTTCTCAAAGGCCGAAGACTCGCTGGCAGAGGCCCGGAAAGGGCTCGAGGAAAAGGCGGAGATTTCCCGGATAGCTGAATATGTCTCGATCGGCCAAACTCAGCTGAATAGGGCCGAGGAAATCGCCGCCGTGGCCAGGACATCCATGGCGGATGTGATCAAACGGCGGGAAATGGCCCGCAAGGCCGGGGCAGCCGAACTGGAAGGCTACCCGCAGGCAGAGAGGCAATTTTTCAAGCTGACCAAGGAAATCGAAGACAATAATTTGGACTACGCCCTGAGGAACAAAGAAAAGGTCAAGAATTCGTTTCGCGACCTTGAGATTGCCGCTATCAAGCGCAACGTGCTGGGAGAAGTCCGTGTCACCCTGAATGAAGCGGAGCGATTGGGTGCTAAAAAATATGCTCCGAAAGCGTACGCGGACGCCGTGCGGAATTTAAACGTTGCGGAGGCCTTCATTACCGAGAACCCATACGAAGCCGAAGAGATGACACGCCAGGCGCAGGAAGCCCTTTTCTACGCCCGCCGCTCCGTCGAGCTCACGCGTCAGAGTAAGAAAATTCAGGCGATGAATTCAGAGCAGATCGCCCTTTGGATCGAGGACATCCTTTCCCAGACGGCAGAACAACTCAAAGCTCCGGATATGCGGGACCAGACGTTTGAAATCCAGCGGCAAAACATTAGCGGTTCGATAGCGGCCATGCAGAAGAACCAGGATTTCCTGAACACGAAAATCCAGGAACAGGAAAAGGAAATCGAGACCTTGAAGGACCGGGTGTTCGCGCTGGAAGGCAAGAGCAGACAGGAGCAGATCGCCAGGGAGCAGCTGGAGGCCGAGAAAAAGTTCAACGAAAAGTTTGAGAGCATTCAAAATTCTTTCAGCAGCGAGGAGGCCGAGGTCTATCGACAGGGCAACCAGTTGGTGATCCGACTGCGCGGCATGCAGTTCCCGATCGGCAAAGCCGTCATTATGCCGGAGAATTATGCGCTGCTCAGCAAGGTGCAGCTGGCGATCCGCACGTTCAACGATCCGGAGGTCATTGTCGAAGGCCACACCGACAGTACCGGCTCGATCGAAGTCAACCAGCAACTGTCTCAGGAAAGAGCCACCGCGGTCAAAGAATACCTGGTGTCGAACGACACGCTGCCGGGCAGCAACGTGCTGGCCGTCGGCTACGGTTCTGCGCGTCCGCTGATGTCGAACGAAACGGCGGAAGGGCGGGCCGTCAACCGCAGGATCGACGTGATTATCACCCCCCGAAGGCCTTGACCGCCCAACGTCGCCACCGACACCGGTCATGAGGCCATCCACCGATTTTTAAGGGATCCCGACTGATGCGAACCACATTTTTACCCTTCTCACGACCCTCGATTTCAGAGGACGATATTGCCGCGGTCGACGCGGTGCTGCGCTCGGGCTGGATTACCACCGGACCAAAATGTGCCGAATTCGAGAACCGCTTCGGCGAGTACGTCGGCAGCAAGGGGGCCGTGGCGCTGGCGTCGGCCACCGGGGGTATGCACCTTCTCATCGAGGCGCTCGGGATCGGCTCGGGCGACGAGGTCATTACACCGGCCATGACCTGGGTCTCCACCGTCAACCTGGCGGTTCTGTCGGGGGCCAGACCGGTTTTCGTCGACGTCGATCGTGACACCCTGATGGTTTCCGCCGATGCCATCGAGGCCGCCCTGACCTCCCGCACGCGCCTGATCGTGCCGGTTCACTTCGCGGGGGCCGCTGCCGACATGGCGCCCATTCGCCGCCTCGCCGCCCAAAACGGAATTTCGTTGGCCGAAGACGCGGCCCACGCTCTGGGGACCGAATACCGTGGCGAGCGCATCGGCTGCAGAGGGACCACCATTTTTTCGTTTCATCCCATCAAGAACATTACCACCGGTGAAGGCGGCATGCTGTGTTCCGACGACCCGGCACTCCTCGACCGGATCCGCCGGTTGAAGTTTCACGGGCTCGGCGCCGACGCCTTCGAACGAGAGACCCAGGGCCGTTCTCCCCAGGCCCAGGTGCAGGAGCCGGGGTTCAAGTACAATCTGACCGACATCGGTGCCGTTCTCGGCCTGGGGCAGCTGGCGCGGGTGGACGTGTTCAACCGCCGCAGAGAGGAGCTTGCGCTGACCTACCGTGAGCGCCTATCCGGGATCGATGAAATTTTGCCCCTGGACGATCCGACCTATCCCATGGTGCACTCCTGGCATCTTTTCGTCGTCCGGCTGGATGTCGAACGGGCCGGCATCAGTCGCAACGAGTTCATGGAACGTTTGAAAGAGCGGAACATCGGGACCGGCATCCACTTTCTGGCCGTTCACCTGCAGCGCTATTACAGGGAGTCGATGGGGACGCGTCGCGGCATGCTGCCGAACACCGAGTGGAATTCGGACCGGATTTGCTCTCTGCCCCTGTTTCCTGATATGACCCCGGAGGATGTCGAGGACGTCGTCGACGCCATAAAGGACGTTTTGAAGAAATGAGCGTATCGCCCACCATTTCAGTTGTCATTCCCGTGTTCAACGAGGCCGAAAATCTCGCTGAACTCATCCAGCGGTGTTTGGAAGCCGGTCAGGCCACCGGCGAGCCCTTTGAAGTCATCCTGATCGACGACGGCAGTGCCGACCGTTCCGCCGAGATGATCTTTGCGGCGGCCGAAGAACATGCGGGCAAGGTCGTCGGGCTGATTCTCAACCGCAACTACGGCCAGCACGCGGCCGTGATGGCCGGCCTGGCCAACGCACGCGGCGAGTTCGTCATCACCCTGGATGCGGATCTACAGAATCCGCCCGAGGAGATCCCGCGCGTGGTCGCAAAGCTGACCGAGGGCTTCGATGTGGTCGGCACCGTGCGGATCCATAGGCGGGACACCTGGTTCCGCCGCTTCGCCTCGGCGCTCATCAACCGGGCCGTTCAATACCACACGGGTGTGATGATGCATGACTACGGCTGCATGCTGCGCGGCTACCGGCGTTCGGTAGTCGATGCCATGCTGCAGTGTCACGAGCGCAGCACCTTCATACCGATCCTGGCCAACGGCTTTGCCCGCAACACGACCGAAATCGACGTGCGGCATGCCAGGCGCATGGCCGGCGAATCGAAATACAGCATCTGGCGGCTGATCAACCTCAACTTCGATCTCTTGACGAGCATGACGACGCTGCCGCTGCGCCTGTTGAGTCTTGTCGGCGCCATTATTTCGGCGCTGGGCTTCGGGTTCGGACTGTTTTTATTGCTGATGCGCCTGCTTTACGGTCCGGAATGGGCGGTGGGCGGGGTATTTACTCTCTTTGCGGTGCTGTTTTTCTTCGTGGGAGCTCAATTCGTGGGCATGGGACTTCTGGGGGAATACATCGGCCGAATTTACGGCGACGTGCGTGCCCGGCCGCGCTATTTCATTCAACAGGTCGTCGGAAGGGACCCTTCCGAAGTCGCGTCGGTCGGGTGCGAAAAACAAGAGTTCCCGGTTTGCGGGAAGCAGTTCAAGGTGAATTCATGAAAGCTGTCGTTTTGGCGTATCACAACATCGGCTGCGTCGGCATCGAGGCCCTGCTTCGCAACGGCTTCGAGATTGCCGGGGTTTTCACCCACCGGGACGACCCCGGGGAGGCCATCTGGTTCGACTCCGTGGCCGCGCTGGCGGCGTCCAGAGACATTCCGGTTTTCGCGCCCGAAAACGTCAATCATCCCCTGTGGATCCATAAAATAAGGGAGCTGACGCCGGACATCATTTTCTCGTTTTACTACCGCGACATCGTCGGCTCCGCCGTCCTTGACATTCCGCCGGCCGGTTGTTTGAACCTGCACGGCTCGCTGCTGCCCAAGTACCGGGGACGGGTCCCGGTGAATTGGGTGCTGGTGAACGGAGAAAGCGAGACCGGTGTGACGCTGCACCACATGACGCCGAGACCGGACGACGGCGACATCGTTTGCCAGGAAAGGGTGCCGATCGATGACAATGACACGGCCCTTTCCTTGCACCTGAAATTGGCGGAGGCGTCCTCCTGCCTGCTCGACACCTGTCTGCCCTTGATCAAGGCGGGCCGGGCACCGCGGATTCCCCAGGACCCATCGCAAGCCACTTACTTCGGCGGTCGCAGACCGGAAGACGGCGAGATCGACTGGAGCCGGAGTGCTGTGCAGATCCGGAACCTGGTGCGGGCCGTCACGCGTCCCTACCCGGGGGCCTTCAGTTTCATGGGTGACCGCAAATGCCTGTTCTGGCAGGTGACCCGCTGGGAAGGCCCTGCCGGTGACCTGCCGGCCGGGACCATCATCTCGACCGATCCTCTGATCGTCGCCAGCGGCGATGGGGCCGTGCGGGTCGACTTCGGCCAGGCGGCCGAAGGAATTTACATGACCGGGGTGCAGCTGGCCCGTGAACTTATGCTGGTTGAGGGCATGCGGTTTGGTCCCTGTGTGAGTGAGCGGATCGAAAAGGCCCGCAAGAAGAGAGTTCTCATTTTAGGGGTCGACGGCTTCATCGGAAATGCCCTGTGCGAGCGGCTGCTGGAAAGCGGCCGATACGAGGTTCACGGCATGGACCTCCAGGCGACCAGCATCCAGCGGTTGCGGGGCAGGAAGGATTTTTTCTTCGATGAGGGTGACATCGCCATCCACCGTGAGTGGATCGAGTATCACATCCGAAAGTGCGACGTCGTGCTCCCGCTGGTGGCGATCGCCACGCCGATCGAATACACCCGCAACCCATTGCGGGTCTTCGAGCTTGATTTCGAAGAAAATCTGCGGGTGGTGCGCTATTGCGTGAAATACAAGAAACGGATCATATTCCCGTCTACTTCAGAGGTCTACGGCATGTGCGATGATCCGGTGTTCGACGAAGACCATTCCCGGTTGATTCTGGGGCCGATCAGCAAGCAGCGCTGGATCTATTCCTGCAGCAAGCAGTTGCTCGATCGGGTGATCTGGGCCTACGGCCAGCAAGTGGGTCTTCAGTTCACCCTCTTCAGACCGTTCAACTGGATCGGTCCGCGCCTCGACAGTCTCTATTCGGCACGGATCGGAAGCTCGCGGGCGATCACTCAGCTGATTCTGAATCTGACCGAAGGAACGCCTATTTTGCTGGTGGACGGCGGTCACCAAAAACGATGTTTCACCGACGTGAGCGACGGGGTTGAATGCCTCTATCGCATTATCGAAAACGAGGGTGGTCGGTGCAACGGGCGCATCATCAACATCGGCAGCCCCGACAACGAGGCCAGCATCAAAGAGTTGGCGGAGATGCTGGTGCTAAAATTCCAGGAGCACCCGCTGCGGGAGAAATTTCCTCCGTTTGCGGGCTTCCGCACCGTTGAGAGCAAATCGTTCTATGGTTCCGGCTACCAGGACGTCCAACACCGGCGACCGAGCATCCGCAACGCCAAAAGGCTCGTCAAGTGGGCCCCGACCGTTGGACTGGACGCCTCGGTCAACCGGACGCTCGATTTCTTCCTGCGCGAAGCGGTGGCGGTGGAGAATTAGACAAAGGAGCTCTTTTATGAAAGTCGGCCTCCGGATCGACGTCGACACCTTTCGGGGCACGCGGCGCGGGGTGCCGGAGTTGGGCCGGATTCTGGCCCGAAGCAATGTGCGGGCGACCTTCTTTTTTTCGATAGGTCCCGACAATATGGGCCGGCACCTCCGGCGCCTGGTGCGGCC
>JARROL010000051.1:0-16075 GCA_037383965.1 Desulfobacterales bacterium | reverse complement strand
GTGGCCGGATGAATCCGTATACCCGAGTTTCAGGTTTTCCCATAACCTCAAGCTCTGGGTGTCGGCCGATTCCAGCAACTCTTCCATGTAAAATGCTTCACAGTCAGAACTCGATAGAAGGTATTTGGCTGAAAACTCATGCTTTGCAAAGTATCTTTCCAAAACAAAAGGCTCAATCTTCATTTCAATTTACGCCTACCCGATTTCTACCCAACTGTGAAAAACACGTCAGCCAGAAGTGACCCTGTTGGGTCCGCTACCGTCTCAATATGAATGGTTTCCGTCCTTCATTTAGCATCTAATTCTTTAATTTTCAATTAGTTAATTTTGTCCGACATGCATTCACACCGCATCTGCAATAGATGTCGATCCCGACGTTGGATACGTCCCTCAATTTCAAAAGTACCACAATCAACCGATAGCCTTTTTCAGTATTATTTGATATCAGAGCAATTCATGTCAGCTCTTTAGGTGACACTATTATAATCAGCTTAAATATCGGTCCACAGAAAAGATGTCGGCCCGATCGGCGTCTGAAAGCCTTCAGCGGCCGATGGGTCCGCACGGCCGAACGAATCGGCGTATCCGGGAAGGAATCCCATGAAAGACGAACAACACCACGATGAGCAGGAAGTCCAGATAAGCGAGCGTGCTCGGTATATCCTGGACGGGGCGACGGGCGAGGCGTTCGATGTTGCCCGTGAGGTCGAAGCACTGCGAAAAATCGCCGAAGATCCCGGCAAACCGATTGAAGAAAGGCTCGAGGCTTACGAAGATATTGTCGATTCGGAAGTCGGAGACACTGCCATGGTGCGTGCCCGTAATATCGAACGGGAAATGGGCCTGCGCCAGATCTATCTCAAGTTCGAAGGCGGCAACCCCACCGGCACACAGAAAGACCGGATCGCTTTCGCCCAGGCCATGGATGCGCTGCGACGTGGATACGACGCCATCACGGTCGCGACTTGCGGAAACTATGGCGCTGCCATGGCGCTGTCCTGTTCACTGGCCGGTTTGCGTTGTCTGATTTACATACCCGATTCGTTCCACACCAAGCGAATCGAAGAGATGACCGGCATGGGTGCCGAGATCTTTCGGGTTTCCGGTTTCTATGAAAACGCGGTGGAATGCTCCAGACAGCGGGCCCGGGAAGAAGAAATATACGACGCCAATCCCGGTGGCGACAACGTTGTCCTGCAGCTGCGCGCTTACGGCCAGATCGCTCATGAAATCTATGACGACCTGAGGGACGCACCGCTTGTGGTGGCCGCGCCGGTCTCCAACGGAACGACTCTGACCGGTATTTATAAGGGGTTTCTGAGCCTCTACCGCCGTGGGAAAACTTCCCGCATGCCAAGGGTTGTCGCTGGATCTTCCCACAAGAAAAACCCCATTGTTCAAGCCTTCTTGAACAATGCCGCATCCTGTGACGATCTCAATCCGCAGAAAATCCGGGAAACCGCCGTCAACGAACCGCTGATCAACTGGCATTCCGTTGACGGCGAATATGCCCTGGAGGCCCTTCGATCCACCAACGGCTGGGCCAGCAATGCCACCGACAAAAACATGCTGACGTTCACGAAGCTCATTCGCGACAAAGAAGGATTGCAGGTGTTGCCGGCGTCCACCGCCGGTTTGATCGCCTTGATTGAACAGCACCGCCAAGAACCGCTTTCCAACGACCGCTATGTCGTTGTATTGACCGGGAGGAAATCATGACGGCCACTGTCGATGGTACGGCAATTGTCTATTGCGAAGGGGCACTCAACACCCCGAACGGTAAAACCGCCCATGGTCTTGTCCGGTTCACCGACCGCTACCGGGTCATCGCCGTGATCGATTCCCGCTATACCGGCCGGGACGCCGGAGAAATTTTAGACGACAAACCCAACGGCATACCCGTCGAGGCAACCATCGAAGATGCAGTGAATTCGGCGAATTCAGCCGGAACACCGGCAAGCCACCTCGTGGTCGGCTTGGCGCCGGACGGTGGTCGGTTAGCACCCACAGCCCGCTTGGACATAAAAAGGGCCCTGGAACTGGGACTCAATGTCGACAGCGGCCTGCACGACTTCTTGTCAGAAGACGCGGAACTGGCCGATACTGCTGCGAAGACCGGTGCGATAATTCGGGATGTTCGTCGACCGCCGGACCGCAGATCGCTCCATTTTTTCAGTGGCGAAATCGAATCCGTAACGTCCCTTAAAATCGCCGTTCTGGGTACCGATTCCGCAGTCGGCAAGCGCACCACCGCCTGGCGCATCGTCCAGGGATTTGCGGATAAGGGCCTAAACGCACTTTTGATCGGAACCGGTCAGACGGCCTGGATGCAGGGGGCACGGTATGGCGTCATTATGGATTCGCTGGTCAACGACTTTGTTTCCGGTGAGATCGAGCATGCGATATGCGGGGCCTGGACGGATACGCACCCAGAGGTTATCGTTATCGAAGGCCAGGGCAGCCTGATGAACCCGGCCTATCCGGGCGGATTTGAAATCCTGGCCGCCGGCCGACCGGATCTGGTTGTCCTTCAACATGCACCGGCACGCATTGAATATGACGGTTTTCCCGGATACCGGATCCACCCCCTGGCCCGCCAGATTCAGGTCATTGAAATGCTGAGCGGCAAACCTGTCGTTGCCGTGACGGTCAACCACGAAGACCTCAAACCGGACGAAATCGGCCCGGTATGCTCAGCCCTCGAGAAAGCGGTCGGATTGCCAGCCTTCGACGTGCTGCGGGATGGACCCGAGGGTCTCATCCGGATTCTAAGCGCTCACCTCAAAACGTAGACGGATAAATAAATGCCTCCCATGCAACCCCCAGGTAAAAAAGAGAAATCTATGCCGTCGACCTCTTCCTCAACCGACTCGCTCTCTGCACTTGAAGTGATCGATCGGCTGGTCGTCGGGCCGATCAAACTTGAACCACGGCGATTGACGGCGGCTTATACGGTGTTTCGTAACGGCACCGAAAACCGCACCGATTTGATTTACAGCTATGAAGAAACGGTTTTCGATCCGGAGGAGCCCGAATCGTGGAACCTGGCGAGCCTGGTGGCTGCCCAAGTGGCCTTGAATTACGGTCTCTTCTGCCGCTCCATCGTTTTTCGAGGTACCTATGACGATATTGACCGGCAGTTTCTGCGCAATATGGCCGAAAACACGGCCCGGGAGATCTATGTCAATAAGATTCTGAGCCCCAACCCGTTTCTGAAGGGCGAAGCCGCCCGGATGCCTCCGGAAATAAAAGATAAATACTGCCGGGCAACGATTAAGTTCGTGAAGGCACCTTCAACGGCACCGAAAACAACCTGGAATCTGTGGCCAAGCGAGAAGCACCGGCACTGCATCCTTTCCAGCGGCGGCAAAGACAGCCTTTTGACTTATGGCCTCCTGGACGAAATCGATCACGACGTTCACCCGGTGTTCGTCAATGAATCCGGCCGGCACTGGTTTACGGCGCTCAACACCTACCGTTATTTCCGCGAGCATGTGTCCAACACGGCCCGGGTCTGGGTCAATTCGGACCGCGTTTTTAATTGGATGCTGCAACACTTGCCTTTTGTCCGGCAGAACCATGCCGGCATCCGCTCGGACATGTACCCCATCCGACTGTGGACCGTCGCTGTCTTCCTGTTCGGAATCCTTCCCCTGGTCAGGAAAAGGAAAATCGGCCGCATCCTCATCGGGGACGAGTTCGATACGTCGGTGCGGACCTCATTCAAAGGTATCCGTCACTATTCCGGTCTATACGATCAAAGCGTTTTTTTCGACACGTCCCTTTCACGCTATTACATGCGTAAAGGATGGTCGCTGAGTCAATTCTCGATTGTATGCTCACGGCTATCGACACCGACCCCAGACACTGTGGCTATACCGACCGGCAGATTCAGGCCTGTCTGGCGGCCTTCGATGCATCCCGGCTACACCAGGAAGCGGCGGCCACGGAACACCTTGGCCATCTGCTGCTGACAAAAGGGTTGATCGGTAAGGCCCCTGCGCCGGCGCCCGAATTCAAACCGCACCCGGAAATCATGAAAATGCGCTTCGATCCGACGTATTCTCCCATGGATGCTATCCCTGTCGACCTGCGGCAGCCCCTCTTCGGTCTGCTTCGCTCCCATGGCATCGGCGCGGTCGTCCGCAAGGGAAACAAATGGAAGGAATTCAGCCCGTCGATATCGGCCGAAGCGTTTACCCCGTATCCTTTTGAAATCGATTTCAACACGAACCAAAGGCCCCAGAATGACACGTCGAGCTCTTCCCCGTCAGTCAATTTTCTTTGGGGGGAACTCACTTGGCAGGAAGCCGAAAAGCGGCTGAATGAAATTGACATTGCGCTGCTGCCGGTAGGGGCCATAGAGCAGCATGGTCCCCACCTGCCACTGGACACCGACGCATTCGATGCCGATTACCTGGCGCGACGTGTAGCGATGGCCTGCAGCTCTCCGGTACCCGTTGTTCTGCCCCTTATTCCTTACGGGGTGTCATACCATCATGAAGATTTCAAAGGGACCATCAGTATCAGCAACGATGCTCTCTCCCGTCTGGTCTACGAGATCGGTTTAAGTGCTGCCTATAACGGGATTAAAAAACTGGTGATCATCAACGGGCACGGCGGTAACAGCCCTGCATTGAACTATGCCGCCCAAATGATCAACCGCGACGCGCATATCTTCGTCTGCGTTGATACCGGCGAAACCAGCGATGTGGATATCAGCCGGGTAACGGAAACCCCCAACGACGTCCATGCCGGCGAAATCGAGACCAGCACATCACTGGCCGTCCGTGCCAATCTGGTTAAGATGGACCGGGCCGTGCGCTCGGTTCCGGAGTTTTCCAGCCGCTATCTGGACTTCACCGGCAAAAGGGGGATTCTCTGGTACGCCCATACACGGAAAATATCGACCAGCGGCGTCATGGGAGACCCAACAAAAGCCAGTGCGGCAAAGGGTGAACGCATTTGGGAAACCATGGTGGCCCATCTGGTGGCCCTTGTAGAGGATCTTAAAAACATGACCCTGGAAGATATCTATCATCGGCGATATTAAAATGAAAATCAGACAGTTCGAGGCCTGGCCGGTGGAGATGCGCCTGGCCGAACCATACACCATCGCCTACGAAACCACCGACAGGGTGACCAACATTTTTTTGCAGATCGTAACCGACCAGGGCCTGATCGGTTATGGCTGTGCGGCTCCGGATTTTCACGTCACCGGGGAAACGCCCGCGTCGGTCATGACCGCATTCGATGCCACTATTGCGCCGGTGCTGTCCGGGGTTGATCCGCTGCGATATGCATTGACCCTCGAGCGACTGCGCACCGGTCTCGGCCAGCAGCCGGCCGCCCTGGCCATGGTGGATATGGCACTTTACGACCTGCTCGGCCAAATCGCCGGCATCCCGCTTTACCGTCTTCTCGGCGGTTACCGAACCCGGATAAAGACCAGCATCACCATCGGAATTCTGTCCATCGAACAGACAGTCGAAAAGGCCCGCAAACAGATCGCCGCAGGTTTCAGATGTCTGAAGATCAAGGGTGGTATCGACGTTGCCGTCGATATCGAAAAAATAATGAAAATTCGCGAAGCCGTGGGCAGTACCGTCGAGCTGCGCTTTGACGCCAATCAAGGGTATACCGAAACAGACACCCTAAAATTCGTGGAGGGAACCCGCAAAGCCAAGCTGGAGCTGCTGGAACAACCGACGCCGAAGGCGGGTCACACCATCCTGGGCCGAATCACCAACAAGGTGCCGATACCCGTGATGGCCGACGAAAGCCTGATGAATCTTGGGGATGCTTTTCGCCTGGCCAAGAATGATGTGGTCGACATGGCCAATATCAAGCTGATGAAGGTCGGTGGTATTTATGAAGCCATGAAAATCAACGCCGTTGCCAACGCCGCGAATCTGGAGGTGATGGTGGGCTGCATGGACGAGTCCGCGCTTGCCATTGCCGCCGGCCTGCACTTCGCTCTCGCACGGCCCAACGTTGTTTATGCCGACCTTGACGGCCACCTGGATTTGGTGGGTGATCCGGCGGTCGGGTCGGTGGTTCTGCGCAACGGTATTCTGTACCCAAGTAAAAATCCGGGCTTGGGCGCCCAGGTCCGCCGATCATGACAGCCTCCGGTAAGTACGAAAATTAGGACAACAAAGAATCACTTCCATAAACCTAACTCGACAACCATGCTTCTGCTGCTGTTTTTTGGTCTCTATTAAAGGCCTTAATTTCAAGACCTGGAAAAAATGCTCCCTCAAATTCACTTACCGTCTTTAACCAAGCCTTATCAGTCAATACTGCAGCGCGATCAAATTTTTTCATCAGCCGCAACATCGCAGGCAATCGAGAGAATTCGATCGCTATTGCACCAAGTGACGGAAGATCAAAGTCGATAATTTCATACAACATTTTGCCATTTTCAATATCCTTCGACTTGATGACCAATTCGTCTAATGCAATTTTCATATCTTCGGTGTTCAACTTTCCACTCAACTCAATATCTAAACGAGTTTTACCGTTTAATTTAACTTTGAACATAAGCCCCCATCTCTTTGGTAATGTTATCCAGTTTTTATCAGCATGTTGCTGTTTTCAACCATTGCCTCTGGCTGTCTCTCCAGCTTGATCGAAGAAGAAACAGTTAAGTTTCGTATAAGTGTTCTCCTGAAGATATTAATGGCGTATTTTTTAATATCATACCGACAATTTCCTTTACGAGTTTTGCAGCGACCATCGCTGTCATGTTGTGAATGTCATGCTTTGGGTTAAATTCGACGATGTCAGCTCCGATAATCGGCGCATTCACTTTGTGAATGATTGAATACCGTTTTGACGATTATGTCACCCCTATCGATAAAACGAGGGGTGTTTGAAAGGGAAATACCTGTTTCAGAGGTTAAATTGGCTGATTTGCTGTAAAGTGCGGAGCGAATCAGGGCCGGTGCTTCTGCAGCCCCACTCATAAAGCTTGAATTCTCATCAGAGCAAATCCCAAGCAGGACCAATCGATCTTTCAGCGATGCCTTTGTTGCTGCCGTCATGTACCTCCAAAGCTCCACCCAACTGTAAAAAACGCGTCAGCCGGGATGACCCTGGCGTGGCCTCTACCGTCTCGATATAATCGGTTCGGCAAACTGACTGTCCGCATCCCAGGGAAAAAGGATCCAGGTGTCCTGGCTGACTTCAGTGACAAACATGTCGACCAGGGGCCGGCCTTGGGGCTTGGCGTAGACGGTGGCAAAGTGTGCCTTCGGCAGCATGTCGCGCACTATTTTGGCGGTCTTGCCGGTGTCGACCAGGTCATCGATCAACAGCCACCCCTCACCGTCCATGTCGAGCGACTTTAAAACCTCTACCTCACCGGAGTGATCCTGCCAGTCGTAACTGCTGACACAGACCGTGTCGACCAGGCGGATATCCAGCTCGCGCGCAATAATCGCGGCCGGCACCAGACCGCCCCTCGTGATGGCGACGAGACCCTTGAAGTAGTCGTTTCGGTCCAGCAGCCGCCAGGCCAACGCTCGTGAATCCCGGTGGAGCTGCTCCCAGGAAACCGGGAAAGTCCTCTTATACGGTTTATGTTTTCCAGTCATAGTGGATCTCCGATCGATCTGAAAAAATATTTTACCCTGCGGGTAAAATATTTTTACTCCGACGGTTCGATGTTAATCCCCAACGCCGCCGGCGCTTCGTCCCCCTTTCCCTTCCAAGACGAAAAAACCAGGACCCCGATGGTGAGGGCATAGGGAAGCATCAGCAAGAGTGACGACGGCAGATTGGTTCCGCTGGCCTGCAGGCGGAATTGAAACGCCATGACACCACCGAAAAGATAAGCCCCGACCAAAGCCCGCCAGGGCCGCCAGAAAGCGAAAATCACCAGGGCGACCGCAATCCATCCGCGACCGGCTGAAAGACCGTTGGTCCAAAGATGGGTGTAAGCCAGGGAGAGGTAAGCCCCGCCGAAACCCATCAGCCACCCACCGGCCAATACCCCGGCCCAGCGATAGCCCTTGGCCCGTAGACCCGCAGACAGCGCCGCGTCGGGATATTCACCGACCGCCCTCAACCCGAGACCCCAGCGGGTGTAGTGTAAAAATATCCACAGCAGCGGCGGTATCAGGTAAGAGGTGTATACCAGCGGGTCCTGGTTGAACAGAATGGGTCCCAACAAGGGAACCTTTGAAAGAAGGGGCAGTGCGAAGGCCTTGAAACCCGGTGCTTCCTGGCCGACATAGGGGGTCCCCAGATAATTGGCCAATCCGGTCCCGAGAATCGTCAGCGCCAGGCCGGAAACCACCTGGTTGCCAAGAAACGTCAGGCACACCAGGCCATGCACGCCGGCCAGCGCACCCCCGAAGAGTCCCCCGGCCAGAAATCCCAAAACGGGCGAACCTGTGAGCTTTGCGGTCAAAAACGCCGCCAGGGCACCCACCAGCATAATCCCCTCAACCCCGAGATTCAATATCCCTGACCTCTCGGTGAGAATTTCTCCCAGCGTGGCGAACAGAATCGGTGTTCCGGATTGAACGGCTGCGGCCAGCAGCGGCACCAGCATGTCCGAGTTCATGTGTTTCTCCGCAGCGCAAGCCGGTAACGCGTGAAAAAACCGCCGGCCAGAACGGTCAAAAGAATAAGGCCTTCCATGATTTCCCCGAACGCGGCCGGTACCTGCAGGTCGAGCTGCAAGGCTTCGAGACCGACTCGCAGACCGGCCAGCAAAAAAGCGGCCACCGCGATCATCAGGGGATTGAGCCGGGCCAGCCAGGCCACGACAATGGCCGTGTAGCCGTAGCCGGCCATGATGCTCGGCTGCAGACGGTTCAGGTTGGCCGAGGCTTCGAGAAAACCGGCCCATCCTGCCAGCATTCCGCTCAACACCATCACCACAATCACCAAACGATCGTAGGAGAGCCGCGCATAACGGGCGGCACGGGGATTTTCACCGCCGGCCTTGAGCTCGAACCCCAGCCGGGTAAAGCGCAGGAAAATCCACATGGCCAGTCCGGCCGCGATGCAAACGGAAATCCCCCAGTTGAGGCGGGAACCACCAATCCTGCCGACCACCCCACCGGCCGAAAACTCGGTGGTCATGGGAAATCCGAAGCTGGCCGGATCCTTCCACCGACCATACACGAGGTAGTCCAGAAAGAGGATTGCGATGTAATTGAGCATCAGCGTGGCGATAATCTCGTTGACCCGCAAGCGGATCTTGAGAAGCGCCGGCACCAGGCCCCAGAGGCCGCCGGCCAGTGAACTCATAGCCAGCATGGCCGGTAAAAGAGCATACCAGGGCAGTTCCGGAAATGTCAGCGCCATCCACGTGGCACCCACCGCACCCAGGGCAAACTGACCCTCGGCACCGATATTCCAAACCTGAAGGCGAAAGGCAATCGCCACACCCAGCGAACACAGGAAAATCGGCACTGATTTGACCAGACAGTCTTCGACGGCCCAGGCCGAAAAAAAGGCGCTTTTGAAGAGCAGGCTCAACGCACTCAACGCCGGTTTGCCCTGAATCGCCAGCAGGAGACTGCATATGGCGAGCGAGAGGACAATTGCCGCCAGAAAAACAAGAAAGGAGCCCCAGCCGAGAGGCTCCCGTCTCTTATGCACGCGAAATCCGATCATTTTCACTCCAGGGTCCCGATCACACCCTTGACAAAATATTTCATGTTCAGCAGTTCCTCGTCCGTTGCCACGCGGCCCGCCGGAACCTGGATTTTGCCGGTTTGATCGGTAACCGGTCCGGCAAAGAGCTCGGCCGTGCCGGCAATAATGGCCGCCTTTTCGGTCATTACCTTCTGCCGCACGTCCTCCGGAACCATCGGCCCGAAAGGCGCCAGATCCACAATCCCTTCTTTCATCCCCCACCAGATCGACGCGCTCTTCCAGGTGCCGTTGCGGACCTGCTCGACCGTCTGAATATAGAACGGACCCCAATTCCAGATCGGAGCGGTCAGTTGGGCCCTGGGAGCAAACTTCGACATGTCGGAATTGTATCCGATGGAATAGACCCCCTTCTCCTGGGCGGCTTCCTGGGGCCCCGGCGAATCCTGGTGTTGGGCGATGACGTCGGCGCCCACATCGAGCAGGCTCTTGGCGGCTTCCTTTTCGGTGGCCGGGTCGTACCAGGTCTTGGTCCAGACCACTCTCACCTCGACTTTCGGGTTCACGGCCTGCGCACCGAGCGCAAAGGCGTTGATGCCGCGAATCACTTCCGGGATCGGAAAGGCCGCCACGTACCCCAGGATGTTGGACCTGGTCATATAACCGGCCACCATGCCGGACAGGTAGCGCGCCTGGTACATCCGTCCGAAATAATTGCCCATGTTCTTGGCCAGTTTGAATCCGGAACAGTGCTCGAAGACAACATCCGGGAACTGCTTGGCGACCTTGAGCATGGAGTCCATATAGCCGAAAGAGGTGGCGAAAATGACAGTGAAGCCCTTTCTGGCCATGTTGAGCATGACGCGTTCCGAATCCGGTCCTTCGGCCACCGCCTCGACATAGGATGTCGTTACGCCCGGCAAGGCGGCGACCGCTTGGCGGCCCTGATCATGGGCATAGGACCAGCCGGCGTCACCGATGGGTGAAACATAGACGAAGCCGACTTTCAATTCTTGCGGTGCGGCAAAGGCCAGGGAACAGCCCAATACCAAAGACAGGATTACGATGCTGAGTCTGTGCACGATCAAACCTCCATCTTTACTTGTTAATCTCATTGACACGGCACTTCATGATGCGGCGGCGCGCACCGAAGGGGTCTTGTCGTCCCGAGTCCGCCAAAGGGCGGCCACCGCCCCGGTAGCGAATTTGGTGACGATTTCACCGAAAATGATCGCCATCAGCATCCCGGGTTTGAAGACGCCGGCGAATGCGATCAGGTTGAACAAAATGCTGTCCAGTGGAATGCTGACAAGGTTGGAGCCGATCACCCGCTGCATCCAGGGCCGCTGCAGAAGCGTTTGATACACTTCCGTATCGACTGTTTCGCTCAGAACGATGGCGATGAAAGATGCCACAATGATGCGCCAGTCAACCCCCAGAAACAGGGACTCGAGCACCATTCCCACGGCGGCAATGAAGATCATCAGGTACACGCGCCTGCGGCCGAAGCGGTGGACGCGGTCTCGTTGGGTGAAGGTGACACCGAAAACCAGTGTGCCCACCGACACCATTCCGAAGACCGGCAGCGGGATAAACCAGGTGGCCGTGTAATTGGCCACCAGCACGGCGATGATGTATAAGCTCATGGACCGTATCATAATCGTTGGGTCATATCTGATTGCAGTGGAAATATCAAACTGAATGCGGCTCCATCGTGAATTTCGGATGGATGAGTTGCTGCTGCATGTCATGACCAGCCCCAATGCCTGCAAAGCCCGGGGGCTGAGCAACGGACGGGTCTACACCCGAGAGGGAAACCTAGTCGCCTCGGTGACCCAGGAAGGGCTTATCCGTTATCGTGCGATGAAAAAGTGACGTATTGGAAGCTATCCCTTTTGTGCAGTCTAATCCGTTCATAGGCATCTCTTTAAAAGTTAAGAAGTCAACTGTGCGGATTAATGACATGGCGAAATGAAGCATAACTTTTTCCGTTCGGACACCCGTGCGGGTTTATTACCTTGACATCGAAGGGCAATTTATCTACAAAAGACAAAAGAGCCGCAGACACTGTTGAATAAAAACGGAAGCCAACCGATGGAGGGCGGCCTATGCAGGAAAAATCGTGGAGACCCTGGGTACTGCTGTCACCCGCCCTCAGTGCGGTTTTTCTGCTGCTAGTGATCCCGGTTTGCTTCGTCATTGTCTACAGCTTCTGGCTGCGTGCCCCAAGCGGGGCGGACATTCCTGCCTTCCAATTCGGCAATTACGCCAAATTTTTCGAAGATTTCTTTTATTCCAAAATTCTTATCCGCACGATTCGCATCTCTTTTGAAACTGTTTTTCTCTGCGTTGTCCTGGGCTATATCCCCGCCTATTTTTTCTACCGTAGCAAAAGCCGCTATAAAAAGGCTTTTCTTCTGCTCATTATGCTCCCTTTTTGGGTCAGCTTCATCATCCGCACCATGAGCTGGATCAACATCATGGGTGACACCGGGCTGATCAATCACTTTCTGATGCAGGTCGATCTGATTCAATCGCCCATATCGATGCTGTACAATGAATTTACGGTACTGATGGGTTTGATCATGTATCTGCTGCCGTTCATGGTTCTGAATATCTATGTCAGCTTGGAAGGCATCGACAAGAGCCTTCTCGAAGCGGCCCGCTGCATGGGCTGCACCGAATGGCAGGCGTTTCGGGAAGTGACGCTGCCATTGAGCCTTCCCGGCGTCAGCGCCGGTTGCCTGCTGGTTTTCGTACTGACGGCCGGCACTTACTTGCCCCCAATGATATTGGGAGGTCCGGGCAACGACATGATCGGCAATCTCATTTTCAAGCGGGTCATCGGAACGCTGGACTGGCCGTTCGGTTCGGCCATCAGCGTGATCCTGCTGTTCCTGTTGTTTGTCATCGTGTGGATTTATAATCGGTACCTGGGCATCAACCAGATTTTTAAAAGCTTTCAAGGGAATTGATGCATGCGGCCGTTTTCACCGGGATGGACATTGATCAAGATTTACACCTTTCTCGTCTACGTGTTTATGTTCACCCCCATCGTCGTGGTCATCGTGCTGGCATTCAATCCCAAACAGTTCGGCATTTTCCCCATGGAGGGTGTCAGCTTGCGGTGGTTTATCAGACTGGCCCAAAATGAATCGATCATCGAAGCCTTTAAGAACTCTCTCGTGCTGGGATCGCTGACGGCCGTTATCTCCACCAGCATCGGTATTCTGGCCGCGCTGGCCTTTATCCGCTTTGAATTTCCCGGAAAGAACACCCTCAACACGTTGCTGCTGTCACCGATCATGATCCCGGAAGTGGTTTTGGGAGTCGCACTGCTGCTGTTTCTGCGTTTTCTGCAACAGCCCAAGAGTTTCGTGCTGCTGCTGATCGGTCACGTGGTATTGACCTTGCCCTATGTGCTGCTGATCGTGCAAGCCCGGCTGGTGGGCATTAATAAGGAATACGAGGAGGCAGCGAAATCCCTGGGCGCCAATGCATTTCAAACCTTCCGGGAGGTTACCTTCCCGCTTTTGCTGCCCGCTATACTGGCCGGCGCCCTGTTTGCCTTTACCATTTCTTTCGATGATATCACGGCAACACTTTTCTGGGCCACGGCGCAGAATCAAACCGTTCCGGTCAAGATTTTCAGCATGCTGAGAAATTCGGTCAGTCCGGAAATCAATGCTCTGGGGGCCGTCATGATCGTGCTGACCGTTGCCACCCCACTGCTGGCAGGCTACCTGTCCCGCAGGTTTTCAAAGGTAAAGGCATAACCGTAAATCATTCAACCGAAAGGGGGACCTATGACTATCGTAACGAAAGAAAAGCTGGATCGGGTACACGACGCCTATAAAAACGGAAAGCTGAGCCGACGTCACTTTCTCAAATACCTCGGCCTTGCCGGTGCCTGCATCGGGTTGAGCGCGTCACCGTTCGGACAGGTTGTGCGGCACGCCTGGGGAGCCAAGTCTATCCGATTCGATGGATGGGGCGGCAATGTATCCGAGGCGTTTCGCAAATACGCTTTCATGCCGTTTACAAAGGCGACGGGTATCGAGGTCATCGATGGTGAATTCGGCGACATGAACTCCTACCTGACGCGGGTCAAGGCCTCTTATCCGCCGGGCGGCGAGTTTAATATCGCTCATCTCAGCGCTGTTTTCGACTATGCCCGCTACGTAGACCTGGGATTTTCAACGGTGCTGGATGAGACGAAAATACCCAATCTCAAAAATGTCATGTCGGCCATGATCGAGCCGTTGAAGAAGATCACCAAGGGGACCCTGTCGGCCGTGCCGTATGATCTGGGACAAACCGGCATCGCCTACAACACCAAACATATCAGCAAGGAAAAAGCCGAAAAGCTCGGCGTCGCCCTGCTATGGGATAAAGAACTGAAAGACAAACTCGGCAGTTGGGGGGGCGACTTCAGAACCAATATGTGGTACGCCGCGCTGCACACCGGCCAGAGCCCCAACAATATGACCGACCTCAAGGCGATATGGGCGGCGTTGAGCGAACAGCGCGATCTGATGAAGAAATATTGGAGTTCCGGTGCCGAACTGATGAGCCTGCTGGCCAACGAGGAAATCTATGCTACAGTGGCCTGGTCCGGGCGGGTGGCGGCCCTTCAGCAAGAAGGTCATCCAATCGGGTATCTCTCTCCCAAGGGGACCTATAGCTGGATGGAATATCTCTTCGTCTTAAAAGGGACGGACCTCTCGGTGGCCGAAAAGCTCCTCAATTTCATGCTAGAGCCGGGTTGTGCCATCGCCGTCTCCGAAGCGCAAAACTATCCGCCCAGCCTCGACCCGTCAAAAGTGAAGATGCCCGAAAAAATTCAAAAGATGCCGTCCTTCGATCCCACCGGTAAGCTGGAAGGCTACCTGTTTGCCGATCCCGCCTATTGGAACGCCCATCAGGTGGAATGGACTGAAAAATGGGACCGCGTCAAGGCGGGAAGTTAGCGCCCATTTACGGTTTTTTTAAAGGCAATCTGATCAGTTTCCGATATGGCTGTAAATGCCATGTTTTGGCGGGGGGCGGACAGTTCATTCAGCAGGACGCCCTCCGTCCCTGGAATTGATTACCGAGAACCGGGAGATAGGATAAATTGGCGACCGACGATAAGCAGCCCATGGTGCAATTCAAAGGGATTTTAAAACGGTTCGGCAACGTTGTCGCCGTTGAGAAAATGGATATTGATATCGAAGAGGGCAGTCTGGTGACGCTGTTGGGTCCCTCCGGATGTGGGAAGACCACCCTGCTGCGCATGGTGGCCGGGCTTGAAGATCCTACCGACGGCGATATTTTTATCAAGGGGGTGCGGATCAACGACACCCCGATTCACAAACGAAACCTGGGCATGATTTTTCAGAACTACGCGCTATTTCCACACAAAAACATCTTCGACAACGTGGCCTTTGGTTTGAAGTACAGGGATGTGTCGAAAGATGACATCAAGAAAAAGGTGACGCGCGCCTTGGAGATGGTGCGCCTGCCCGGCGTCGAAAACCGGATGCCGGCACAGCTTTCAGGCGGCCAGCAGCAGCGCATCGCCCTGGCCCGGGCGATCGTGATTGAACCGGATGTTCTTCTCATGGACGAACCCCTTTCGGCACTGGATGAAAACCTGCGGGAAGAGATGCGCCGTGAAGTCGACAATCTACAATCAATACTGGGGGTGACAACCATCTTCGTTACCCACGACCAGCGTGAGGCCCTGAGCATGTCGGACAAGATCGTCGTGATGAGGGAAGGTCTCAAGTTGCAGGAAGGGTCACCGGAAGAAGTCTACAACCGACCGGCCAACCACTTCGTGGCCGATTTCCTGGGTCATTCGAATTTTTCGACGGGGGTGGTGACCGGACGGCAAAACGGCCTGGTCACCATCACGCTCGATTCCGGCAACCATCTTCTGGCAGAGCCCTACGGTGACTGGACACCGGGTGAACGGGTGGAGGTGGTTGTCAGGGCCCAGCGGTTCGAAGCCTTTCTGAAAAAAGACTTCACGCCGCGCGATGGAATGAATCACTTCGAAGGCAAGATACGGGACCGCAGTTATATGGGCGGCGAGGTCAGCTACTTCATCGAACTGAATGTCGGGCCCGAGATCCACGCGATCAGCATGATGCGGTCGCGGATCTACGACACCGGCGACGAGGTTGTCGTTCAGGTGGCGCCGAGGCACTGTCATCTTCTTCGGCTCGAAAGTTCCCGCTCATAAATGGTCTTTTTTCCGCTGGACTGCCGGTCGTAGCGGGTTTCCGACTGCGGCCTACATACAGTAGGCCTCGCCGTAGACCCTCGTGCGGCCTTTCCTAGCGAAAAAATCCACATTTATGAATCGGACACTGAAATGCGCTTACAGGATCGAGGATGGCACCCGATTATAATCCACAGACCACCGGAATCGGTATGACCATGCCGAACCTTGATGTACTCACCGCCTCTATGACCC
>JARROL010000050.1:0-12278 GCA_037383965.1 Desulfobacterales bacterium | reverse complement strand
CTAATGGTGAAACACGCTATGTTATGATTCTGAGAGCATTTACATAAAAACCACACATAGGGTATTAATCCATGAGTAAAAAAATGATGAACTCCTCACCCAACCGTTTCGGAATCGACTTCGGAACCACACGAACGGTGGTCGCCGCGCGTGAAAACGGCAACCACCCGGTCTGCAGCTTGTCCTGGAAAGGCGATATCAAAGAATACATCCCATCCCTGATTGCGGTCGACCGGGGCAGGCCCTGTTTCGGCTGGGAAGCGGCGGCCTTGCTCAACCGACCGGACGTCACGGTCTTGCGGTCCTTAAAGCGACTTGCCGGTCGTCTCCGTCCGGAAGACCCGGTGGATCTGGGCCAGGGTGTATCGTTTTCGATGCTCGAGTTGCTCACCCTCTATCTATCGCACGTCCGGCGGATGGTAACCAGGCACAGTAACCTGAACATCGACCGGAAAACCCCTCTCGAGGTGATGGTTGCCGTTCCGGCCAACGCCAACAGCAATCAACGCTTCATCACCTTGGAGGCTTTTCGCCAAGCTGGATTCACCGTTTTAGGGGCCATGAACGAACCGTCGGCAGCCGCCGTCGAGTTTCTGGACCGCTACCATAAAAGATTGGGGCCGAAAAGCCCCAAGCGCTATGTGGTAATCTACGATCTGGGCGGCGGAACCTTCGATACGTCCGTGATCGGCATGGCCGGAAGGAGCCACGATGTCATCGCCAACGAGGGAATCGCGCAGCTAGGCGGTGACGATTTCGACGAGATTATCCTCGACATGGTGCTCGAGGCCCTTGGTGTTGCCAAGAGCGACCTCACGCAGATCGAAACCGTTCGGATGCTCGAAGAATGCCGCGAACGCAAGGAAGGCTTGAAACCCAATACCCGCAAAATGGTTGTGGATGTCGGGACCGTTTTGACCGACACGGATCCGGTCGTTCTCGACACGGGGCAGATTTATGAACGCTGCGCGCCGCTCATAGGGTGCAGTCTCTCCGCCGTGCAGACCCTGGTGGAAAAGCTGGCCCAAACCGACATCGGTCCTTTGGAGGGTCCCGGCCTTGCCGCCGTTTATCTGGTGGGCGGCTCGATCGCCTTCCCGCCGGTGGCTCGCCATTTGCGGGTCCTCTTCGGGAAAAAGGTGAAAAATTCTCCCTTTCCGCATGCGGCGCCGGCAATCGGACTCGCTATCATGGCCGACCCCAAAAACCAAATCCAGGTTCGTGAGGCGGTTTCACGTTATTTCGGTATCTGGCGGGAGCGGGAGCAGGACAAGGTCTTCGACCCGGTTTTTTCCAAAAAACAAGAGATGGGAACGGAAAACGGAAGGCTGCGGGTCGTCCGGCAATACCGACCGCTCCACAACATCGGCCGCCTGCGCTACCTGGAGTGCAGCGCCTTGGGCTCGGCTGGAGAACCCGAGGGAGACATCACCGTTTGGCGCGACATCTATTTCCCTTACGACCCCGGTCTGGCCGCTCAGAAGAACTTGAAAGGCGTTCCGATCACGGTCTGTCCCGACTTGTCTTCTCAGGAGGTTGTCGAAACTTACGATTACGACACCCAGGGGATCGTTCACGTGGACATCGAGAACCGCACATCGGGCTACCGTAGGCATTTTCGTCTGACGCCGGGCAGCAGTTGATCTGGGTATGATAAAAGGGGCAAAAGGTTTACGGCAAGGCTTATGTGCCATATCCGCTTGGACTTCGGCACCGTTTCTTGATTTTCTAGATTTCACGGAAACGGACATATTTCCGGAATGAGAACCGGAAAACGCACCCGAGTTCCTTCAGCTGATGGCACACGGGGTCGCAGTCAAGAGCATCGCCTACGCCGACGGCAGTCCGGAACCCGTTACCGATGTCGTTAAACTGGAAAAAAAGGACTTACCGGAAACCGAGTTTTCCGTTCCCCGCAATTACCGCCAAGTGACTTTCGGGGAAATGGTGAACTCCCAGAAGGATTAACAAATGAAAGTGGTCTTTAAGAACGTCCTGTGCACGACGGATTTATCGGATTTCTCCAATATGTCTGTTTATTACGGCGCGGCCCTGGCCCGTGTATTCGAGGCCACGCTCCACCTGTGCCACGTCGTCGACCTTCCGATCGTCTCGGTTCACGGTGAAGCCTTCACCTATCCCCCCGATTACGCGCAAACCCTCAAAGAAGATGCATTGCGTCAGATGGACACTCTCATGAATCCGCTTCAGGTAAAATGGGTGCCCCATGTCGAAATGGGTGCCATCGCCCACACCGTTTCCGATCTGGTGGACAGCACGCAGGCCGACCTGGTGATTTCCGCCAGCCACGGCCGTTCGGGTCTGAAACGGCTGTTGCTCGGCTCGGTCACCGAACAGTTGCTTCGGAGCATCCGCCACCCGTTCCTGGTCGTGACCGCGCCTGAAAAAAGGGACGATGACATTGCTGAGCAGAGGATAACGCGGAACACCGTGGAAAATTTCCGATTGAAAAAAATCCTGGTCGGCTCCGATTTTTCTCAGGATTCGGCCAATGCGGTAACTTACGGTTTCAGTCTGGCTCAGGACTTTCAGTCGGAACTTCACCTGGTGCATGTGGTGGAGCCTTTTGCCTACTCCGACGCCCTCATGCCCGACCCCATGACAGCCGAAGTGCGAACAGATTTGGATGCTCTCCTGACCGGAAGGCTCGAATCGTTGGTGCCGGCCGAAGCCCGCAACTGGTGCGATGTCAAAACCAACTGCCTGGCGGGCAGGCCTCATGAGGAGTTGGTCAAATATGCCGTTTTACACGCCGTCGACTTGATCATATTGGGCATTCGGGGTCGTGGGCTCGTTGAAACGCTCTTGCTGGGGTCGACCACCGACCGCGTGATTCGGCGGGTCACCTGCCCCGTACTGGCGGTCGGGCCGGCAGCGGACGTTGAACGATAACGATACCAGCTATGGCATGCAGGATAAACCGGGTGTTGGGTGAACAGGAAGGTGGCCGTAATTTTTCAACGAGGTGCACGAGGATGCATCAAAGGACCCTGAGGCTTCGATTACAGTCAATTTTTACAAAGCGAAACATTCATAAATAAATAGAGAAAGAGTATCAACCCGGCGGCCCGTTACCCTGCAAGTCTGTTCTAACATATAGTTTCAATCCGCTGACGTCGACCACGGCGACACTCCGTCCTTTTTCCACCGGACGGTCGTTTCCAACGGTTTCGGCCCGCCATAATTCTCCACGAACCCGGACATAGCCTTCAGGATCGAGCCGTCCGATGACGATGCCCCGTCGACCGATCATCGAGGAGGGATCGTCCGGGTTACCGCCGGCATACGAACGCCAGACAAGTGGAAACAGGACAAGGTCCTTCACAATCGCCAAGACGACGATTCCCAACCCCAGCCACAAGGGAACGGTCACCCACCACCGATTGATCAGCAGAATCACCAGAACCAACAGCACTGTCCCCGGCAACTGGATCAGCGCATAGCGCAGCACCACCTTGGGCGTCAATCGCTCCCGGCCGGTATGGCCAATGATCATTGGCCGTCGTTTTCGATCCTGCATTGGACGAATCCGTTCTTCACCGGGGTTCAAACCAAAAGTCCAAAAAGAAGTACACAATATCACCGTATCAAACCGTGGGATGTCGTGGTCTCGGGCACGGCCATTTCCGGTGCGACGGCCCGCCGCAGCAGGAGCCTTAACGTCCCGGTGGATAGAGGAGATTGATTGTGCATCTCAGACACCCGCCGAAGTGGCAGCCCGGGCTGAATGCACAGAACACGTCTCAACAATCGCAGTCGGCTCGTGCTTCAGAATTGGTGCCCGCTCGGTCGACGGTGATTCGCAGAAAGCCTGAATTGGCCGGCGGAGGGATGCAGTGGTGTTATCGACCGGGAACTATAATGCGTGATTGTTCTTTTCCGGTAGGGGTAACGATCTGCGATTGCTCTTTTTGCCGCATCTTCTGCACCTCATCCGCCAGTTTCTCAACCGCCGCCTGCATGGCTTCCGGAAATCGTTTGATCGCCTGCTGAAGTTGTTTGGCTGGAATCATGGCCTGCACCGGCAGTGGACCGGCGGCCGTCATGAGATTGGTCTCACCCATGAAGATGGTTTTGCGGGTTTTGTCGACCGAACCGTCGCTGGTTACCGGGGTAAGCCGCCGAATGCTGGCCACCTTAAGATCGGTAAACGTTTCTTCCAGGTAGAGGTTTTGCCGGTCGACCGTAAAGTCGATCGTCTGGGTTCTTTCTTCCGTCATTTTCGTTGCTGCTCCTTTAGGATTTGCGAAAATATATGGTATATTCGTCCAGCTTAATAATCGGCAAGGTAACAGATCGTGGTCGATTAGGCAATCTGGATCATCGAAAGAAGCCTAACCGGTGTCGCTGTGACCGCATTGATGTCACCTGTAAAAGCCTCTGTTGTTGCTTCAAACCCCAAACGTTGATAATGTCAGGCATCTAATATTTCAACCCGGATCACCCGTCCGTTTTCAGGAGTGAAATTATACACCATGGGATTTGCCGCCAGAATTACCGGTATCGGGTCCGCATTTCCGGAAAAACATTTAAGCAACGAAGAACTCATCCGGATGCTGGCCCATCACGACATCGAGACGAACGACCAGTGGATCCTGGACAGAACCGGCATCCGAGAACGCCGAATTGCAAACGTCGAAAACGAGGCCGAAACCAACTCTTCTCTCGGGGCACGGGCGGCCCGCAAAGCGCTCAAAATGGCGGGTCGCAAAGCCGATGATATCGACCAGATCATCTATGCCACCTGTTCGCCGGACACACTGCTCCCCTCTACGGCCTGCTGGCTCCAGAAAAAAATCGGGGCGGGCAATGCCTGGGCAATGGATGTCAATGCCGCCTGCTCCGGGTTCATCTATGGGCTCGTGACGGCCCAGCAGTTCATCCTGTCCGGGCAGGCTCGAACCATTCTCGTGGTCGGCGGCGAAGTCCTGTCACAGATAACCAACTGGTCGGATCGCTCTTCGTGCATTATATTTGGCGATGGGGCCGGCGCCGTCATCGTCGAGCGGGTTCCGGCTGGAAGTCGGCAGTGCATCCTGTCCAGCCACCTAACCTCGAACGGCAGCCTGAGCAAGCTTTTTTACGTTCCGGCCGGCGGATCCAACCTGGAGGTTACCCCCGAACGGTACGCTCAGAACCTCCATAAAATGCGCATGAACGGCCGCGAAATTTTCAAAGTGGCGGTGCGCACCCTGACCGAGTGCGCCCTGCGCACCCTTGAAAAACGGCGTCTTTCGATCGTGCACCTCGATTGGTTCGTCCCGCACCAGGCCAACCTGAGGATTATCGAAGCGGTGGCCAACCGTCTCGCTTTCCCGATGGACCGCGTGCTGGTCAATCTCGACCGCTACGGCAACACCTCGGCAGCGACCATCCCGTCGGCGTTGGACGAAGCTGTGCGGGACGGCCGCATCAGAGAAGGTCAAACGATTCTGCTCGACGCTTTCGGAGCCGGGCTGACGGCCGGTGCAGTACTTCTGCGCTGGTAACTTACCGATTCACCTATATGCGCAGTTCGTTGTGCGGCATTTCCCATAAAACCGCACTCACCGGATCGCTGGAAACACCAATGCTCAGATTCGATAAAGGACGCAAAACGGCCCGGCTCGTCTGCACTGTTCTTCTTTGTTGGATCGTTTTCATGGCAGGACCATGTCAAGCGAGCGGCGACATCATGTTGCAGCTCCAGCGATTTGCGGAAGATTTAGCCGTTAAAAACGCGGTACTGCTCGATGGCGAAAAACAGATCATCGGATTGAACGAACAGCTGGAATTAAACGACCTGCCTTACATCAACAGCATCGTGGCCAGCCTCAATTCGATTGAGACCTGCCTCTACTATCAGTCGGAGCTGGCTGGCGTGTACCATGACGTGGCTGGTATAAACGACGGTTACGCCCGATCCCAATTGCCCCGCATGATGCGGCAGATGGACTTCACTCTCGACAGCGTGGAGATCGAATACAAAAAGATATCGGTTCAATATATGCAGGTTATCGGCCCCGCAGCACTGAAAATCACCGATCGGCTCAGAAAAAGCATTCGGGAGACCCTGCAGCGTCTCCAAGAACACCTCAAATGGCTAGAAGCGGAATCGACCGGAACGATCAAAAAATCTCGTCAGCCGGAGCGATCACCGCAAAAACTATAATGGTGGCATTTGCGGCGGCATAAAAAAATCATCACGTAAGCACAGTCTGAAAACAATATAATATTAAATTGTTACGTCATTACCGGAAAGTTGCTACCGATCGTATAGATTCCACCCCTTGTATTTCCCACCGCCAAACTTATTGTATTAATTGTTGGCGATAAGCCGATCACCTGTCTTGGGCAGCTGTTAAAATATCGATAACGGCAACCCCAATATAATACTTCTGAAACAGCATCGTTTGGAGGCAGACAATGGGAAAACGTGTCGTGATTGACAAAGATGAATGCGTCGGGTGTGAAAGCTGTGTTGAACTCTGCGAGGAGGTTTTCGCCTTTAACGAAGATGAAGAAAAAGCCGAGGTCATCATGCCTGAAGGCGGGCCGGAGGACTGCATCGAGGAAGCCATCGAATCCTGTCCGTCCGAATGCATCAGCTGGGAAGAAGATTGACGGAAGTGTCGAAAATATGCCGAAAACCCAAATAAAAAAAGTGATCGAGTCGTATGTCTCAGGGCGCAGCATGCGTGTGAACGGAAAGACGTATACCACCGATCTAAAAATTATCGGCGATACGGTCAAAGATAATTGGTGGCGAAGCGAAGGCCACCGGCTGTTGTCGGATGATATTGTGGATATCCTGGAAAGCGGGCCGGACGTTCTGGTGGTCGGAACCGGTTATGCCGGTAACTTAGATATTCCGTCCAACCTTCGCAGAGATTTAGAAGAACGCGGCGTCCGGCTTCTTTCCGAACGCACCGCTGAAGCCGTCGAATTGTTCAATCAACACCGGGCTCAAGAAGAAAACGTTGCCGGTGCGTTTCATCTCACGTGCTAATCTTCAAAATTGCCGCAACAATCAAAGTTATCCGCGCCGTTTTCTAAAATTATCTTGAGTTTCTGCAAATCGTTTCTAACTTGATGGCGCGCTTTGCGCTTGACCACGAAGCCGAAAATTTTCAAGTTTTTGAGTTCAATGTTGCTGCGTGTGAGAAACCTCGTCCCGCCGTCGACCGGTTCGAAAATGAAACGGCTTTCACCGGCAACCGGCCCTGCAGTGAAGCAATAGGTGCAGAGCTCGTTCGGGACATATTCTGAAATGACTCCCTCGGAATCGAAAAACTGGCCCATGAAACGGTTTACCAACCGATAGGTCGCACCGCGACCGAAAGGACCGTCTGAAGTCTGTTCGGACAAAATGACGTCAGATTGCCAGCAAATGTTGTTCTCGAGGTTGGTTGCAAACGCAAAGACTTTCTCGACCGGCTGGTTGATGATGACGCTGTCTTCTATATCAATCATTCAAAATCCCTTCTAAGCATACGGTTCTTACTTTTTTCAAATACAGTAATTTCAACACGCGTTAATTTCAATGCCTACGCGGTCGGTCTTCTGTTTTTTCCTATTCTTCCGGTTTAAATTCAGCCACTTTGGTCGGGTTGACAATTACGTAATGAAACCCATTTTATAGCCCGAAAATTGCAGTTGTCGGTTGGCGTACACTTAACAAAATGCGACTAAACACCAAAAAAAGGAGTTAAAATGGCCGGTAAACAAGAAACACATCAGTTCAAAACCGAAGTGCAGCAGTTGCTCAATCTCATCATCAACTCCCTTTATTCCAACCAGGAAATATTTTTACGGGAGTTGATTTCGAATGCCTCTGATGCAATCGACCGGCTGAGATTCAAAGCCCAGATGGAACCGGACATCCTTGGTGAGGACGCCGAGTTTAAAATTAAGATTGCCGCCGACGGCATCAAGAACACGCTGGTGGTGTCCGATAACGGCATCGGCATGACGTACGAGGAAATCATGGAAAATATCGGCACCATAGCCAAGAGTGGAACGGCGGGGTTTATGGAGGCCATGGCCCACCTCAATGATAAAAGCGTGGTATCCCCTGAGTTGATCGGCCAGTTTGGCGTCGGATTTTACAGCGCATTTATCGTCGCAGACAGGGTGACCTTGATCTCCCGCGCGGCCGGATCGGAAACCGCAACCCGCTGGTCTTCCACTGGTGACGGCACTTACACGATCGAGGAAGCGGCCAGGGACGTCCGCGGTACGGCGGTGATCCTGGATCTGAAAAAAAGGGCAAAGGACGAACCCGATTTCACCGACGAATTCACCATCCGTCAAATCGTCAAACGTCACTCCGATTTCGTGAACTATCCGATCGTGATGGACGTAGAACGGGATGAACCGATTCCGGATAACGAACTGCTCAAGGACGAGGCCGGCAAAACGATCGGCAAGACCAGCCGTAAGGTGATGCGCGAAGAAACCCTCAATTCCATGAAGGCCATCTGGACCAAAGACAAGAAAGATGTCGGCGCGGATGAGTACGAGGAGTTCTACAAGCACATCAGCCACGACTGGAATGCCCCTTTGACCCACCTGCACCTTAAGTTCGAGGGCACCACCGAATACGACGCCCTGCTGTATATTCCGAGTCAGGCCCCCTTCGACCTGTTCAATCCGGACATGAAGCACGGCATTCACCTCTACTGCAAGCGTATTTTCATAATGGAGAACTGCCGTGAACTGGTCCCCGAGTATTTTCGTTTCATTAGGGGCGTGGTGGACGCCCCGGATTTAAATCTCAACATCAGCCGCGAAATTTTACAGCAGGACCGCCTGGTCAGAAACATCCGCAGAAACCTGGTCAAAAAGATTTTCGAACATCTTGAAGCGATGGAATCCGAAACCTATATGACTTTCTGGAACCAGTTCGGCCAGGTGCTTAAATCGGGAATCTACACCGATCCGGAAAACCGCAAAAAGATCGCCGATTTGGCTCGCTACCGGACTACCCGGACCGAAGACAAATTGGTTTCCTTCAAAGATTACGTCGACCGCATGCCACCGGATCAAAAGGAAATTTACTATCTGACAGGAGACGACCTGACGGCCTTGAACGACAGTCCCCTGCTCGAAAGGCTGAAGGAAAAGGGGTATGAAGTGTTGCTGATGAGCGACCCCGTGGACGAATGGGTGGTACAGGCACTCGAAGAGTACGATGGCAAGCCGCTCAAAAGCGCGGAAAAAGGTGACATCGATTTGCCGCAGGTGAACGCTGAAAAACAAAACACCTATGCACCACTATTTGGTTTCATCAAATCGAAACTGCAAGACAAAGTCAAAGATGTCAAGCCCTCCACCCGTCTCAAGGATTCGTTGGCCTGTCTGTCCGGTGACAGCCACGATCCGAGTGCCTACATGGAAAAACTCCTCAAGGCCGCGGGCCACCAGCCGCCGCAATCCAAGCGGGTACTGGAATTGAACCCCGACCACCCGGCCCTGGATTACTTCAGGAAATTGTACGAAAAGGACCGGAACCTTCCGGTCTTGGCGGATTACAGCGAACTGCTGCTGGACATGGCCGTGATCGGCGAGGGCGGCAAACCTGAAAATCCGGCCCGCTTCTCGAAACTCGTGGGGGAATTGATGGCAGAGGCCCTTAAATAATAAAAACCTCCGTGACGACCGGAATCATCACGGAGGATTTTATAGGTGGTTGATACGCCTAATCGCTGGCGTATTTGAAGGAAAGCTTGACCCGGGCTCGATAAGCGGTCACTTTGCCGTTTTCTACCTTCATGTCCAGTTTGAGAATTTCGGCAACGCGCAGGTCCCGGAGACTTTTAGAAGCGGTTTCCACCGCGTTTTTAGCAGCATCTTCCCAGGAAGTGGTGCTGCTGCCAACCAAATCGATAAATTTGTAGACACTGTCGGCCATCCTGTCCTCCTTTCACTTTTGGATCGGGTTTCTGGGTAATTGCCGCCAGTTGACCGCGTCACTGCACCGAGCCTCCGGCGGCAATTCTGGAACGCTGTCGGTCCGACGGGCGGCGCCAAATCGGCAGCATCGATAAATGATCGCAATTCACAACGGCCTCGATCCAGTACATCTCATTCAATCTCTAATCAACGAAGAGAGGAAAGTCAAGCTGCAAAACTTTTTGTACCTCGTTATATCCAGCCGGGTGTCGGTGGCGGGGAATCCACTTCCGTCAGAGATCAAATAAACCATTCTCACTTGCAAGACGAGCGAATCCAACATATTAAGATCCATTACATCACACATTGGAAAGATAGGGCTCACCGATGACCACCCCTCCAGAAATTTATTCCGAGACACAAGACCACAGCCTGGAGGTCGAGGCAATTGCCTCCGGAATCGCCACAGTTCAGAGGACGGACGGCGAAATTCTGTGGTGTTGCGGCCACAAGAGCGACCCCTGGGACATGGTGGAAGCGGCCATGGGCTTGAGCATCGGGGGGTACCCGGCCGCCGCGGAACTGGCCTACCGGTGGCTGTTCCGTTGTCAAAACCCGGATGGCAGCTGGTATACATCCTACCGCAACGGGGTGCCGGAGGACACCACCCGGGACGCGAATTTGTCGGCCTATATCGCCGTCGGCATTTACCAACACTATCTCATCACCGGCAACCGGTCTTTTCTTGAGTGGGCATGGCTCGGTGTACGTTCTGCCATCGACTTCGCGCTTGGCCTGCAGTCGCCCCACGGCGAAATCTACTGGGCCATCAGCCCGGAGGGAAACATCGACCGAATGGCGCTATTGACCGGTTCGAGTTCAATTTGCATGAGTATTCGCTGTGCCCTGGCCATCGCGCGAGTAATCGGCTGTCGGCAGGAAGCCTGGGAAAAGGGGCTCGCCCGCCTAATGCACGCGATATCCGAAAAGCCTCAACGGTTCAACATGACCAAGTCCCGATACGCCATGGACTGGTATTATCCGGTCTTGTGTGGCGTCATCGGCGGACAGAGGGCCCGTAAGCGGATCGATCATTTCTGGAAAAAGTTCGTCATTGAAGGCCAGGGCGTACGGTGTGTATCCGATCGGCCGTGGATCACGATTGCCGAAACCGCTGAACTTTCTCTGGCCCTCTCGGCAGTCGGACGCCGTCCTCTGGCCCAAATCGTGTTTAACTGGATCGCCGACAAACATTACGAGGACGGTATGTATTGGGCCGGATTCACTTACCCGGACATGACCGTATGGCCGGAGGAAAGACTCACCTGGACCAGCGCCGTGGTTTTGATGGCGGCCGACGCCCTCTATGGCCTGACTCCCGCCAACCAACTTTTTTCGCATGTATTCTGGAGTTCGCAAACGCAGAGCGTACCGACACCACAGACGGGAGAGTACCGTGACCCGTGACCACCGCCCGTATTTCATTAAAAAAGCCTACCTCAATTTCCAGGAGTTCTACACCCGCCGGTATACACGCCCTCGACTGGCCGCTCTCGGGCGTGGGGCCCATTTCATCAAGCCATGGCACGTTGAAATCTTTGGCTCTCCGGTAAAGATAGGAAATTACGCCACCGTTATCGCCGCACCGGACAGCAAGGTCCGGTTGGCGGTCTGGCCGCAAGCACCCGGCAGCGGCAGCATTACCATCGGCAACCATTGCCTTCTATGTCCGGGGGTCCGCATCGGTTCGGCCAGGAAGATCGTTATCGATGACAACTGCATGCTTGCCGGCCGGGTCTACGTCACCGATTGCGACTGGCACGGTCTGTATGACCGACTGGCCATGGGTCGATCGGAAACGGTGCGGATCGGCCCCAATGCCTGGATCGGAGACAGTGCTATCGTCTGCAAGGGCGTCATAATAGGCGAAAATAGTATCATCGGGGCCGGAGCGGTGGTCGTCGAAGATGTTCCGCCCAACACGGTAGCGGCCGGCAATCCGGCTCGCGTCGTCAAAAAACTCGATCCGCTGCGGCCCATTACAACCCGAGCGCACTGGTATGCCGATCCACAGGACCTGTTCGATCGGATCGATCGGATCGACCGGGCCAATCTGAGCCCAAATAGTCTGCTGAACTGGATCAGACACCTTCTATTTCCAACTTAATGATTTATTACCTGTTTTATCCCCGTTTCCAAACATGCCCCGTGCCAAACCGGGTGCCGCCCCAGAACAGTGCGCCGCCGGCGGCCGCTATCCCGGCGCTCATCACGAACAGTCCTGCTGATCCGATCCGCTCGTAGAGGAAACCATTGATGAAAAAGCCGACCATTAATCCCAGACCATATTGTACGGCGTTGTTGACGGCCTGGCCGACAGTTTT
>JARROL010000049.1:0-14685 GCA_037383965.1 Desulfobacterales bacterium | reverse complement strand
AATTTTTTTCGAAGAAAGGGGGCGAGAATTCATGGCATCAAGTGTCTGTTTGGTTGGGGTTCCATAATTTACCGTATGTCAGAAGTTTATTCCGACTGGTGCTTTTCTAAAATCCCCCTGTCCCCCTTTTTTAAAGGGGGGACTCATAAAGGCTTTGTGTGGTTTCAACGCAACTCTTACGAAAAGAAAGGATGCCGGGGTAAATGCTTTCCCCCCTTTGACAAAAGGGGGGCCAGGGGGGATTTTGGGCTGGACCATATTCCTTCCCATTGAAACATATTTATGACAACGACTATTAACCTTTAAACACAGGGGAAAGGCCCATTGCCAAACTCTTTGTCGTGTTTCTAAGCATTCTTGAACCCTGGAATCCTTGACCCCTTGAATCCTAACGGGATCATCTATTTTTCAGGAACCGATACCTTTATTGGGGATCGGGTCAGCGTCATCGATCTCCGAACAGCCATCTTTTTATCTTGAGATAGCGGCGCTTGATCCAGCCGGCCGATTTCTCGACGATGGTGCGGTGGTAAAACCGCCGATCCGCGGCACTGATGAGGTCGGTGCGCTTGCGGTACTTTATTTTTACATAAGCATTGAAGTCGAATTTCTTGAACAGGCCGTAGAGATAGCGGTTGACCGGCGTCGGACCGGTTTTCCGGATGACGGCGACGCCGAAATCGAGCAGTATGGGATGCCGGCCGTCGACCACCAGAATGTTGTCCTTCTTTTTCAAGTCGCCGTGCGCCACACCGGCCCGGTGCATGGTCATGATTCGCTGGAGCAGGGTGTTGAAAATAAAATCGCGGTCCGTAATGCGGGCGTCCCGAATGGGGACGCCGTCGATGAACTCGAGCACCAGAAACCGCTTTTTCAGGAAACCGTGACACGCCGGAAGGCCCGGCAAACCGGAAAGCCGGCCGTAAACCGCATATTCATTTTGAAGCATCCGCCGCCGCACATACGCCGTTAGGCCCCGACCGAGCGGCGCTTTGACCACCAGAGACCGCTCGGCATCCCGGTAATGCAGAGTATGGCACTGATACCCCCGGCCGAGGATGTTCCGCCCTTCGCGGAGGCTGGCGGTGATCCATTCCAGCAGCACGTCTTCTGGAATACCGGCAATCGTGTTTGGCATCTGGCAGAAATGGCCTATTTAAAGCCTGAGATAGAGATTGTACAGGCAGGCGAGAAGAAAAAGGGCGATGAGCGGCTCACCGTTTTGGCGGAGACTCTGCCGGAAAGACCAGCCGCCTCCCGGATGCTTATTTGACGTCAAGCGCGGCAGCAGTGCGTGGGTCTGCTTACGCCACCTTTCCCAATCTTCTTTGAACAGGTGATGAAGCTTGTCATCCTCGCGCCGGATCGCCTGAGGATAGAATACCAGCAGGATCAGGATAAAAAGAGGGCCGCTCCACCAAAGCCCGGAAGCCAGCGAAAATCCGCACCCCAGCAGGATATTGCCGACGTAGAGCGGGTGGCGCACATAGGCGTAGGGACCGTCTGTTGCCAGGACCTTGTTTTTCTTTATGTGGCCGGAGGCCCACAGCCGCACGGCGATGCCGCTGCATACCAGAAGCACGCCGACCCAGTAAAGCCCGGCAACCGGCCAGCCCGCGACGCTCACCAGCACGACGAATGCGATTCCGATAAACTGCCGGTAGCGGTCGCGACGGTAACGGATGTCGTGCAGAAATCTCCTGGCGCCGATGTCTTTGATCATTGAGCGGGGTCTCCCAAGTTTGACACGCTCGGTTCCGTTTACATTCATTTCAATGCTTTGGCCGATTGTTTAGGTGCTGAAGTATGAAAGATTGTCAGTGGGGTGTCAAGAACGTTTTCCGCGGCGGGGGCAGGTGCAAATTTCCAAATCGCAAAAAACAAATAACAAATCACAATCACCAAAATTCAACATGTAAAACTTTCAACTAGACGAGCACAAAAAATAAACAGCCAACCGATTTGCGGTTGGCCGTCTAAGGAGGAAAACAGATGATGATTTGTTGAGGATGCTAAAACTTGAAGCAAAGTTCATGCCAAAATCATCGAGTTCGTCAGCGAATCAAACATTGTTATAAGCGCCTATTTTTTCACTACTTTTTTTAATCAGGCGCCTTTCACAAATTCGGCCTTCGGGACTCAGATAGAGCCGGCGGTTTAAAATTTTGAACCGCGATATGACTAAAATTTAATAAATCAATAAATAACAAACAGTTAAATAGTGTCGAGCCGGTTTAAAATTTTGAATGCGGCGGCGTTTGTTGAGGTGCCGCTCGGAAACCGGCCGTTTCGCGCTCGTTTCCACCGTTTATCGTTTTGAACCGGTTCTGAGGAAGCCGTCCGAATGCAAGATCCGGTGCGAAGGTTTGCCAGCGTTATCGTTTTGAACCGGTTCTGAAGAAGTCGCCCGACTGCTCGTTCAAAGCCGTCAAATACGTCAATATTAACTCGAAACAGCGACTTATAACCCGACACCATCGATCACCGCCTGGCAATACCGGCACCGTCCCTCTTCGAGGGCGGTGCTCCTGATCTGGAATCCCCAGCGCTCGATGACGATTCTGCCGCAGTTGTAGCAAAGGGTGTTTTCACCGTCTTCACCCGGCACATTGCCGGTGTAAACATATCTAAGGCCGGCTTTCAGGCCGATGTCACGCGCCTTTAAAAGAGTGGCCAGCGGTGTCGGAGGCCGGTCGGTCAGCTTGTAGGTCGGATGAAAACGGCTGATGTGCCAGGGCGTCTCCGGCCCCAGGTCCGTCACCAGAAATTGTGCCAGATCTACCAATTCCCCGCTGTCGTCGTTGAGCCCGGGTACGATCAGGGTCGTGACCTCCACGAAAATACCGTGCGATTTCATGCGTTTAAGGGTCTCCATGACATTTGACAGCTTGGCCCCGCAGACATCCCGGTAGTATCTTTCGTTGAAGGCTTTTAGATCGACGTTGGCGGCGTCCAGGTAGGGGTGAATCATCTCGAGCGCCTCATCGGTCATGTAACCGTTTGTGACAAAAGCATTTTTTAACCCTTCGGCCTGGGCCAGCTTGGCGGTTTCATAGGCAAACTCAAAAAATATGGTCGGTTCCGTGTAGGTGTATGCTATGCTCCTGCAGTGGCCCTTGAGAGCGGCGGCAACCACTTCCTGCGGCGTGCATGGATCTCCGATGATCAATCCCCGCTGGTCCTCCGGCATCTGCGCGATGTCGGCATTCTGGCAGAAACGGCATCTGAAGTTGCACCCCACCGTGGCGATGGAATAGGAGCGGCTGCCGGGCAAAAAATGATAGAGCGGCTTTTTCTCGATGGGATCGATGTGCCGCGCGATCAGTTTCCCGAAAACCAGTGTGTGAAGTACGCCCGCACGGTTTTCGCGCACACCGCAAATGCCGCGGCGGCCTTCTTTGATGAGGCATCGGTGCCGGCAGAGGTTGCACTTGACGTTGCCGTCTTTCACGGTCTCAAACAGGTAAGCTTCCATGGCCGTCATCCTGTGCATGTGAACATAAATTCAGGGCCGCCGCCGCGGTAGGTATTGCGTACTCGTCGGTAGTGCAGACGGCCGCCGTTCCCGGCATCAACCCGTCACCATGGCGGTGGACGGTTTCGTCCTGGTGGCGTACGGCCAGCGGCCGGGTCCTGAAAACCGGAACCAGTGTGATCACCATCCCGACGAAGGTTCCGAACGGGCAGCGCCGCATGAAGCGGGATTGCTCGACATTCTGAACGAAACGGCCGCACCCCGCAGGAAACTGGTTGACCGTCCGCCAGGTCAGCGGTACCTGGCCCGCAATGGACCGGATGAGCCGTTTCAACTCCCAGATGCCGAAGAACCGGGCATGGTTGAAAATGGTCTCGTAGAAAATCCCGGCGACCCGTCGCTGAATGCCCTTGATGGCATACCGGTTGAGGACACCGATAAAAACCCGGTCTTTTGCGACGCGGCAGGCTTCTTCGATGGCTTTGCCCGGATCGTCGACGAATTCGAGGGTGGTCATGAAAAAGGCGTGATTGAAGGAATTGTCGTCGAAAGGGAGGTCCTCAGCGGATCCCCGGTAAAGGCCGACCCGGTTCCCGAGTTTCTTGAAACTGACATCGAGCATGTAGGGTGAGGCATCGATTCCGGTGGCGTTCAGCCCCATTTCGATCAGCGGCACCAGGCTGGTTCCGGTTCCGCAACCGATCTCCAGAATCGTTTCTCCCCTGACCGGCTGGAGCATGTCGATCATCAGGGCGTTTTCACGTTCGGCTTCGAGGCGATAACGCGGTTCTTCGAACCAGCGCTCGAAAGTTTGAGCATCCTTGAAATCGAACACGTAGCCCATGGCGGTAACTCAACTAAAATTGGCTCTAGCCTGCCGGGTGATGACGGCACGTTCAGGACTGCCGTTCGGAATCCGGATTGGCTGCCGGAGTGGCGGAATCGGCCGGTCCGGATTTCTTCTTCCGGCGTCGGCGGCGTTTTTTCTTTCGTGGTGCCGGTGCGGCTTCCTCAGCGGCCGCAGTGGATGGCGTCGCTGCTTCGGTCGCCTTTTCTGGCAGAAAGCCGAAAAACGCGCCGGGGTATTTCTGCGGCCAGGGTTTTTCAGAAGGTGTCTGCCGTGCCAATCTTTTTTGAACGCGCTCTTTTCCGTGGACGGCCCGCACCTTGCGTCCCCGTGAGGCGGTCTTCACCGGGCCGCTCCGGTCGGCAACATACCAGTCATCTTCCGCCCAAACCACCGGAATTTTGTAGCCCAGCATCTCTTCCACGGCTTCCAGATGAAACACGTACTGTTCGCAGGCCAAAGAAAACGCCTTGCCTGTTTTGCCTGCTCTGGCGGTCCGGCCGATCCGGTGGATGTAGTTTTCGGCATCCTGCGGTAAATCGTAGTTGATGACATGGCTGATGTCTTCCACGTGTATTCCGCGCGAGGCGACATCGGTGGCCACCAGGATTTTGATGCGGCCGTTTTTGAAATTTTCCATCAACTTGAACCGTTTGCGCTGGTGCAGATCACCGGTGATGCCCTCGGCCGGACAATTGTTGCCCTTTAGTTTCTGGGTCAGCCATTCCACACCGGCCTTGGTGTTGATGAATATCAGTACCCGGTTCCAATCTTCACGTGCCAGGATCCCCAACAGCAGGGGCAGTTTTTGCTCTCGCCCCACATGAAACAGCATCTGGTCGACCCCATCGACCGTCACTTCTTCGGGAGCGATGGAAATAAACTCCGGCAGGTTCATGTATTCGTAGGTCAACTCCAGAACCCGGTAGGAGAGGGTGGCCGAAAAGAGCATCGACTGCCGTTTGTCGTAGCGCGGCAACTTTTTCAAGATATAGCGCATGTCCTTTTCAAACCCGAGGTCGAGGAGACGGTCGGCCTCGTCGATGACCACGAGCTTGATGCCGCTGGTTTTAAAGATGCCCTGCTTGAAATAATCGATGACGCGTCCGGGTGTGCAGATAACGATATCGACGCCCTCTTTGAGGATCTCCGCCTGCCGCTGATAGTCGATCCCGCCGACGACCTGGGCAATCTTGAAACCGGTATGGCGGCCGATAAAGTTCGCCTCTTCGTAGATTTGATTGGCCAGTTCCCTTGTCGGTGCGACGATCAGGGCCGCCGGTAAACCCGGTTCGCGGTCGGTCAGCGCCAATAGTCGGGTGAATATGGTTACCAGAAAGGCCGCCGTCTTGCCGGTCCCGGTCTGGGCCTGTCCGGCCACATCGCGGCCTGCCAGCGACACCGGCAAGGTTTGCGCCTGAATCGGGGTGCAGTAGGTAAAACCGGCTTCGGAAATTCCCGAAAGAACTTCAGCCGGCAGATTAAATTCGGTGAAGGTTGTGCGTGTTAGAAATTTTGGTTTTACCGCCCTCAGGTCGGAAGTCAAAGATTCGGGCTCGTCGGACATGATTTCCTCAAATGGTTGATACACCGGACATTAACGAAATATACCCAATACGCGCGCATTATACCCATTTCATTATATTTTGCAAGGGGAGGGTCTTACGTTTCGACCGCTCCCTTTCGATGGTGGTGGATGAGTTGGCACGTAGCGACCGTTCGCTTCAGTCCCCATCAGTCACCGTCAACTTCGCCGCCCCAATTGTCCCCGGATTTTCCCATAAACCATATCGCACATACCGGATGAAATTTACAGCAGACTTACGGATCACGGTATTTAGAAACGCCTTTTCACCAATAATTTCTGCCGGCTGGCAGTCATACTTGCCGCGCCGCGCTCTTTTGTGGTACTTGATAAAAACTGCAGACCATTTCTGGATCGAAAACTGATCCGCGCTTGAAATGAAACCGTGGAAGGACACCACCTGATAGACCGGACCACTGTAAAAAAGGGAGGACGATCGTGAACCGCACCAAAAATTCTTTCCCGGCGCTGATTCAGCGCGAAGACAGCCTGCTGGTTGTCGTCGATGTTCAGAATAAACTGGCACCGCTTATCCATGACACGCCGCAGATCGTGGCCAACATCGTCAAACTCGTCCGGTTGGCCAGGGTGGTAGAAGTGCCGGTCCTTCTGAGCGAACAGGAAAACCTGGGAGAGACGGTCGATGAGATCAAATTGGAGCTGACAGAAACGCCCCCTGTGAAAAAGCTGTCCTTCAGCTGCTTTGGCGAAGAAGCGTTCACCCGCCGCTTGAAAGCCCACGACCGCCACACCCTGATTCTCACCGGAATGGAAGCGCACATCTGTGTCGCCCAGACCGCCCTCCGAGCCCCGCTGGATTATCGGATCGTGGTGATCGCCGACGCTGCCGCCTCGCGGTCACCTCTCGACCGCGATATGGCCCTCGAGCGACTGCGGGCAAACGGGGTGACGATCATGTCCACCGAAATGCTGATGTACGAGTGGCTCGAACGGGCCGGCACCGACACCTTCAGAGCGGCCTTGCCGTTGCTCAAGTGAGGGATAGCATGCTGGAGTTTTTCAAAGTTACGGATCTTGCGAGCGTACTGAAGCATGCTGAGGCCTTCACTCCGGTCGATGCGGAAACCGTCCCGCTCCCAAAATCCTGCGGCCGAGTCCTGGCCGAGACCATTTCCGCCGATCGAGATCTTCCTGAATTTTTACGCGCGACAATGGACGGTTACGCCGTCAAGGCCTCAGCCACTTTCGGGGCCTCCGACGGCAGCCCGGCCTACCTGACTGTCAAGGGCACCGTGTCCATGGGGCAGACGCCGACGTTTTCCATCACGCACGGTGAGGTCTGCCGAATTTCCACCGGCGGCATGTTGCCCGAAGGCACCGACAGCGTGGTGATGATCGAACACACGGAAATGCTGGACGACACCACGATCGAGGTCTACCGCAGTGTCGCACCGGGCCAACACGTCGTGGAAGTCGGGGAAGATTTTCGTCGCGGGCAGATCATTCTGGAAGCCGGTCGATACCTGCGGCCGCAGGAAACAGGCCTGCTGGCTGCCTTCGGACAGCAAACCGTCCGGGTATTCAGGCGTCCGAGGATCGCCATCATATCGACCGGCGACGAAGTCGTTCCGATCGACAGCACGCCGGTGCCGGGCCAGATCCGGGACGTCAACAGCTATTCCCTTTCCGGACAGGTGCTGGCAGCCGGCGGCATACCCGTGCGCTACGGCATCGTGCGCGACAACTACGAAGCGTTGTATGCGACCTGCCGCGACGCCCTGGCCGGCTCGGACATGATCCTGCTTTCCGGAGGCAGTTCGGTCGGGGTTCGCGATTTCACCATCGATGTCCTGACCCAACTTCCCGATTCACGCATCCTTGTGCACGGCATCTCGATCAGCCCCGGCAAGCCGACCATTCTGGCCAATACGCAAAACAAGGCCGTTTGGGGCCTGCCGGGTCATGTGGTATCGGCCATGGTCGTTTTCAGAGTCGTGGTTCAGCCGTTCATCGCGCATGTGGCGGGATTGTCCCCTTCGCAGCGACGGGTTTTCAGGATTCCCGCCCGGCTGAGCCGCAACATCGGTTCGGCTCAGGGCCGCACCGATTTTATCCGCGTGCGCCTCACCCGTGACAACGATGAATACCGTGCCGAACCGATTCTGGGCAAATCGGGCTTGCTGAACACCATGGTCATGGCCGACGGGTTGATCGAAATCGACGTCAACACCGAGGGACTCGATGCCGGCACAGAGGTCGCGGTTATTCCGTTATAAAGGAAACTTGAAACTCGAAACTCAAGAACAATAACCCGTAAACGCGCGGCGGCAGGGGCCCTTAGTGAGGGTTTTAATATTTAAGTTAACGTTTTGGGACTGCGTTATCGGTCGTCGGCGTATGCACTATACAGCCTTCTCCCTCTGGTCTTGCCAAAATCTTTTTCTTGAAGACGATACTCATGATTGGAAAAGGGCATGCATACCAAGCGTAATATCTATCTAAAAATGAAAACGCTTCAGGAGGCCCGAAACCTATTGTTTCAGCGGTTCGGGTCGATCGGCGCCATGACCGGTGAAACCGTCCCGGTGACCGATTCGGTGGAACGCGTGCTGGCCGAAGCCATCACCGCCCGGTTGTCATCACCCAATTTCCACGCGGCCGCGATGGACGGCATCGCGGTCAAGGCGGAAAAAACCTTCGGGGCCAGCGAGACGCGGCCGAAAGAGCTGATCATCGGTGAAGACGCTTTTTATCTGAACACCGGTCACGTGATGCCGGAGGGCACCGACGCGGTGATCATGGTCGAAAAGCTCGATCGTCTCGACGATCAACGGGTTCGGATCGAAGCACCGGCGTTTCCCTGGCAGCACGTCCGCAAAATGGGCGAGGACATTGTCGCCACCCAGCTGCTCTTTCCCCAGAACCACCAGATTACGCCTTACTGCATCGGGGCGCTTCTTTCGGCCGGCATTTTTGAGGTATCGGTCCGCCGTAAACCCAATCTGCTGATCATCCCCACCGGTTCCGAGATCGTCGACTGGCGCCGTATCGACCCGGACCAGCTGCCCCCCGGGCAGGTACTCGAGAGCAACTCTTATGTTCTCGGTAAACTGACCGAAGCCTGCGGCGGCACTTACGTTAAACACGATCGGGTCCAGGACGACCTGGAAGCCATCAAAGCAGCGACCGAAAAGGGCCTCCAGAGCGGCTACGACATGGTTATGATCATCGGTGGCTCTTCGGCCGGTTCGGAAGATTACGCCCGTCACGTGATGAGTGATCTGGGTAATGTTTATGTGCACGGAGTTACCATGATGCCCGGCAAACCGGTGATTGTCGGGGAAATAAACGCCAAACCGGTATTCGGCATACCCGGTTACCCGGTTTCGGCGATCATCGCCTTCGAGCAGTTTGTCCGTCCCCTGATCCGCCACCGGCTCGGGCTGCCCGACGTGGCACCCCAGACGGCCATGGTCGAACCGACCCGTAAAATCGCCTCCAAACTCGGCGTGGAAGAATTTATACGCGTAAAGCTAGGGGAGGTGAACGGCCGCATCGTGGCCACTCCTCTGCCGCGCGGTGCGGGCAGTATCACTTCGATCACCGAAGCCGACGGCATCATTCGGATTCCGAACCATGTCGAAGGAATCAACGACCAGCAGCCCATTGCGGCCGAACTGCTGCGCCCGTTGTCGGCCATCCGCAACACCATCGTGATCGTCGGCAGCCACGACAACACCTTGGATGTCCTGGCCGATCAGCTTCGCGCCGGCAGCAGCGGCCTGTCACTGTCATCGAGCCATGTCGGCAGCATGGGGGGGCTGATGGCCGTCAAGAAAGGCCTGTGTCACCTGGCCGGCTCGCATCTTCTTGACACGGCCGACGGCAGTTACAACACCGCCTACATCAAACGCTATCTGCCGGACCTCTTCGCCGCGAAGCAGGTCCGTCTGATCAACCTGGTGTTCCGTGATCAGGGGCTGATCGTTCTACCCGGAAACCCGAAACGGATTAAAGGAATCGAAGACCTGGCGCGCGAAGATGTGACGATGATCAACCGGCAGGGCGGCTCCGGCACCCGCATTCTGCTCGACTACCGTTTGCGGGAGCTGGGCATCGACCCGGGCCGGATCAACGGCTACGGCAATGAAGAATTTACGCACATGTCGGTGGCCGTGGCCGTCTTGAGCGGCACGGCTGACGCCGGCCTGGGAATCTGCGCGGCGGCCAGGGCCCTGAAACTCGACTTCGTTCCGGTCGTCACCGAACAATACGACCTGGTGGTGCCTGACGCGTTTTTCGAGACCCGGAACTTCCAGGTCCTTCTGGAAACCATCCGCAGTGCCGCCTTCAAGAAGCGGGTTGAGGCCCTTGGCGGCTATGGCACCGCTAAGACCGGGGAAATATTACTATAGTCTTGTGTCCATCCATAAACAGTCTTTTTTCCACTGGGCGGCCGGTCGTAGCGGGTTCGCGGCTGAGGCATACATAAAGTGCGCCTCACCGCAAGCCCTTGTGCGGCCTTGCCCAGCGAAAAAATCCACATTTATGAATTGGACACTTAAAAGCACCCTAAAAAGTTCGTGGATGGGCTAGTCTTAGGATCGGCACAGGTGAAATATCGCTTCATCGATCACACCGCGGATCTCGGCCTGCACGTGTTCGGCGCCGATCCGTCCGAGTTGTTCGCCACCGCCGCAAGGGCCATGTTCGACATCATGGTCTCCCCCGAATCGATACACGCAATGCAATCCCTCAATCTGCAAGTTGAAGGGGCGGACTGGCCGGACCTGATGGTCAACTGGCTGCGGGAGTTGCTGTATCTGTGGTCGGGAAAAGGGCTTCTGGTGCATTCGGTGGACATTCACGACATCGGTGCCCACCGCATCACAGCGAATGTCGCCGTTGATTCCTATGACCCGTCGCGGCATGCACTCGGCAACGAGATAAAAGCCGTCACTTATCACCAGATAACTGTCAAACGCAAATTGACAGGCTGGGAGGCAAGGATCATATTTGACGTATAGAAAGTCACCTACCTTCGGCTAAAGCGAAGGCTTGAGGTTCAAAGAGTCAAGGGTGTGAGGAACCAAGTGAAAAAACCTTCCCTTGAACCCTTGTGAAAACATCTACCATATCAGTGTCTTCACCTGAAAACGAGGCCTTTTCTCTAATTCCCCAGGTGAGACAATTAAGCCATGCAAATCCGACAGATCGATACCTATCGCTGGGAAATTCCGATGGCAGGCGCCATGCGGGTCCCTGGAATCGTTTATGCTTCGGCCGATATGCTGAAGGGTTCCGATCAAAAGGAACCGCTCAAGCAGGTGGCCAATGTCGCCGCCTTGCCCGGCATTCTAAAGGCATCCCTGGCCATGCCGGACATGCACTGGGGCTACGGATTTCCCATCGGCGGTGTGGCCGCCTTCGACTGGCAGACCGGCGTCGTTTCTCCCGGCGGTGTGGGATATGACATTAATTGCGGTGTTCGACTGGCTGCAACCGACCTGGTCGAAAAGGACGTTCGACCCAAGCTTGAATCCTTGGTGAACGCACTCTTCCAAAATATTCCATCCGGAGTGGGGTCGCAGGGTTCCTTGAAACTCTCGGTGCCGGAAGAAAAGAAGGTGCTCCGTGACGGCAGCCGGTGGGCGCTGCGGCAGGGTCTCGGAGAGGATGGTGACCTCGAGCACACCGAAGACGGCGGCTGTTTGCCCGACGCCGAGCCGGAGCAGGTGAGCGCCCGTGCCTTGGAACGGGGTCAAAAGCAGTTGGGCACTCTGGGGGCCGGCAACCATTTTCTCGAAGTCGGCCTGGTCGAAGAAATCTTCGATCCGCATGTGGCCGGGGCCTTCGGTCTGTTCCAGGGGCAGGTAACACTCATGCTCCACTGCGGATCGAGAGGCTTCGGCTACCAAGTCTGCGACGACTTCCTGGCTTCGATGACCAAACATGTTCAAAAACTCGGCCTCCACCTGCCGGACAGGCAGCTGGCCTGCGCTATGATTCAGTCGGAAATGGGCTCACGCTACCTGAGGGCCATGGCCTGCGCCGCCAACTACGCCTGGGCCAACCGGCAAATTTTGCTGCACCGATCGCGCGAGGTCTTCCAGCGCGTCTTCGGCCTGGGACCGCGTGACCTGGGAATGCGGCTGGTGTACGATGTCTGTCATAACATCGCCAAAAAAGAGGAGCACCTCATAGACGGCAAAAAACGCACCGTCTGCGTTCATCGCAAAGGCGCAACCCGCTCCTTCCCGCCCGGCCACCCCGCTCTGAATGAAGGTTACCGTGTGGCCGGGCAGCCGGTGATTATCCCCGGCGATATGGGAACGGCTTCCTATGTGCTGGTGGGAACCGAAAAGGCCCTGGCGGATACTTTCGGCTCCACCTGCCACGGGGCCGGCCGGATACTGAGCCGCAAGGCCGCCAAGAGGGCCAGCAAGGGCCGGTCGATTCACCGTGAGTTGGAAGACAAGGGTGTCCTGGTCCGCTGGACCGGTCGAGGCACACTCGCGGAAGAGATGCCTGAGGCCTACAAGGACGTTTCCGAGGTCGTGGCGGTCGTTCACGCGGCCGGTATATCACGGAAAGTTGCCAAATTGAGGCCGATTGCGGTGGTCAAGGGCTGAAATGAAAAGCAGCGGTTCTCGATGAACATTTAACGTTCGGTCACCCGGCGAAATTTAAAGAATCTTAATTTCACCGAAAATAGCCGCTCCAAAAAGTGAGGGATTTATGAATCCGCAAATGTTTCGGGAGTACGACATCAGGGGCATCACCGGCAAGGACATGACGGCGGCGGACGCGGCCTTGATCGGGCGCGGTGTGGGAACTTTTCTGCGCCGGAACGAAGCCCGCAGTATCACCGTGGGACGCGACTGCCGCCTGACCTCCGAGGCCTATTCGCAAGAACTGATCGAGGGACTCCTGTCGACCGGCTGTGACGTGACCGACATCGGGGTGTGCCCGACGCCGGTTTTTTATTTTTCGATCCAGCAGCTGAAAAAAGACGGCGGCGTCATGCTCACCGCCAGCCACAACCCCCCCGAGTACAACGGCTTCAAACTCTGCCTCGGCCTCGACTCGATCCACGGTGAAGACATCAAGACCATCCTTGCCCTCATCGAAGACGAAAATTTCACTGAGGGAAGCGGGCGGCTGTCTTCCGCCGCCATGATCCCGACCTATATCGATTATGTGGTGAACAACATCAGCCTGCCGCGCCCCTTGCGGGTCGGCGTCGATGCCGGCAACGGCACCGCCGGCGTTGTCGCGGTGCCGATCATGAAACGGCTCGGGTGTGAGGTACACGATATCTACTGCGATATGGACGGTCATTTCCCCAACCACGAAGCCGACCCCACCGTTGCCGAGAACATGCAGGATCTCATCGCGCTGGTTCAGAAGGAAGGTTTGGATCTCGGCATCGGTTTCGACGGCGACGGAGACCGCGTTGGCGTGGTGGATGAGAGAGGGCGCATCATCTACGGCGATAAATTGATGATCATTTTTGCCAGGGAGATTCTTTCGCGAAAACCGGGCGCCACGTTCATCTCGGAAGTCAAATGCTCCAAGACCCTGTACGACGATATCGAGAAGAACGGCGGCCGGGCCATCATGTGGCGCACCGGTCACTCACTGATCAAGAAGAAGATGAAAGTGGAAAAAGCCGAGCTGGCCGGCGAAATGAGCGGGCACATGTTTTTCAGCGACCGCTACTTCGGGTTCGACGATGCCACCTATGCCGCCTGCCGCCTGCTGGAGATCCTCTCCACCACCGGTCACAAGATCTCCGAGCTCTTGGTCGACGTGCCGCCGACCTTCACCACCCCGGAAATTCGCGTCGATTGCCCGGACGAGATGAAATTCGGCCTCGTTGAAAAAGTGACCGACCATTTTCGCCAGCGTTACAAGGTGATCGATATCGATGGCGCCAGGGTTCTCTTCGACGACGGCTGGGGACTGGTGCGGGCGTCAAACACCCAGCCGGCGCTGGTGCTGCGTTTCGAGGCCATGACGGAAAACCGTCTGCGGGACATCAGAAATCTTGTGGAAGAAACCCTGAAAAAGCTGCAGTCATGAACTATTTCTGCTTCAACACTATTTCACGAAGTTGGTGGGCAGGCGGGTAAATTTACGACGGCGTTCTTTTTCTTTTCCGACCTTGACGGTCTGGAATCCACGACGGTCGATACCTGTTCGGCGTTCCTTGCCGGACCTCCTTTCCGAAATGGTGATGGGGACCAACTTCTTGCGCCTGTCGCTCCACAGTCGTCGGCCGCCATTGTCCATCATGGCAATAAAAGACAATTCATTCATTATTCTGTCTGCTACCTCGATTCATTTTAGGTAAGCGTTCACAGCGCACCGCATCTGCTTTTTGTCGGGCACTTGAGGTACGATAGTACGTCTGCGCGCCCGACGCCTTGCATCTGCCTGCCCCGTGAAATGCGAAGCCTATTTCACCGGGGCGGCACCCTGTAAACACTTACAATCAGTCGGTTTGAAACGCATCGGACTTTGCAACGTGACAACTGTGACATCACGCCTGTTTGGCGGGAATGCCGATTTACCTGGTAAGTGAATTTCCGTCCCTTGTCAATCCCACATTCGGCGGCCGACACGTGGCACCGAACCAGCCGTTTCTATTTTTTAATATGGGCAAGGTAATTTTATCGATCGGCCCATGGCGGAGGCAAAAAAAGACTTGACATGCCACATCGTGGTATGCCAGGATGCCATCACTTGTCAGGCGTTTCGCGGACCGACCCTTTATGACCGCGTCATGGCGGCCAATATGATCGGTACCCTGAC
>JARROL010000048.1:0-12428 GCA_037383965.1 Desulfobacterales bacterium | reverse complement strand
GCAAAAAAATTGCACCTTTGATACTCAAACGAACTAATTTTAGCCATAATTTCTGAAAAGTCAAGATGAAATGGGCGCAACAAACGTTCTGAAACCGTTGAAAATCATCCCGGCGTATGCAGCGCTTTCATCGTATTGTTTTCTTTAGCTCAAGGAGGGTGACGAAACGGTGATGTCGCGGTCAGGTTACGGTAATCTTAGGGTGCACTTTTCCTCCCCGGAATATCGTCACGTACCACTGTCAATGGGGTTGCCAGAACAAAATTGCGCTATATATTAAGATGTTTTAATGACATATGCACGTGGTTCTTGTGACCGTCACGGTGCATTAAAATGATGCGCCGGAACCCGGATGAACGATTTCGAAAAGTGGATGACTGTCTGAGTCGCTTTGAGGGTCTCAAACCGGATCCTATGCCGATTCCGCTTGTAAGGTAAGATATTCAAGCTGCATCAAAACTCATTATTTGAAGGCGGGACTGGTCGTAGCTTAAAGCCCGTTGGCGGCGAGTTTCAGCCGTTTTTCGAAATCGTTCATCCGGGCGGAGGCGCCACCTTATTCACATGTTAGATTAGAAGATGTTTCACAAATACCCCGTACGGCTGCAGAATCGACCTTTAAACTGCCGGACACATTGGCAGGGAGGATTAAACCAGGGAGGATGAGTATGAGTTTGTCTAGAATCAGGACTACAAGTGCCGGCGTCTTCGTTTTGCTCGTCATGTTCGTTTTTCAGGCAGGGACACTTACACCCGAGGTTGCAGCCGCAGATGCCCCGCGTATGGTACCCGAAAACTTCAGCCAATTAGCCGAAGTTGCCAAACCGGCAGTGGTTAACATCAGGACCGAGAAAACAGTCCAGGGGGGCGGTAAGGTTTTTAGGCACTTTTTCGGCAACCCCTTCGGTGGCCGCGAACGCGATCCGTTCAAGGATTTTTTCGGACCTTTCGAGGAAGGCCCCATGAAGGAGTTCAAGCAGCGCAGCCTCGGTTCTGGATTCATTATCGACCAGGAAGGCTTCATCGTAACCAACAACCACGTCGTCGAGGGAGCCGATCAAATCAAAGTCCGGTTGGCAAATGAAGAAGAATACGATGCCACTGTCGTGGGTCGCGACCCGAAAACCGATCTGGCCCTGATAAAAATCGAGGGCGCCAAAGACCTTGTTCCCCTGCCGGTTGGCGATTCCGATGCCCAGGAAGTCGGCACCTGGGTTGTGGCGATTGGCAGTCCTTTCGGATTGGAGCAGACGGTCACGGCCGGTATCGTCAGTGCCAAGGGACGCATCATCGGCTCCGGCCCTTATGACGATTTCGTTCAGACCGATGCTTCCATCAACCCGGGCAACAGCGGCGGTCCGCTGATCAACATGAACGGCGAAGTCATCGGTATCAACACGGCTATCGTCGCCAGTGGACAGGGCATCGGGTTTGCCATCCCGATCAACATGGCCAAGGACATCATCGCCCAGCTGAAGAGCAAAGGCGAGGTGACCCGCGGCTGGATGGGCGTCGGCATCCAGGACCTGACACCCGAACTTGCCGAATACTACAAGGTCAAAGGTGAAACCGGCGTGCTGGTTACCCAGATTTTTGAGGGCGACCCGGCGGATAAGGCCGGAATCAAAGCCAATGACATTATAACGGCCGTCAACGGCGAACCGGTCACCAGCAGCCGGGAACTTTCGCGCCGGATTGCCGCTTTAGGGGTAGGCCAGAAGGCCAAAATCACCATCATGCGTGACGGCCGGGAGAAAACGGTCACGATCGAAACCGCCAAACGCCAGGACGAGCAGACACTGGCCAGCAAGGAGACGGAAAACGACGATAAGTTGGGGTTGAGCTTGCAGTCCTTGGAGCCGGAAATAGCCGCGCGGCTCGGATATGACGAGGCCGAGAAGGGCGTTCTGGTGACCGGTGTGGAAGGCGGCAGCAAAGCCGATAAGGCCGGCGTTCAGCAAGGCGACCTGGTCAAGGAAATCAACCGCAAGCCGGTTAACGGGATGGATGATTTTCGCAAGCAGTTGAACCAGGTCAAAAAAGGTGACCCGATCATGCTGTTGCTGAAGCGGGGTCAATCCGGATTCATCGTCGCCAAAATGACCCGCTGATCAAGGAGCGCGGGTCCAAAACCGCACCAAAGATATACGTTTAAATTTCCCTGCTGCGTTGCAGCAGGGAAATTTATTTTTGAGCGAACCTTAGAAATCGGCGCTTGCCAAACGCTCCCTGAGCCGCGTGTAGCGTCGCTGTGGCTCGGCGTTGCCGACGGCGATCGCGAGGGCCTTGCGGGTGCCGACCATCACCACCAGGCGGCGACCGCGGGTGACCGCCGTGTACATCAAATTGCGCTGCAGCAACAGGAAGTGCTGGGTCGTCACCGGGATGATAACCGCCGGGTATTCGGAACCCTGGGATTTGTGGACCGAGATCGCATAGGCCAGAATGATTTCGTCGAGTTCCGGAAAACCGTAGATTACGTCCTGGTCTTCGAACCGGATGACGACCTCCTGTCCGCTCGGGTCGATGCGGCTGACTCGCCCGATATCTCCGTTGAAGACATCCTTATCGTAATTGTTTTTGATCTGCATGACCTTATCGAGTAGCCGCAGCTCACTATCCCCCCGTCTGACCAGATCCTGATCGGGGTTGAGCGTCTCCTGCAGACGCCGGTTCAGGTTTTCGGCCCCGATCACACCTCGATGCATGGGTGTGAGCACCTGGATGTCGTCGAAGGGATCAAGGCCAAAGCGGCGCGGAATCCTCTACTTTGCCAATTCCAGAATGATGTCCAGAACCTTTTCGGGATCTTCCTGTTGAATGAAATAAAAATCCGACAGCGCCGGGGCGACCGAAGAGGCTGGAGTCCACTCCGGCATCAGGCCGCTGTTGATCCGGTGGGCATTAACCACAATGCGGCTGTGCCGGGCCTGGCGGAAGATCTCTCTCAGCTCCACGACCGCGGTGATCCCCGAATCGATGATGTCTTTGAGAACGTTTCCGGCACCCACCGACGGCAGCTGATTGACGTCGCCGACCAGAACGAATGTGGCGCCATCCGGAACGGCCTTGAGCAGATGATACATCAGGACGGTGTCGATCATCGAGGCCTCGTCGATGACCAGCAGATCACACCTCAAAGGGTTGTTTTCGTCTCTCTGAAATCCACCTTCGGCCAGGCTGTACTCCAGCAGCCGGTGAACGGTGCGGGCCGCATGGTCACAGGCCTCGCTCATGCGCTTGGCCGCCCGCCCGGTGGGCGCCGCCATCAGAACCCTGACACCCATCCGCGTGAAAATCTGTAGAACAGCGTTGATGATGGTGGTCTTGCCGGTGCCCGGGCCTCCCGTGATCACCAGCACTTTTTCCGTCAGTGCGGCCCTGACGGCACTGACCTGTTTTTCGGCCAACCCGATAGCCAGCCGCTTCTGTACCCATGTCAAGGCATCTTCCACCCGGACTGAACGCAGGCTCTTGGGTGCCGTCCGGAGAAATTTCAAGCGCTCGGCAAGACCGGTCTCGCACACAAAGAAATGGGTCAGGTAGACCGCCGACTCTTTCAGCCCGGCGCTCCCCTTGTTTCTTCCGATATCCTCGACGACGATGCGCCGGTCGGTGGTCAACTTGTCGAGCGCCTTGTGTACGGTCTCACGGTCGATGTTCAGTACCTTACGGCAATCGGCCACGAGGTGTTCCCGGGGAGCGTAAACGTGGCCCTCGCCGGACAATAGATCGAGCACATAGAGAATCCCGGCCGCCACCCGGAGCTCGGAATCCAGCGGGAAACCGAGCTGCTGCGCAATGCGATCGGCTGTTTTGAAACCGATCCCGAAGATGTCGGTGGCCAATCGGTAGGGATTCTGTTTGACCACGGCGATCGACCGGTTGCCGTAGCGTTTGAATATTTTGGTCGCGTACCCCGAACTCACGCCGTGAGATTGCAGAAAGATCATGACATCCCGGATTTCCTCCTGGTCGTCCCAGGCCGCCTTGATCATGGCGAGGCGCTTTTTGCCGATCCCTTCGACTTCGGCCAGGCGCTCGATGGCCCCTTCGATGACATCCAGGGTGTCGCGGCCGAATTTTTTAACGATCCTCCGGGCCATTACCGGTCCAAGGCCCTTGATCATACCGGATCCAAGGTAAATTCGAATACCGTCGGCGGTGGCGGGAATGCTGCTTTGGTACTGCTCGACCCGGAACTGTTCGCCGTACTTGGGATGGCGAACCCATTCGCCGGTCATTCGGAGAACTTCACCGGGAGTCGGGGCCAAGAGACCGCCGACAACGGTGATCGGGTCCGGCCGCCCCTCGACCTTTACCCGGGCGATCGTGTAGCCGGTTTCTTCGCTGGTGTAGGTGATGTGCTCTATTTGACCAACGAGATCAACTGGCATGGCTGGGATGTCGGCAGCAATTCCCGACGGCAATAAACCGCGCAGGGTTATTGCCAGTCGGGAACCTTGACCGGCCCTTCGTCGTCGTGGGGGAAAAAGGATTTGATGTCGATGACCGGTGAACCATCGAGGGCATCGATTTGATCGACCAGAATGCCGTCGAGAGTGACCTCTCTGATGCGACACCGTGACAGGGCGATAGGATTCGGCCGGCGCGGCGAATGGGTCGCAAAAACGCCGGTCAGCGGATTGGCGTGATTTTTACGCGGATGAACCTGCAGGATGCCACGCGCCTCGGGCGTGTCGTTGAGGTGCAGCCAATACAGCACGTAGATGTGTGAAAACTGCTCCAGCCCCAGCAGCCCCGCCCTGTAGGGTGGATAGATCTCGATCCGAACCTCGTCGTCGGTGTTGTGGATCACGCCAATCGATTGAATTGTGAAGGCTGCGGCCATGATTACGCGTTAATCCTCCTGAAGCTCCTTCAAGTTCCCGTAAAATTCGAGGACGTCCGGATTGCTCAAGGCATCGCGGTTGAGCACCGGCTTGCCCTCGATCATTTTCTTCACCGCCAGCTCAACCTTTTTCATGTTGAGGGTGTAGGGAACGGCCGGAACACTGATAATTTTCTTCGGCACGTGGCGCGGCGAAGCGTTTTCGCGGATCATGCGCAGGATTTTGTTCATGATGTCGTCGGTCAACCGGCATCCCCGCGCCATCTTCACAAACAGGATGACCCGCACGTCATTTTTCCAGTTCTGCCCGACCGCGACACTGTCCTCGACCTCTTCGATCTGCTCCACCAGGCGGTATATTTCAGCCGTACCGATCCTCACCCCGCCGGGGTTCAACGTGGCGTCCGAGCGCCCGTAAATGGTGACCCCCCCGTGATTGTTGATCATGATGAAGTCCCCGTGCCGCCACACATTGGGATACACGTCAAAATAGGCACTGTGGTATTTGGCGCCGTCCGGATCGTCCCAGAAGTAGATCGGCATGGATGGAAACGGCTTCGAGCACACCAGCTCACCCTGCTTGCCGATCACCGGACGGCCGTTTTCATCATAGGCCTCCACTTTCATGGCCAGCCCTCGGCACTGAAGCTCGCCGGCGTAGACCGGGCCCATCGGGTTTCCCAGAGCGAAACAGCCGTTGAGATCCGTGCCGCCCGAAATCGACGCCAGCTGCAAATCGGATTTGACGTCGCCGTAGATGAAATCGAATCCTTCGATCGAGAGCGGCGAACCAGTGGAAAGCAACGCCCTGAGGGGCGTGAGGTCACACGTTTGGCCGGGTTTGACACCGGCATTCTGCAGGGCCGCAATGTACCCGGCGCTGGTGCCGAAAACCGTGAGCTTTTCGTTCTGGGCCATCTCCCACAGAGCTCCGGGATGGGGGTGAAACGGGTTGCCGTCGAAGAGCACCACGGTGGCCCCAACGGCCAAGGACCTGGTCAGCCAATTCCACATCATCCACCCGCAGGTGGTAAAGTAAAAAATTCTGTCTTCTCTCTTTAGATCAGTGTGCAGCATCAGCTCCTTCAGATGATGGATCAAAATGCCGCCGGCGCACTGGACCATGCACTTGGGCAAACCGGTGGTGCCCGAAGAATACATGATGTACAACGGATGGTCGAACGGCAGCTGTTCGAATTCGATGTCGGGATCGGTTTCCGGGGCGATGAAATCGCTGAACATCACGGCATTAGGCACGCTGCCGATATCAGGGTCCACCTGCGTGTAGGGAACCACGACGACTTTTTCGATGGATGGAAGCTGTTTCAGTATGGTGCCGATCCGCTCCAGCGAGTCGAGCTGTTTGCCTTTGAAAGAATACCCGTTGGCCGTGAAGAGCACCTTAGGCCGTATCTGTCCGAAGCGGTCGAGAACGCCCTTTATGCCGAAGTCCGGCGAGCAGGAAGACCAGACGGCGCCCATGCTCGTTGCCGCCAGCATCGCAATGATCGCCTGGGGCATGTTGGGCATGAATCCCACGACCCGATCGCCGGCTTGCACACCGGCCCGTTTGAGGGATTTGGCCAACCGCGACACCTCGCGATAGAGTTCGGCATATGTCAGGTAGACGGCCTCCTGTGCCTCGCCCTTGAAGATCAGGGCCAACCGGTCATCCCGATAGCGCAAGAGGTTCTCGGCGAAGTTGAGCCGGGCCCCCGTAAACCACTTGGCCCCCGGCATCTTGTTCAGGTCATCGATCACCTGCTCGTAGGGTGCAGAAGCAATGACGCCGGCAAATTTCCACAGAGTGTCCCAAAAATCGGGAATGTTTTCGATCGACCACCGGTAAAGGGCCTCGTATTCCGTGAAATTCCGGTCGAATCGCTCATTGACCATATTCATGAAACGATACATGTTGCTGGCCTTGATTCTTTGCTCCGACGGTTGCCACAAGAGTTTGCCCATGATCTACTCCCTTTCATCGAGGATAATCCGGCGCAATCGTTTGAAACTATTTCTTACCGTGCCCCTAAGACATTCTTCGAGCACGCTTGCTTTTTCTCTTACACGGTTCCGGAGCGATTCGTCAAGGAGCGCCTTGAAACCGGAAGCGATCCAAAACGGGTCTTGGTTTGATAATTTCTTGCGTACTGATCCAATATCCTTTAACACGAAAATGGAATTTTCGCGCACCGTGTCGGCCCGCAGGGCCATGAGTGTTTAGTACGAAAATGAGGTGGGCGACCGTCTGCCGTGTTAGAGGTGGGTTGCGAATCAAGTGAAAACCACGGCATTGCCAACCGACCAGCGAAAGATCGCGTTACCGCTGAAAACACGACCAAGCGAGTAAAGGAGCAGGAAATGAGCAACCGACGCATCGACCTTAGGTCAGACACGATCACCCTGCCGACGTCATCGATGCGGCAGGCAATGGCGACGGCGGAAGTCGGAGACGATGTCTTCGGCGAAGATCCCACCGTCAGACGTTTGGAAGAACTGGCGGCCGACCGCCTCGGCAAGGAAGCCGGACTTTTTGTGGCCAGTGGAACGATGGCCAACCTCGTCAGCCAGTTGACCCACTGCGAACGGGGAGACGAGATGATTCTGGGCGATCAGGCGCACATATTCTACTATGAACAAGGCGGATCGGCCGCGGTCGGGAGCATCCACCCCCGCACCGTCCCCAATCAGACCGATGGAAAAATCCTCCTTGAGGACATCGAAGCGGCCATCCGCCCGGACAACGTCCATTTTCCCCGAACCCGTCTGATCGTCCTCGAGAACACCCACAACCGCTGTTACGGCAGCCCCCTGGATATGGCTTACCTGCGATCGGTCCGCCAACTGGCGAGCCGCTGCGCGCTGAAGGTACACGTAGACGGGGCGCGGCTGTTCAATGCCGCCGCGGCACTCGGCGTTCCGGCCGCTGAGTTGGCGGCTCCAGCGGATTCGATAGGTGTTTGCCTCAGTAAAGGGCTGGCAGCGCCGGTTGGTTCCGTGGTCTGCGGGACCAGAGCTTTCATAGACAAGGCCCGCAGGGCCCGCAAAATTCTCGGCGGCGGTATGCGCCAGGCCGGGGTACTGGCCGCCGCCGGCATCGTGGCGCTGACGGAAATGACCGCGCGGCTGCCCGAAGACCATGCCACGGCCAGGCGCCTGGCCGAAGGACTGGCAGAAACAAGGGGCATCTCCATCGATATCGAACGCGTGAATACGAACATCGTTTTTTTCGACAGTATGACAGACGACCTGCCGGCCGATCGTCTATCCGCAGCGCTCGCCGCGGAGGGAGTCCATGTCCTAGCCACTGGGAAGCGCCGTCTCAGGGCCGTCACCCACTACCACATCACGGCCGAGGACATCGATTTCACGCTGAAGATATTCGATAAGGTGACCAGTTAGTCGCAGCAGGCCTTTTCGAGGTCAACATGTGACGAAAACGGGTTTACAAATCAGTGTTGGGGTCATATCAGTTATGGGAAACAAAAACCGAACGCGAATTTATGGGGGCTTGCTATGCGCACACTTATCGTTGGATGCTTTCTTGACGGACACGACGGATAAAGCCATCGACGCGACCAAAGACCAAACCCAGGATTCTATTGTAGAGGGTGTCCGGGAAGGGGTCAAAAGCATTTTCAAAAAAGTCTGGTAACCGGGTCCACATGCAGGTTCACCGAAAACCGCTGGTTTTTCGTTTGACAATTCGACAGATGCCAAGGTACAAAAGAACGCTCAATTACCCGATTCAAAATATCACGTGGTTGTTAACGCCGTTTCCATGGTGATTGCAAGCTTTGATTCAGAGCTGGGATCAGCAGGAAAATATGGATCCGCCTTCGGCTTGAACGTGTTGATTTGTACTGGAACCGATTTTATTGATGCGATTTCGGCGTTGTTTTCAAAGTGAACACAAGAAGGTTGGATACTTTGGAGACTGAACAATGCAAACCGTCGGTAATTATCTCAGGCAAGAGAGAGAAGCTAAAAATATCAGTTTGGGTGAAGTTGCCCATTTAACCAAGATCTCGGAATTTTATCTTGATTTCCTCGAAAAAGATGACTACGAAAAACTCCCGCAAGGGCCATACATCAAAGGGTATATATCTTCTTATGCCAGATTGATCGGAAGTAACGCGGATGAGGCCATCAAGTTGTACAATTCTCTGCAAGAGCAGATGGATCAAACTGAAGCGGCCCAGGCCGAAAGGTCTGAAGCTGTTGCGAAACCGGCTCCGATTGATTCTTTGCAGGAAAAAATTGGATCTTCAATTAGGGAGCTATCCGCATCTTTTAAAGCCAAAACCGCCTCGCTGAAGATCGGCACTTCTTCATCCGAATCCCCTGTCGCCCCATTAAAAAAATTCTCGGATTTTTGGAAAACAGCCGGCTCAAGCCTCAAAGCCGTGATCCCCTCTTCCGAAGCAGTTGCCTCGCCATTGAAAACAGCCGGCGTTTCAATAAACAGGGTTGGCCTTTCGATATTGAAATCCACCTCTTCACTAAAAAAGATCGCGCCATTTTTGAAAAGAGCCGGCGGTACACTCGACATAAATCGCCGACTGTTCAATCGGCGGACATGGCTGTCCGCCTGCTTGCTTTCGGCAGGCACCGCCATTCTTGTTTTAGCCGGTTTCGGGTTTTATCATCTGTTCATCTTTCAAAAAAATCCGACTCCGGCAGCGAAAATTCAGCCGCTGCAGGATGCGGGCACCAAAACCACACGTGACGCACCTACTGCAAAGGCCGCCGAACCGGTGCAAAAACAACCTGCTTTCAAGCCATCCGACCGGCTGGTAGAAATTAAGAAAAACGAGGCACTTCCTCCGCTCATAGAAGTGCCTGCCGGTCTGAAAACACTATCACCGCCGGTGGTCGATCCAGCCGCTGGGGTATCCCGTGATACTTCGGCTTCGGAAAATACCAGTGTTTTTTCCCGAAGTACTTCCAGTAAAAGCGTTCAGAACGCGAAAACAGAATTGCCGGCTTCGAAAACTGCTTCCACGAAAGCGGCTACCGGTAAAGATAAAACTGCAGAACCCCGCCAGAAACCGGCACCGACACCATCTCCGAAGCCAACCTCTAGCTTGGCTAAATTGAGCGTCGCAGAAGCAACCATCTGTGAAAACGTAAAAGACAGGATGCCGGCCGGCACACAAAATTCTTTTCCCTGGTCGATTCCGCGCATCTATGTCTGGAGCCTTATTAAAGCCGAGAAGTATCCATCCAAGATCCGGCATATATATTACTTTGGCGACCAAAAAATCAGCGATGTCGCATTGAATGTCCGATCTTATTCCTGGCGGACCTGGAGTTACCAGAGCATCTCAGACAAGCGCTACAAAGGCCGATGGCGGGTCGATATCGCAACAGCCGCTGGCAAAGTGCTGCGGCGTCTCTACTTTGAAGTCAAGTAAAGACAGTGAAAGGAAGTCGAATATGGCGAATTTCTTGTTCACACTGGGCCAGGATGACAATGAAAAAGCAACCCGCTGTTTTCAGCTTGCCAAAATCGCCCATGGAAAAGGGCACACGGTGAATGTTTTCTTCATCGATGCCGGAGTGACATGGGCCGATTCCACCAGGGATTTTTCGAAAAAAACGGCTACCGGTGATTGTCCCAATGATTATCTGCCATACCTTGTCGAAAATGAAATCCCAATAGGCGTCTGAATTCCCTGTGCAAAAGCTCGTCAGGTCGACGAGCATAAATTCTTCTCCAACATGATGCTGGACGGTGGTCCCCATCTCATTGACATCGCTGCCGAGGCCAAGGTGTTCAACTTCTAATTCCCTACCACAGTATTTTTTATAGAATCAAAACCGCCTATTCCATATCGATTAGAAACGCCCGTGTGCCGCGATATGGAATTTTTTACTCAGAAATGGGTACTTGATTTTCCAAAAATAAAGTCTCACCGTTTTTTCTTCCCACACGTAACCTTCAGAAAACAATACATTTATCTCAATTTATTCTTTGGCATGACTTTTGATGTAAGCGCTCCTAACCTGCCGTGGTGATGTCGCCCGATCTTCGTTGCGCAGACAAAGAAGATTAAAGGAACACCACAGAAGTAAAGTTGTCTAATTCTGGGGCGTGCAGTTAATTGAAACCAAGGAGTGAAATATGAATATCAAAGGTCTTTTGTTTGTACCGCTTGCGACTGCAATGCTGTGGACTCTCCTCGGGTCCGCCATGTACATCATCTGGCAGGCCTACAAAATTCTGTCGGCAGTTACGGGACACACAGCGGCTTGATTTATTGTAAGCGTTACAGTGCACCGCATCTGCTATGTTGTCGGACACTAGACGTACAAAAGTCGTCTGCGCGCCCGGCGCCTTGCATCTGCGGCACCCTGTAAACGCTTACAATGAGGTGATTTGAAGCGCATCGGGGACTTTGCAACGCTGTGAACGATTATGATTATCTCAAGGCGTCATCAATGTTTGAACGAGCGCTGCCCGGTAAACACCATCGTCGCATCGACCTCGTTGCACGCCTCGATGGACTGGTAGTCGTTGGTGGAGCCGCCCGGTTGAATAACGGCTGAAACCCCTTCCCGCAGTCCGACGTCGATCCCGTCACGGAATGGAAAGAACGCGTCGCTGACCATGGCCGCGCCGATCAATCCGCCCTTCTCTCTTGCGACCCGGTAGTCGATTTCGGCCCGTTTGTCCTTATCAGTCAAGTCGTTGTAGGCAATGCCGTATTTTTCAAAACAGTACCGATCGGCCAGCTTGCGATAGGCTTTGTCTCGCGCTATTTCGGCCACCCCGACCCGGTCCTGTTCACCGGTGCCGATGCCGACGGTCACCTGGTCCTTGACATAGATAACCGAATTCGAGGTAATCCCCGACTCGACCAGCCAGCCAAAAAGAAGATCGGAATATTCCGTCTCGGTCGGCGAGCGTTTTACGCGGTAGACCTCGCCCTTGACCTCGCATTCCGCCGTCTTCAGGGAATCGCGAGTGCGTGAAACGGGCACAAAAGACCACTGGGTGATGATTCCGCCGTCGATCAGAGACTTGAATTCCACCACGCGCTGACCGACAAAGGTTTCCAAGCGGTCGATGTTGCCGATACGGATGACCCTGAGGTTTTTCTTTTTGGCAAAGATATCCATAACGCCGTCTTCGAAATCGGGAGCCACCACGACCTCGGCGTATTGCTGGTTAACGGCCTCTGCCGTTGCCCGATCAACCGGCCGGTTTAAGGCGATGCAGCCGCCGAAAGCCGCCACCCGATCGGCCATGTTGGCCTTTAAGTAGGCTTCCTCCAGGGATTGGGACCGCGCCACCCCGCAGGGGTTGTTGTGTTTGACGATCACCGCCGTCGGCTCGTCCATGAAGTATCGTAGAATGTTCAATGAATTGTCCGCATCGGTCAAATTCGTTTTCCCCGGGTGCTTGCCGGACTGCAGCAATTCGATGTCGGAGGCCAGGTATCGTCCCGGTTGAATCGATTCTGCCGCCCCCAGAATCAGGTTTCCGTTGATCAACTTGTAAAGAGCGGCCTCCTGACCCGGATTTTCACCGTAGCGCAATCCCTTGTTCTCTCCCTCGATGGTCCAGAGG
>JARROL010000047.1:22514-27188 GCA_037383965.1 Desulfobacterales bacterium | reverse complement strand
GGGTGTTGGTTTTTTCGCTTGTCGGCTTCATTAGTCTCAGAAGCCTCTTCGACAAAATCGCCACCATCTCCCAGGAAATGACAAAAGACTTTTTCGTCGACATGGCCGGTGAGAAAATAAAGACCGGCGCGGACGAATTGCAGAACATCGTCGAATCTTTTTCGGCTCTTCAGAAACAGTTCGGCAGCACCTTTAACCAGCTTGAAAAGAAGGCTTCGGAAATATCGATCCTCAAAGAACTCTCCGAGCTGTGTTACGTGACCTTCGATCCCGAAGAAATTCTGTACGTCACCCTGGAACGAGCCCTGATGCTGACCCGCTCTGACCTGGGCTCGGTGTTGACCATCGAGAAAACAGCACGCAAAGCATTTGTGGTCAAAGCCAGCGTCGGGCTGGGTGAATACGTCAAACTGGGCGATCGCATCGACTTCGAAACCAGCATTGCCAAGTACGCGGTCATCAACAAGTCGCCCCTGGTGGTCAAAGACGTTGAAAAGGACCGACGCTTCGGCCGGGCCAATCTGCCGCACTACGGCACTAAATCTTTTGTCTGCATGCCGATCAAGACCAGCAAAGAGATTATCGGCGTTCTGACGCTATCGCGCAAAGACGATGCCCGGGTTTACGGTCAGGAAGACATCGAAGCGCTCACCCCGCTGCTCAGCAACGCCGCTTTCACGTTCGAGAACCTGCGGTTGATCAAGGAGAACGAACGCGGCTTTCTGCAGCTCAGGTCGATCGAAAAAATTTTCAAGATCATCAACTCCAGCTTTCGTGACAGCGAGCTGCTCCAGGCCGTTTTGAGTGAAATGCACACGGTCATTGACTTCGACCTTGCGCTGGTGTTGATGAAAAACAATCAAAAACCCGGTTACCTGACCGTTTTCGACATGACGGCCCACGGTCCTGCCGATGTCACGAAAGGTGCGCAACTTTATTACAGGGAAACCGTCATCGAAAAAGCCCTCAACCAGGAGACGACTCTTGTCATCGACGACACCCGATCTGTGGGAGCGATGTTCAGCCGAGACGACACCGACCGCGATGCCGACGACATCTTGGAGGAACTCTTTCTGAAAAACGGCCGCAGGACCTGCCTCCTGTCCCCCTTGCGTAGCGACGGGGTGGTCACAGGCGTTCTGGTACTGTCCGCCAAAAAGCAAGGGCTCTTCGACGGGCTGCAGAACCTGATCGAATGGATCGCGAACGGGTTGTCAATTGCGATCGAACGCAACCGTCTTTCGGCCGCCGTCCTCAAACGCAATCGCGAGCTGGAAACGATCAAACAGGTTGGCAGCGCGCTGGCATCATCGACCTTCGACATGAAAAAAGTTCTCAAATACACTATGGACATGGTCAGGGTCCTGATGAATGTCGAAGCCGGGTCGCTATTGTTTCTCGAGAAAGGCGAACTGGAACTGGCCGTGGCTTTCAATACCCAGCTGTCGTCGATGAAGAAGTTTCGTCTCAAAATTGGTCAGGGTATTGCCGGCTATGTCGCCGCCCGGGGAGAGGCGATTATCGTCAACGACACTCAGAAATCCCCACATTTTTTTCCGGGAGTCGACAAGTACACCGGTTATTTGACCCGCTCGGCGCTGTGCGTACCCATGATTTCCCAAGGAAAAGTGATCGGCGTTATCGAAGTCCTCAACAAGATCAACGGCGACTTCTCCTCCAACGACGAAGACTTGCTCCAGTCGATAGCGGCATCGGTCAGCGTCGCCATCGAAAATGCGCGTCTCTACAAGGAGACGGTCTCGATGGCCGAACACGAACGCGGTGTACGCCGGATGTTCCAGAAATTCGTGCCCAAGGCGGTCCTGGAAAACATCATTCAGGGCGAGCGCACCGGCCGGGGTGTCGTCGACGAGGTTAAGACCGTCACCCTGCTTAACATCGACATCAGGGGTTTTACGGGAGAGATCGTCTTCAAACACAACGGCATCGTCGACAAGTACCTCGGCGACGGGTTTCTGGCCCTTTTCGGTGCACCGGTATCGAGTGTGCGGGACGCCGACAACGCCACGGCTGCGGCGTTGTCAATGAAAGAGGCGATTGCTCCGATCAACAAGACCTTCGAAAAAGAAATGGGAATCGCCCTCCACATCGGCATCAGTGTGCACACAGGGGACGTGGTGGTCGGCAACATCGGGTTCGACAAGAAAATGGATTACACGGTGATCGGAGATGCCGTCAACACGGTCTTCAGGCTGCAGGAACTGACCAAGTCTTATCCAAACGGCATCATCATTGGCGAGAACACCCGGCGCGCAGCCCAATCCAAGCTTCGACTCCGCAACCTCCACAACGCCCTCGGCGATTTGAGTCTCTACGAACTGCTCGGCATCGAGGGCCACTCGTTTCCATCTCAGAATTGACCTTAGTGTCGTGCCAATTTTGAAGTGTCTCGATTGCATTGAGCGCCTCATCGGTTGTTGGAAACCAGAATCACCCGCATATCCATGACATTTGTGTTGGTGGGACCGGTAAGCAGCAACTCACCGCTATGTTTAAAAAAATGGTAGGTGTCGTTGGCTTCCAGGTAACGTCTGTAATTCAGACCCAGCGCTTCGGCCCGCTTTATCGTCGCGTCGTCGACGATGGCCCCGGCGGCATCCGTGGGACCGTCGGTTCCGTCAGTGCCGGCGCACAAGGCAACGACGCCGGTACAGCCGGCGATTCGCGGTGCAAGCGCCAGTGCAAATTCCTGGTTTCGTCCACCGCGACCGTTACCGCGAATCACGACCGTGGTCTCTCCACCGGAAAGGATGCAGGCCGGTGGCGGTAACGGGTGACCGGACTTGAGCACTTCTTTGATGATGCCGCCGTGTAGAATGGCCGCCTGACGGGTGTCGCCCTCTATCATCGAGGACAAAATCAGGGGCGGGTAACCGATTCGTGCCGCTTCGGTGCCGGCCGCCTTGATGGCATCGAGGTTACTGCCGACGATCAATTGAAATCCGTGCCGAAAAACAGGATCCGCCGCTTTGGGCGTTTCCGGTATATCGCCGGCCGCCCCTCTTCTCAGGTGTTCAACCACAACTTCCGGCAGTTGGCCGGCAATCCGGTAGTCGTCCAAAATGAATAGGCAATCCTCGAAAGTGCTGTTATCCGGAACGCAGGGGCCCGAGGCGATCACATCCAGATTGTCGCCCACGACATCCGATAGGATCAAGGTTACGAGCGTTGCGGGGTGCACGACCCGGGCCAGTTGCCCCCCCTTTAAGGACGAGGTGTGCTTGCGGATGGCATTGATTTCGTGAATGGTCGCCCCGCAGGCGATGAGCACCTTTGCCGCAGCCTGTTTGTCGGCCAGAGTCAGCCCGGCAGCCGGCAACGGCAGGAGGGCTGATCCGCCGCCCGATATCAGGCAAAGAACAAGGTCGTCGTGTCCGGCTGTTTTCGCGAGAGCGAGAATAGCGCGAGCCCCTACCTCGCCACAGCGATCCGGAACGGGGTGGCCGGCCTCGACGATCCGGATTCGGTTCAGATGGGCCAGGTGACCGTATTTCACGACGACGATACCCGCTGTGATCCGCTCGCCCAGCAGCCTTTCCATGGCTTTTGCCATAGCGGCGGCGGCTTTCCCGCAACCGACCACGTAGATGTTTTTAAATTCGGCAAGATCGTACCAGCGGCTTCCGATCCAAAGCCGCTCGTCTTCAATCCGGCAGTAGCGCTCCACCGCGCGCTCAGGCGCAACGGCCGCGAGGCCGGCCTTAAAAATCGACTCCGCATCTGCGCGCATTTTCTTCATGTGTTTATTTAACTTTTGCACTGCCGCCTCCATTACGTGACCCTCTCTTCACCGGCCATCCATAAGTCATGAAACAATGGATACTGATCCGTGGTTGCAATAAAACATAGAATAGAAAAAAATGTACCGAACTGTCAAAATGATTGAATTTTTCGTCAACTTGACAAGCCGCACGGTTATCAGTAATTAGTTTCCAACCTGAAGCATTTTTGGTCTGGAGACAATCATGGCGGGAGAACTTAAGGGCCACTTTTTAATGGCCATGCCCGGATTGCTCGATCCGAATTTTAACCAAACCGTTACAGTCATTTGCGAACACAACCGGGAAGGTGCCATCGGCCTCGTTATCAACCGTTCGCACGCCTTATTGACGTGTGAAGAGATTTTCAAGGAATTAAAAATAGATTTCACGCCTGGGACCTCATCGCTACCGGTTCACATCGGCGGACCGGTTCACACCGGTGAGATTTTTATACTCCACGGGCCGCCTTTTTCTTGGGATGCCTGTTTAATGATCAGCCCGGCTCTCGCAATGAGCAACAGCCGCGACATCCTCGAGGCGATCGCCATGCGCCGCGGTCCGCAGGATTTTATTCTGTGCCTGGGGTGTGCCGGGTGGGGGCCCGGGCAGCTGGAAGCGGAAATTAGGGATAACGCCTGGCTGACCTTCCCGGTCCAGGAAGAGATCATCTTCTCTCGGCCGATAGAAAGTCGCTGGGAGGAGGCCGTAAAGCGCTTGGGTATCGACCCGTCACTGCTGTCGTCTTCGGCCGGAAATGCCTGAGCGAACCGTTAATTTCTGGCAAGCGGGCCATCGGTTTGCTGCAGGATGCAGGAGGGGGTTGTGAGGAGGGAAGCAATAAAACGGCGGGCTTCAGCCGGTTAACCTTTCATCTCGGCATCTTGCTCGACCT
>JARROL010000047.1:0-22506 GCA_037383965.1 Desulfobacterales bacterium | reverse complement strand
TTGGGATTGTGATACTCTTTGCAGTTGAGCGGATTGTACAGCGGACATTCTGGGTTTTTTTCTGACATGGACAGACTTTTTCCTTTAAATCTTATACCGACCGTCCGAAATCGCATTGGCCCCGCATAGGCTTCCGGTCGCATCCGTTAGACTTCCATAGCACGAAACCCCTACCAGCACAACCGTCGAAATTTAGGCGGAAATATGGAGAGGTGGTGGTGACAGCTTACTGTGCTGTAGAAACCATAAATAGTAGCGTGAACAATGGATCGTTATCGTGACTACAAAAAAGAGCTTCTGATCATCAATCGCGGCCTCGAGGCGCTTCTCTCCTCTGGTGTATCCATACCGGGGATGCCCAAAAGCGCTTTCGAGGATTGGCGTCGATCATGTCAAACGCTGAAGCGCCAGCTCTCGGAAGAGACGCTTCGTATCGCCGTGGTCGGTGCCATTAAATCGGGCAAGAGCACATTTTTGAACGCCCTTTTGGGAGGCGATTATTTAAAGCGTGGGGCCGGGGTTGTCACTTCCATTGTGACCCGCATCCGGGGCGGTAAGCATCCCAGGGCCCGGTTGATATTTAAATCATGGAGCGAGGCCAACCGGGAAATAGTTGCGGCCTTGGCCCTTATTCCGGCGGGAAACGAGCTGGCCGACAAGGAACAATTCGATATTCGTGATTCCGAACGGCGAGCGGCACTCAGGTCACTGCTCGACAGCCTTCCGGTCGAACAGCAGGTCTCCCAGGGCGCCCGTAATTTGAACACGGCCCTGTTGACCTGCTACTTAAGTGGCTATGACCGAATCCGGGATTTTGTGTCGACCGAGAATGCCGAGAGGATTCTTGAAGACGGCGATTGGCACGACCACTGGCGGTTTGTTAGCGATGATGCACTGGCGGTTTATCTCAAAGACTTGCAGTTGGAGTTGGTGAGCCGAAACCTGGACAGTGATACCGAATTTGCCGACTGCCAAGGCAGTGATTCGCCAAATCCGCTGCATCTGGCTATGATTCAGGATTATCTCCAGCAGGCGCATTTGATTATTTATGTCATCAGCAGCCGCACCGGTGTGCGGGAAGCCGATATCAAGTTTTTGTCCATCATACGAAAAATGGGGTTGATCGAAAACCTTCTTTTCGTGGTCAATACCGACATCAGTGAGCACGAATCGGTCAACGACCTTAAAACCCTCGCAGGGCGGGTGTCCGGCGAGTTAGGATTGATTGCGTCCGCACCTGAACTCTATACTTTTTCCGCACTTTACCGCCTTTTCGGTGAGATCAGAGAGAGCTTGAACGAAAAGGATCAATTGCGGCTGGCGCAATGGGACAAACAAAGGGAAATTGTCGACTTTTCAAAAGTCGAACAACAACGGTTTAACAAAGATCTCGAACAGAGATTGGTTCGCAAACGGTATCAACTGATGCTAAAGAGTCAGATCGAACGTCACGGCGTTATCCTGGCCGGCGTGAGTGACTGGATCGGCATCAACCGCGAAGTGTTGTCCCGCAGCGACGGCGACGCCCGCCTGATTGCCGACGGCATTGCCCTTCAACAGGAGCGAATCAGCCAGATCAAAACGGTTGTTGCAGCGACAATCGCCGGGACCGTGCCGAAAATCAAAAAAGAATTGACCACCGACGTCAACCGATTCTTCGAATTTCCTTCCGGAGCGTGCGCCAGCCAAACCATCGGATTTGTCCGCGACTACCGGGTCGATTTCACCCATTTTGAAAATAGTTTGCAGGAAAACGGCTTCCTCAACACCCTGTACCTGGTCTTTCAAGAATTCAAATTGGCCCTCGACACGACCATGACAAACGTCGTCTACCCCGAAATCGTTCAATTCGTGCGCCGGGAAGAAGAAAAAATTCAACATCACATGACCTCCATTTTTCAGCCTTACGAGGGAATTGTCGGGCAGGGACTGTCGGAATTGAGGAGCGTTTTGAACGGATTCGACATCAACCGGCGCCCGGATCGACATTTCAGCCCACAGGACCTTCCGAGCGTTGCCGCCGTCAAGGAATCCGCCGCTTTGAAGCTGCCGCCGCTGGTCGCGTTTTTAGGGTATTCAACTCAAATTAAAACCGAGGCCTTCATCTCGCTGGGTTATTTTTCGGTCGCCAGGTTTTTCAAGTCGGTTTTCAAGAGAAAGGATACCGGGCACAAGGGCTCGCATGTCAAGGCGCTCCAGAAAAGTGTGCGGCGGATGAAACGATTGACCGAAGATTCGCTTCAATTTCAATTCAAAGATTACAGGGAAAACCTGAAGTTCACCTACCTTTTCCGCTTATTGGAGGAGGTCGCGCAGCGACTGGTCGAAACCCTGACGGATCGGTTTCAGGCTTACGGCGGCGACACGACCGACATCTCGGCCCACTTCGACCGGCAGCTTTCCGACAGACAACGGATTGCATCTCTTATCGAGGAGATGCAGGTAACGGCCGGTGATATCGACGACATGATGTCGCGGTTGCGGCAGGCGGTCGAAAACAATCAGGCCTGAGCCTCGGAACGACTGCCTCCGAACCCTCGGACCGACTGCCTCCGAGCCCTCAACCGCGGGAGGGTCCTATCAGATTCTGGCGAGCTTTTCGAGATTTTCGCGTGCAAAGGTGATGGACGGATCGATTTCAAGCGCCATCAGATAATAGCGAACGGCGTTTTCCTTCTGCCCGAGATCCCGATAATTCGAGGCGATGTTGGCGTAGTCGATGGCCGAAGAAGGATCCAGCGCGATCACTTTTTTAAAGCATGCGATGGCTTCTGCATGCTCTTTCAGCTTGAAATGACAAAACCCCATTAGATTGTAAACATCCGTTCGCTCCGGGTCGTATTTTTCCCCTTTCTCGAGAACGTTCAGCGCCAGACGGTAGTCTTCCATGTCCTTGTAAGCGATTCCCATATAGGCGTAAATAGCGGCCGTGTCCTGTCGGCCGGGCTGCCGTTCGAGGGCCTGACGGAAATACCGCAACGCCAGCTGCGGATCTCTCAACGTCAGGTGGCAGGTGCCGCGGTAGAAACTGATGTAGTACTTGTCCGGCAGCCGTTTTTCGAAGCGCTCCAATTCTCGAACCGCCCGTGCAGGACGCAGTTTCTCTACCAGCAGTTTGGCTGAAAACATGCCGACACCGGTGTTCAGCGCACGCTCCCTGAAGTGGGCCCCCGGAACGATGGTGTAAAAGGCCGGGACCCCGAGCAGGGGATGAGTGGTGTCGACCGCGAGGACTTCCAGGTTCCGTGCGGAGAGTTCGGCGATACAGCGTTCCACCTCGATTTTTATGTTATCGGAAGAGATGTTCGGCAGTTCGGACAGATCGATGGTCTTCTCCGGGTGGGTGACGAAGGCGGCGTCCTCGAGCCGGGTGAATTTCGGCAGACCGCTGGCGACGTAGCGGGTGCCGCTGTTGAAATCCCCGGCCAACTGGGCCACTTCGGTCAGCGCCCGGCTCAAGGCTTTTTGCGGGTCCGGGGTCGTGCCGGCAGTCCAGACGATCTCGCTTTTGTCTGGAAAGCTCACCGGATCGTAAGCCAGGACGCCGATTGTCGGAATGCCCATTTCAAGCGTAAAATCGGTAGCATACAATTTTATCCCGGCCCTGCCATACTTGTCGAGCATCTCCTTGACCAATGGGTCGCTGGCGGAATCCGGATTGATAGCGGGGCAATTGAGGCGTTTGTGACTGACAATCGAAGAGGTATGCCGTTCGACGATTTCACAAATTCCTTGGCACAGGGCCTCTTCCACACAGTTTCCGGCTGACGGGCCGTTGAAGGCATTGATGGCGTAAAACCAGTCGAATGGGATTAATACGGTCTCCCTTCGGGTGAAATTAAAGGCACGGGTCCACTTCAGCGGAAGGCTTTCAAATATTTCTCTTGCCGCCGCAATGTCCGACGACGTGTCGTGAACCGAAGCGGCAATCATCTCAAAGGGTGTGCATCGTTGTGTGAGTTCCCGATGAGGCGCTTCGACAAAGTTGGTCGGGTTGTTGGCGAAGCTGAAGAAGCTGAATCGCTCGGCCAGCTCCATCACGGCGCTGGCTTCGGCCTGTTCCGGAGTGGCGCCTTTGCCCATCTGCTTTTTGGTTCCGGTCAGCGCAGCGGCGTCGCGGCCGCAGTAACTGAAAAAGACCGGGATGTCCAGGCGACCATTGTCGATCCTGACGGTTTGAGCAAGGATTTCCAAGTCGAGCTGCTCCAGTTTTGTTCTCAACCGGCGCACGGTCTCCTCCGGTGGGAGGATCTTGTCCTGATCACGGGTATACCCTTTAAAGGCATCTTGCAATTTAATTTCCGAGGTCATGGTGGTTTCCTTTGAATTTTTCGCAACACATGTTCCGCCGTGATATATGCCCTGTCAGGGGGGACGGCGGCCTGTAGAGGGGGGTTATCGTAAGGACGGCCATTCAGCCGGCAGCGGAAAGTCGGGAACACACCTTAGCAAATATCCTCAGCCTTGAACACCACCTTCTGAATCGCAAAAAGCCCATTTCACCGTTGGTTTTGTGGCTCGGTTACCTGATGCCATGCAAACCTTGCCTATGGTTTTAAATTGACCGAATCGATTTTCTCTGTTAAAAGTAAACTTTCCATTTGGGGATGTAGCTCAGCTGGGAGAGCGCAGCGTTCGCAACGCTGAAGTCGAGGGTTCGAATCCCTTCATCTCCACCAAAAAATACACTCACTCAGCCGCAGGTTATTGCCCGCGGCTGTCTTTTTTGAATAAGGGTCACGGTAAGAAATAAGTCCGCACGATTGCGCCGGATTATGGCTTGTCTGAAGGCACATCCACCCGCGCACATCGCGAGATAAGCGCGGGTGGATATAACGCAGTAGACGGGCCTTAAGACAAGCAAGAGGTGGAATTATTTTTGGCCGGGGCCCTAAAGCACTGACGCGTCATGCAAGCTTGCAGATGCCCTGACACATTCGGATCATTGGTCCCTTCTGCAGCGTGTAACCTCGGGCTACCTTTTGTCTCATAAATAGAGAACAGCCTAATAGCCCGGGCTGTTCAGAAAGGTGTGCACAATCTGCATTCATCTTTCCTCCTTACAGCGCAAGGAGGCCGTTTGCCGCAAGGCAGCGGGGGGTTTCCAGAGCCTTTCCATATCTCCTTGCGCTGATCCTCAATTCGAATGTAACCGCGAAAATCATTTCAGTCTCATTAAAATTTGAAGCGACCGTTTTTCGTTGATGGTGTCAAGCGATCGAAAAAAGGTCTGACGCTTCTTGGATGACGTCTTTTAGCGGGTGGTTCATCGTAATGAAATGAATCACCCGTTTTTACGGGGTGACAGAATACGATAGAATGGTCACCGCTCAGGGTCACGGTAAGAAATAAGTCCACCCGATTGCGCCGGATTATGGTTTGGCTACAAGGCCCATCCACCTCCGCATACCAACGTGTGGGTAGGTGTAACGCCGTAGACGGGCCCTCAGACAAGCCAGTGGTGGAATTATTTCTTGCCGGGACCATGTTATTTCACTTCAACGTTGATTCCTTCAATTTTCGCTCATACCCATGAGTTCGTCTCGCCTGTTTGACTTTTTGGCGTAGCGTGCAGCCGGCAACTTACGGCCGGCTACACGGTCATGCGAGACGTTTTATTAGGAGCGGGCGAGGAAAAAACGAGAGGATAACGGCAAATCGTGTCAATTGGAAATCAGAAAAAATCGGTCCAGTTTTCGGTCGAATGTCTAAAGCGCCATTGTCATAACTACTGCGAACTCGGCACCATGTTCAGGTGTTCGGCCGGCTCGGCTTGGGAGGAGCAAAAATACTGTAAGTTTTCCCGCAAGTCTTCGGGCGGAGGGCGGTGCATGCATTTTCGCAGTAACATCGGTGGTCACTGTGACTGCGTACCGGCCCAAAAAGACGCTGTAGTGGCGATGCGACGGCAGGATCCATGAGAGCGGATTAGTCCTCGGGAAGTCGATTGTGCCGGGCGCCCGTTTCGGCCGGTACCCCAAAAGGCAGTTCAGGCTGGCGGTAGCGGCGGTATACGGGGCAACCACTGTTCCAGTTGCAACGTGCGCACACGGCAACGTGTTTTTTGTGACGGCCCTTGTAACGGGGGCAGCTCAAGTAGTCACGGCTGTATAAGGTGTTGTGGTGGCGCATTGACCATCGGTATCTGTGGTGTTTTTTAAAGGGGGTGCATGCATTTTGCTGATCTAAAAAATTCTGCATTCCCTTTCTGATTCTGGTTCATTTATATTCCAAAATGTCCGGCAGATCAAGGCTGGCTGAAGCCATCTCATCGCTGACAGTCAATGAGGTTTCTTTCGGTGCGCGGCCGTGAGATTGTTTTGGTGAATCGGCGAGATAGAATTGATGCTTGACTTGGGGTAAGGATCTAATGTAATTATTAATAGTTATTCATATGATTGCTTTGATTTTGCAGTTTTTGCCGGAAGGACGGTATGTCGAAAACCATGACGCGATCATCCGAAGCGACCCGTACCACAAACGAGACCCAGATCCACATCAAGATAGACCTCGACGGAAGCGGCATCGGTGACATATCGACCGGTATCCCGTTTTTTGATCATATGCTGACCCTTTTTGCAGTACACGGCTTTTTTAATCTCACGGTGTCGGCCAGCGGAGACCTGGACGTCGATCATCACCATACAGTAGAAGATGTCGGTTTGGTGTTGGGTGACGTTTTCCGGCAGGCTCTCGGGCAACGGTCGGGAATAAAGCGTTACGGACATGCGGTCACACCGATGGACGAGGCCCTGACGAGCGTCAGCGTCGATCTCTCGAACCGGCCCTATCTGGTATACAATAGCGCCGGTTTGGCGGGCAGCGGTGCACAGTTCGACATTTCCCTTGCCAAAGAGTTCTTCAGGGCTTTCGCCAACCGCTGCGGCATGAACCTGCACATCAATGTTCACTACGGCGAAAACCCGCACCACGTGATCGAGTCGATGTTCAAGGCCACCGGCAGGGCCTTGGATGAAGCCACTACCTTCGATGAGCGGATAATAGGCGTTCGCTCATCTAAGGGGTCGCTTTAATTCCGACAGGTTGAAATGTATGGAACTGTTCCATAACGGTCGCCGGGTTGGTCTGGTGCTGCTCGGCTTCCTCGTGTTCATCGCAAATGGTTGCAGCACGACCGGCGTCAAGGTCGTCAGGGTTGGTTCGGCCGCCGGTATCAAATCAATATTGGTTCTGCCGTTTGACAACCTATCCAAGATTTACGGTGAAGCCGGGCTGATCAAATGCCCGTTGTGCGACTATTATTTTGAAGCCGGTCCGGTGCCACCGAATGCGGTTGGCTGGTTGAGCGAGCGTTTGGTCGGCTTACTTGGGCAGCAGGCTACCGCCGCGTTGATCACCCACGACCGGTCGTTTGACCACAGCAAACCGGCGTCCAGCAGGGGCATGCTCTCCGAGCGGAAGCTGGTGGCCCAGGCCGGACGGTCCGTCAAGACGGATGCTGTTTTGACCGGTTACATATATCGCTATGAAGACCGGGTCGGCACGCCGTACGCCGCATCGCGACCGGCGTCAGTGGCTTTCAGTCTTCACTTGATCCGGTCGGCGGATGGTGCGGATATTTGGTTCGGATATGTCGATGAAACCCAACAGACGTTGAGCGAAAACCTTTTTAATGTAACGGCTTTCTGGCAAAGAAAAGGACGCTGGGTGTCTGCCAATGAAATGGCGGGCGACGGTTTGACCAAATTGCTCGATAGTTTTCCCAAACAATGATGACGGGTTTCGCAAAGAGTCCGTTTCTTGTCGGCGCTTCTGTCCTGTATCCACCGATGTATAGGCCAAGCCTTTTTTTCAGTGGAATTCGGGTTCATGCGCCGGTTTTTTCGTGTCTTCTTCCGAAGCCTTCCCCGTAGGCCTGAATCCATCATGATCATTATACCGGCGATCGACATTCAATCCGGGCAGTGCGTGCGCCTGCTGCAGGGACGTAAGGACGATGCCACTGTTTTTTCCGATGACCCGGCGGCCATGGCCCGTCGCTGGGCCGCTGCAGGGGCACAACTGATCCATGTGGTCGACCTCGACGGCGCTTTCGAAAAAGGCCCACGCAACACGGTTGCCATCCGCGCTATTCTCGACAGCGTCGACGTTGCGGTTCAGGTCGGCGGCGGAGTTCGAGATGAACAAACAATCCAGAATTATCTGGATGCCGGCGTCGCAAAAGTGGTTATCGGCACGGCGGCGGTCAGAGACCCGGAACGGGTAAGGGCTATTTGCAGCCGGTTTCCAGACCGTATTGTTTTGGGGATCGATGCCCGCAATGGGATGGTGGCCGTCGAGGGATGGACCGAGACCACGCGTATCCGAGCGGTTGATCTGGCCCGTCGATTCGAAAATTGTCCGGTGGCTGCCATCAACTTCACCGACATTCATCGGGATGGAATGCAGACCGGCGTAAATATCGAAGAAACCCGCCGACTGGCACAGTCGGTTTCGATTCCGGTGGTGGCTTCCGGCGGGATTTCCTCGCTGGCGGATGTTCACCAGCTTCTGCCGCTGGGGGCGTTTGGAGTGTGCGGCGTGATTGTCGGCCGGTCCCTTTATGCCGGTACGCTGGATCTGAAACAGGCCATCGACAGTGCCAACGCTTATCTCGCACAGCGTCAAATATGACCACCGGCTTTTTTAAAAAATACTTGACAAAAACCGTTTGATAAAATATTTTAGTCTGCTAATTCATTTGACAATATTGCTGGGGTGTGTGGCGTTCAAATGTCGTTACGTCATTGATGGCGCCGGGCATCGACGATTGCGTCGTATTTGAGTTCCGGCAATGTTAAAAATTTTCGCTGAGCTTCATTCCATTTAATCACCTCCATTGCAGGACGATTTCCCATGTTCCAGAGAAGTGGAGGGTGCTCTTTTTGACCAGTTTCATCCCGGAAGAAAAAATCGCCGAAATTCGAAATGCCGCCGATATCGTGGATGTTATCTCCGGTGAGGTGCTTTTGAAAAAGGGCGGAAAAAACTACCTCGGCCTTTGCCCCTTTCACTCCGAAAAAACCCCCTCGTTTACCGTCAGTCCCGACAAACAGATTTTTTATTGCTTTGGGTGTGGTGAAGGGGGCAACGTTTTCTCGTTTGTCATGAAGCAGGAAGGGTTGACGTTTCCTGAAGCCGTTAAACATTTGGCTCGCCGCTATGGAATCGTCCTACCGGACCGCCGCATGAGCCCCGGTCAGAAACGCCGCCTGGACGAAAAAGAGCAGGTGCTGTCTGCCAATCGCCTGGCAATGGACTTTTTTAAACAGAACCTGCGTGTGGGTCCGGCGGGCGCCAAGGCGAGAGGGTACCTCGCAAGACGGGCACTGACTCAGACAACGATCGACGCTTTCCACATCGGCTATGCGCCCCAGGGTTGGGATAATCTCCTCAAGCACCTGCATCGGCAACACCTGTCATCGTCGGTGATCGAGAAAAGTGGATTGATCGTTCCTAGAAAGAACAGCGGCGGTTTCTATGATCGATTCCGTGATCGAATCGTGTTTCCGATCTTCGATTTGAATCGGCAGGTCATCGGTTTCGGCGGCAGGGTCATGGACGATGCGCTGCCAAAGTATCTCAATTCTCCTGAAACACCGGTTTACAACAAAAGCCGATCACTCTACGGTCTCCACCTGGCCAAAGCCCGTTGTCGGGAAACAGAATCGGTTTACATCGTCGAGGGCTACTTCGATGCGATCGCGCTGCATCAGCACGGCTTTACCAACACGGTCGCGACGTTGGGCACATCCTTGACCGCCGAGCATGTCCGGTTGCTGCGCGGGTATATCGGCGAGAAAGGAAAAGCCGTTCTGGTCTATGACTCCGATGAGGCCGGCATAAAGGCCGCCCGACGCAGCGTCGAGGTGTTTGACAAAGAATACGTCAATGCACAAATTTTAGTTTTGGAATCCGGTTACGATCCGGACACCTTTATTTTCGAACACGGTGCGGAAGCGTTTCATGCTGCGGCTGCTGGAGCCATGGATATCATTCCGTTTTTGCTCGAGACCGCCGTTAAACAAAACGGCCTCTCAGTCGAGGGAAAGGTAAGGGTCGTGAGCGAGCTCCAGCAGGTGTTGTCCGCTGTTTCCGACACGGTCGCCAGGTCCTTGTACGTCAGAATGGTGGCCGAAAGACTGGAAATTGACGAACGTGCCTTGCTTGAGAAACTGCGTCGGGAGACTGTCAAGCAAACGACACCGGAATCGCGCCGTCGACCTGGCCTGGAATCAGGTGCTTCGGGGGATGACGGAAAAACTTCCGCCACGGTCGGGCTTACTGTTCGGCATGGTGACCGGGTCGAAAAACAGATCATCGCCATGATGCTGCAGGTACCGCAATCCTGTCATATCATCAATCGCCTTGACGCGCTGGCGTTATTTGAAAATCAATCTTTAGCACGGATTGGCCAAGTCATTTTAGACGCCAACAACCGTGAGGACGAGACTGTGCCGGCAGATGGCGCGCAGACCGGACCGACGGAAGACCAGTGGCTGGCAGACATCATGGCGGGCCTGACGACCGATGAGGATCGGAGGATTGTTGCCGATGTGGCGATAAACGCTCAGGGTTGGGCGATCGAGGGGTGTGAAAAACAGATTTTACATTTTGTCGAAACGGCGCGCAAGCACCGAAGTCAACAGGATATCGAAAACCGGATAAAAGAAGCCGTTCGCAACAAGGACGACAAGTTGCTCGAGCAATTGCTGGTTGAAAAGCAGGCACTGGCGGTCAAGCGTGAAAAACGGAAAATGGCCTTGCTCGACAAATAGTATAGTTCTTGTGATAAACCGGTGACATACGCGGGAGGCAAACGTTAATGACTAGTAAATCCGCTAAATTACGGGTAAACGCAAAAAAACGCGATCATAAAAAAGTGGATGGTAAGTCGTCCGAAAAACCACAGGCCAAGACGACTATCGACAATATTTTGAGCAACAAGACCGCCGATAAAAGCAATGATGGTGTGCAGATTAGCAAAAAAGCGCTGAAGGACCTGATTTCAAAGGGCACCAAGCAAGGGTATCTCACTTATGACGAGATCAACGAAGTCCTACCCGAAGACATGCTTTCCGCCGAGCAGATCGAAGAGACGCTGATACTTTTCGATGACCACGAGATCGATATTCTGGACGAAAAAAGTGCTCGAAAATCCGAGCAGGCCAAGAAACTCAAGCAGGCAAAACTCAAGGAGCGCCAGCGCGCCGTGACTGATTTCGGCGCGGTTACCGATCCGGTAAAAATGTATCTGCGCGAAATGGGCATGGTGACGCTCTTGAGCCGGGAAGGGGAAGTAGAAATAGCAAAGAAAATCGAGGCCGGAGAACAGGAAGTGCTGCGCGCTTTGCTCGATACGGCCACCGGCGTTGAATCGATACTCGAGCTCGGCGACCGGATTGAAAAAACGGAACTGCGGCCCAAGTATGTTCTCAGGGACATCGACGAAGGTGATACCTATGTAGATGAAGTGGTACAAACCGAAAAGTTTTTAAACACGATTCGGTCGATCAGAGAAATCCACGTCGAAAATAACGCTTTCCGCGAAAGACTTTTTTCAGAGCAATTGAAGCCGGATGAAAGCCGGCGCGTTCGACGGGCCATCAAAAGACGAAATGCCAGGATTTTTGAACTGTTGAAAGAATGGCGTCTCGAAGGCGGCATCATCGATGAAATCGAGCAGTTGATCATAGACCAAATAGACTGGTTCAACCGCATGAGCCAGAATCTGATCCGGCGTGCCGGCACTGTCAACGCCCCGCTTGGAGAAGTCCGCAAGAACCTGAAGTCCAAAACCCACTTCACAAAATGGGCCGGGCAATCCTGCAGCATCAAAAAAGAGGAACTGACCGACCTGTTTACTGAAATCGTCAATATCGAGTCGGCCATCCAAGAAAGAAAAAAGGAGCTGAAAACCAAGAACAGAGCCTTGAAACGGGTAATGGCCAATGTCGAAGAGGGGCGACTGAGGGCTAAACTGGCGAAAAGCGAGCTGACCCGAGCCAATTTGCGTCTGGTGGTCAGCATTGCCAAGAAGTACACCAACCGTGGGTTGCAGTTCCTCGACCTGATTCAGGAAGGCAACATCGGACTGATGAAGGCGGTTGACAAATTCGAGTACCGTCGGGGATACAAGTTCAGTACGTATGCGACTTGGTGGATTCGTCAGGCCATCACCCGGGCGATCGCCGATCAGGCGCGTACCATTCGTATCCCTGTTCACATGATCGAGACGATCAACAAGCTGATCCGCACGTCCCGTTACCTGGTACAGGAACAGGGACGTGAGCCGAGCCCGGAGGAGATTGCCGATAAGATGGAGATTCCGCTCGAGAAGGTACGCAAGGTCTTGAAAATCGCCCGTGAGCCGATTTCACTCGAAACGCCTATTGGCGAGGAGGAGGACAGCCACCTCGGAGATTTCATTGAAGACAAAAAGTTCATGTTGCCTTCCGATGCCGCTATAAATCTCAATCTGGCCGAACAGACCCGTAAAGTGCTTGCCACTCTGACGCCGCGGGAAGAGAAGGTGTTGCGCATGCGATTCGGCATCGGCGAAAAAGCGGATCACACGCTGGAGGAGGTCGGACAGGATTTCGCCGTCACCCGTGAGCGCATACGCCAGATCGAAGCCAAAGCCCTGCGGAAGCTGAGGCACCCGACCCGCAGCCGGAAACTCAAGCATTTCATCGAAACCTAAGAGCCTTTAGCGCGTAAATCTTAAACGGTACTTTTAGTGTTGAATCATCCCTGAGCCCCTATACCACATCACGGTATAGGGGTTTTTGTATCCGTAAGCTTGGTTGCAATTGGAAACGAACGTTTAAGAATCTCGTAGCACCTGTTGCCAATCACTTTTGATTTCTTTTTAAAGGGTCACGGTAAGAAATAATTCCAAAAGATTGCGCCGGATTTTGGTTCGTCTACAAGGCCCATCCAGCGGCGCATAGCGCGATACGTGTCGGTGGATGTAACGCAGTAGACGGGCCAAAGGACAAGCAAGATGCGGAATTATTTTTTTCTGGGGCCCTTACTATAGGATTCTTTTTTCCACCGGGAACTGCTTGCAATTTTGGGTTATGCTTGACAAAAAAGTTGTGCAAGGTTAGTAGTGTCCGTTCGCAACCGTCATCTTGGAGCCTGGGGGCGGCCGTCTTGGTTTTGCCCGAATTTGTGGTGGTTTCGATATCGTAACAACTGCGACTATGGCATGGTATTTTACTCCTTGCCAGCGCTTCTGGACAAGCTGTAAACTTTAAGATAATGGTTTTGGCACGGCTAAAAGGAGGAGGCGGTTTTCAATACGCCGACGACCGATAACGCCGTCCGAGCCTTATATGTTAACACCTGCATAACTATTAATATAGTTGAGGGCCCATAGCTCAGCTGGCAGAGCCACCGGCTCATAACCGGTCGGTCCCTGGTTCGATCCCAGGTGGGCCCATACCAAGAAAAATGTCTTTCAACCGGTTGCCCGAAACCAATTTATCGATGAGGACCGAGAAGCACCGGCGGGATGAGCCGGATGAAGTTTAGGAGGCGGGGCTGAGTGTCGGCCACGCCTTTTTGATTGGTTCCGAGCGGGTGCGTCGGAAAACGATTCGGCTCGGTCGATCCACTTGATGTCGACGGTATTGAGGGAGAAACGACCATGGCCGCTACGGTAGGCGACTTTATCGACATAATGGAAAGCTTCGCCCCGGTCGCACTGGCGGAGGAGTGGGACAATGCCGGCCTCCAGGTGGGTCACAGAGGCTGGCGTGTCAAGACGGTCTGGGTGGCGCTCGATCCTTTACCGCTGGTAGTGGAGGCTGCCTGCCGGAACAGTGTCGACTTGCTGATTACCCATCACCCATTGATCTTCAGGCCGCTCAAGAGCGTTGATTTTGCCGAATCAATTGGGCGAAGCATACTTCAGGCCGCAAAAAATCGGTTGGCGGTGTATGCTGCCCACACCAATTTTGATAGTGTTGCCGGAGGATTGAACGACATTTTCGCCGGCCGGCTCGGTTTGACCAACCTCACACCGCTCGTGGCGGCGAAGTCGGACGGTTTGCACAAATTGGTGGTGTTCGTTCCGGCGGAGCACGAGCAGCGGCTGCTTGCGGCTCTGTTCGAAAGTCCCGCCGGTGAAATTGGTGCTTACAGCTGCTGTTCTTTTAGAAGCCCCGGCAGAGGCACCTTCAAGCCAGGCCAAGACGCCGAACCCTTTTCAGGCGAACACGGCCGCGTCAACGATGTGGCCGAGGTCAAAATCGAAACCGTGGTCAGGCAACGCGATCTTTTGAGGGTCATCGATCACCTCCGATCGCATCACCCCTATGAAACCATGGCCTATGACGTCTATCCACTCACGCGGCCCGAAATAAAGTTTGGGATCGGCCGGATAGGCGATCTGACCGAATCCTCAGATCTCAGAGCCCTGGCGCTTAAGGTCAAACGATCTTTCGGTGTGGATACCCTCAGAGTCGTCGGTGATCCGCGCATGTCGGTAAAGCGGGTGGCGGTTTGCACCGGCAGTGGTGCAAGCCTCGTACGAGACTTTCTAAAATCTACAGCCGACGTTTTCATCAGCGGCGACCTGCGATATCATGATGCCCGCGATGCCGAGGCCGCCCGGCGCGGTTTAATTGATATCGGACATTTTGCATCAGAGCACATCGTTGTCGCCGCTTTGACCGAGCGCCTGCAGGAATCCGCCGTCGCTGCCGGGTTCGATACCACCATTAACGCCTGCGACTTGGAAAAAGAGCCGTTTATTAATCTTTAATCCACTAGAATTTCGCCAATTCGACAACTTGGTGAAACTTCAGGAAGTTGAAATCGAGACTGCATCTGTTCAGGCGCAGCTCGCCGGTTTTCCCCGGCTATTGACCGACCTGGATGCCAGGCTCAAGGCATCCGAAAGCGCGGTGACTTTGGAAGCCGGCCGTTTGTCCAAAATCCAGCAGGCCTATCGTGTCCAGGAAGCAGATGCCAAGGAGATTCAAACGCGGATCTTAAAAAGCGAAGAAAAGCTGCGGTCGGTAAAAACCAACAAGGAGTATCAGTCGTCGCTGAAGGAGATCGACGATTTGAAGAGATCATTGTCGGCTGTCGAGGACCGGATGATAGCGCACCTGGATGAAATGGACCAGGTGGAGGCGTCGGTTGCGACTAAAGAGAATGAGGTGAAGCTCCTTTCCCGGGAAATTGAAGCGGAAAAAGAAAAAATCCGCAAGAGCGCTTTTTCCGCTCAAGAACAGCTCGATCGTCTGAACGACGAACGCGCCAAGATCATTGCCGTTATCGATCCGGAATTGTTGAAAGTCTATGAGACCGTAAAGCAAAACAGCGGCGGCGTGGCGATTGCGGTTGTCAAAAACGCCGTTTGCTTGGGTTGCCACGTGAATTTGCCCCCCCAGATGTTCCACGACCTGTTGCATTTCGACAAGTTACTGGTATGCCCCCACTGCGAACGGTTGATATATCCCGCAACCGAATAACCCCCATTCATTCATAACGGCCCTGTTGAGCATACTGTCAAGGCAGGCTTAGCTTGGGTTCGTACATTCGTTATCGAATTAACGAGCCGATTGACTTCACCCCGGATTTCCGGATACGACAAAGGTTGGAACGTCATCTCGTTTCTAATGTTTGCAATTGGCTTTAAATCAGTTAATATCTGCATAAGAGTGTGAACAAAAAGGGCGGTTGGAGTCGTTCAGGCGATCGCCGGATGAGATATTCGTCCGGAGGAAAGTCCGAACACCACAGGGCAGGGTGCTCCATAACCTGGAGTCGCGGCAACGCGAAGGAAAGTGCAACAGAAAGTAAACCGCCCCGCGCTGAGCGATCGCTTGGTTCGGGGTAAGGGTGAAACGGTGCGGTAAGAGCGCACCAGTTCCTCGGGTGACCGGGGATGCTCGGTAAACCCCACCCGGTGCAAGACCAAATAGGGGAGCGTTCGAGGGCGGCCCGTCCGAGCTCCCGGGTAGGTCGCAAGAGGTGTCGGGCAATCGGCACCCACAGATGAATGATCGTCGCCCTCTGTCGGGCAACCGACCGGGGGAACAGAATTCGGCTTACGAACGGCTCCGGCCGCCCCTGCTCGTTTCATTTGATAGGTTATTGTCAAACCTGGTGCTATGCACCCGGTTTCAATCACAACGATTAATGCTTGAACGGGCTATTGTTTTTCCGGCCTTTGGCCGAAATCCAAGTCACTCGATCTGCGGGTGATGGTTGACCCGGCCCGCGGAGAAATTTTGTCAATATTCGAGCGAGCCTCAAGACAGGATGCACCGAAATGGATGCTGCTTATGAATGTGATATAAGATTCGTCGAAAGGGTAAAAATATTTACCCAAGAGTATTTGAAGTACTGCAAATTCCTGGCCGATGAACGCTCCACCCCCGGCGTGGTCAGTAAAAAGCTCTACGCCGTCCTTATATCCAATTCTCAGTTGCTGGAAGATTTTCTCGATTTTCATGGGGCCAAGAACAATTCAGACTGGTATTTTTTTCGAGAACTGAGTGCGGCCGTCAGACATTTGAGCCTTGCCTGCTATTCCCAAAAGCACATCCTGAATCGCCTGATCTTTTACGACCTGGTCGATATGGAGAATTTCAAGCGCGAAGGGGAAGCGACATTCGTGTTTTTGACCAACACGTTGAAAAATCTGGCACCGGTTATCATCGAAGAAGCCCGCCGCCTGAACATTCCCGAACCCGTCGATACCGTCGATATTGCCGTTTTTCCCGAGGTCGTGACGGCCGAGATGCTGCCGTACAACATCGATGACGAAAACAGAGACCAACAGAAACAGCACATCGTCAACATTGCCAGTGAATTTATCCGTATTGCCAAGACTCTCGACCAGTTTCGGTTTTATGAACCATACAGCATCGAAGAAATTCGCGCCATCGTTCCCGACAAGATCAATGAGGTCGAGGTCAGACGCTTCGAGATGCTGGTTCACAACCTGCAGTCTTCGTTCGACACCTATGTGATCCACGGGGGTTACCGATTCGGCAAGAGAAAGCTCAAACAACTGCGCGGCAACTTTTCCGCCGTTTTTCACCTGCTTCAGGTCATGGGACGGTTGCTGCATTTTTACGAGCGTCATCTCTATGATGCCGGTTACAAAAATATTTACAAACAGGTGCAGGAGCGCCTGGCGCTGCTGGTCGATACTGAAGCGCTGCTGGACCGCACCATCAATTTCGGACTCTACTACACCTGCCACTTTCTCAACGTCGGCACCAAGCTGGCCGGTGACATCCTCAACGAGAACATCGAAAGAGGATCGATTGTCGTGGGCGTACCGGTAAAACTCGGCTTCCACAGTCGGCCGAGTCTCTTGGTGGCCAAAATCGTTCAGCATTACGGCGGTCAGGTCGAAATGGTTGCAGGGGCGGACCGTTTCGATGCCAGCAGTGTTCTCGACATTCAATGGGCCGGCGGGAAGATACAAAAGGAGAACCTCGAGAGAGTCATTTTCGAGGGCGATGAGCGTGCCCTAAAGGATATCGAGATTCTCGCCAGCATCAATTACGGGGAAGATTCAATGGGCAAAGGTGTGCCGCTGCCAAGGGAACTTAAATACTTAAAGTAAAAAATTATGGTTTCTGCACTTATCGTTGCAGCCGGTCGCGGCGTGAGGATGCAAAGCGATACTCGCAAGCAATACCTGCAGGTTGCCGGTCGGCCGATACTGGTGCATACACTGATGAAATTCGATGTCTGCCCTCTGATCGACCACATCTGTATAGTGGTGCCGGACGACGATCTCGACTTCTGCCGTCGCCGGCTGATTGCCGGCGGATCGATAAAAAATCCGGTACAATTCGTTGCCGGTGGCCGGCACCGCCAGCAGTCAGTCTATAACGGGCTCAAATCACTCGATCACAAGAAAGGACTGGTGGCTATTCACGACGGGGTGCGGCCCCTGATCGACCCGCTGCTGATTTCGGCCTGCATCAAGGCCGCCGAGACCAGCGGTGCCTGTGCACCCGGCATACCAGTCTATGACACCATCAAGCGGGTCAGCGGTGCGGCCATTATTGCGGGAACAGTGGAGCGAAAGGGTCTTTGGCTGATTCAAACTCCGCAGGTCTTTCGATACGCGGTCATTGCCGAGGCCCATGAACGGGCCCTACGCGACGGCTATCTCGGGACCGACGACGCCAGCCTGGTCGAACGCCTCGGGCTCCCGGTCACCCTCATCAGCGGTAGTAAATCGAACATCAAGGTGACCACCGCCGAAGACCTGACGATGGCCGCGGCGCTGCTTCGCACAGCAGGCGAGTGAAGCCCGTATTATCTTCCTGCCGTATCGCTATCGCAGCCAACAAACTTCATGTTGAGTCAATGACATGAGACATTGGCCGGACCGCCGAACCGATCAATCCGTTGGACCCGATTCCGGTCGATCCGCAAGTTGGTTGACACCAGGCGGTGCGATACTTAGCTTACAGCCGTCAAATTCATAATATTATTGTAATTTCAGGCACAAAACAAGCCACACGATCACCAGCACGAGGAGGATAAAATTTGGAACATTCAGCCACAATGGACAGCCAGGCCGCGGCAGTCAACCAGGACCAATTCATGCGCCAGCTGAAACAAACCTTTGAAAAGCTACCGAACGAGATTCCGATCTACATGTTTGTAGAACGGGGCCGAGACGATATATTTTCTCAGACCAACCGCCAGATCGTTCGCGCATTTAGAGAACTGACCCCCAAGATTACCTTTCGCGAACATCATTTGGATCACGAGTTGGCGCGAAAATGGGAGGTAGACCATTCGCCGAGCCTTCTGATCGCTCCGGAACGGGTGAACATCCGCTGGATAGGCGCCCCTTTGGGAGAAGAGGGACGTATTTTCATGGAAACCCTCATATTCGTCGGGTTGGGGAAAAGCAATTTGAATGATCAGACACTGAAAGTACTGAAGAAGATCGATACGCCCAGACGGGTGAAGGTCTTTGTCAGCGCCACCTGTCCCTACTGTCCGCAGCAAGCCGTCAATGCCATCCGGTCCGCCATCGAAAGACCGGATATGGTTTCCGTGGAGATCGTCGACATCCAGAGCGCGCCGGATCTGGCCGATCAGTACGCCGCGCACAGCGTGCCTCAGACCTTTGCCAACGATATCCTCATCGGGCAGGGGGCTCAAAGCGAGGAGGTGTTTGCCCTTTCTCTTCAAAAAATGGAACCTCAAACCATTTTTATTCCGGAAAGCGACGCCGAACTGGTCAAAAACGACGTGGTGATCGTCGGGGGCGGTCCGGCCGGGCTGGCTGCCGGCATCTACACCGAACGAAGTGGACTGCGAACCGCGGTTCTCGAACGCGATGCCCTCGGCGGTCAGGTGGCCACCACGCCGATTGTCGAAAACTATCCCGGCTTCGCGCAGGTCGGCGGCAAAACGCTGGTGGACATCATGGTCAGCCACGCCTTGCAGTACGTCCAGATTTACCCGGGAGAATCGGTGCTCGATGTTCAACCGGGAGATCCCATCATCGTCCAGACCAGCCGCCGCAAATTCGAAACGCGTGCGGTCCTGCTCGCCACCGGGGCCAAGCACCGACACTTGGGTGTACCGGGAGAAGAGCGCCTGGCGGGAAGAGGTGTCAGCTACTGCAGCACCTGTGACGGGCCACTATTCCGGGATAAAAAGGTGATCATGGTCGGCGGTGGAAATAGCGCCGTCACCGAAGCCCTGCACCTGTTTCACCTCGGAATAGACGTGACCCTTGTTCACCGGCGCGACAAACTCCGGGCCCAGGATTTCCTGGCCAAGCAACTCTTCGACAACAATATTCCAGTGTTGTGGAATGCCGAGGTCAAGGAGATCCGCGGCAAAGAAAGGGTTGAAGGAGTGATGCTGCTCGACAATCGATCCGGAAAAGAGAGCGTCTTTAAAACCAACGGCGTGTTTATCGCCATCGGCTACGAACCATCGATCGAACTGGCCAAGAAAATCGGGGTGGAGCTAAATGAGGATGGTTTCATCAAACACGATGAAAGGCACCGGACCAACATACCCGGCATTTACTCGGCCGGAGACGTTGAGGGAGGCTACAAGCAGATCGTGACGGCCTCCGGTCAAGGTTCGGCGGCCGCCATATCGATATTCGAAGATCTGATTAATCCGTACTGGAAGACACAGGTCAACCTGGATACCGAGGTTTACCGCAGCAAAAACTGATCGGCATCTTTCCAGGCCGGAAAGCTTTGGCGGTAGTCATCGAGCCGACCCCGCTCGAGTGGCAGCGTGAAGACGCAAGGCGCGTGAGCGCTGCGAAACAAAATATTGCCGACCGGATCGATGACGGAGGAATCGCCGCTGTGGTAAAGGCCATTGCCGTCGGTGCCGATACGGTTGACGCCGATGACATAGGTTTGGTTTTCAATGGCCCGCGCCTGAAGCAGGAGCTTCCAGTGCTCGGCCCTTCGCTGCGGCCAGTTGGCGACAAAAAGTGCCAGATCGTAAGTGCTATTCACGTTTCGGGTCCAGGCCGGAAACCGCAGATCATAACAGACAAAAGGCCGGATCTTCCAGCCGTTCAACTCGACCAGAAGCGGGGCACTGCCGGCGGTGTAGACCTTATCTTCACCCGCGTAGCGAAAAAGGTGTTTCTTGTCATAGGTTGCCATCTCGCCGTTTGGGTCCGCCCAGCACAGGCGGTTGTAAAACCGTCCGTTATCGGCGACAATAATGCTGCCGACCACGGCGGCGGCGGTGTGCCGGGCGGTATTACGCAGCCAGGCGACGGCGCGACCGTTCATGTCTTCGGCTAAAGCATCGGCGTTCATGCTGAAGCCGGTCGTAAACATCTCCGGCAGTACAATAAGATCGGTGGCAACCTGCAGACTGTCGATCAGACGATCGAAGCGGCGCAGGTTGGCCGCAACATCCTCCCAATGCAATTCGGTTTGAATCAGCGTTATTGTCAAATCCGGCATAAAATCTCCGCAGCTCTCTTGAGGGTTTCGTCCTTTTTGGCAAAGCAGAAGCGCAACACCCGGTGATCGTCTCTGTCATGATAGAATACCGACGGCGGTATGGCGGCGACGCCGTATTCCGTCGTCAACCGACGGGCGAACACGGTATCAGATTCGTTCGAGACGGCAGAATAATCGAGCATTTGAAAGTAGGTTCCGTGGCAACTGAGCGGGCGGAACCGGGAGTCCTTCAAAAGAGATAGGAACGTGTTCCTTTTTTCCTGGTAAAAATCCGGCAGATCGCTGTAGATATCCTTTTGCTGCATGAAATCGGCGTACGCCATCTGGATTGGTGTGGTCGAAGAGAATGTCAGAAACTGGTGAATCCGACGGAACTCCTGCGTCAACGCCGCCGGCGCGATGCAATAACCGATCTTCCAGCCGGTGGCGTGATAGGTTTTGCCGAAGGAACTGATGACGAAACTGCGTTCGGCCAGCTCCGGGTTGCACAACAGACTCTGGTGATGCCTGCCGTCGAAGATGATGTGCTCGTAAACCTCGTCGCTGACAACAAAAAGATCGCTTCCCCGCAAGATTTCCGTTAACGCGGTGACATCTTCGGCGGACAGAATCGTACCGGTCGGGTTATGGGGTGAATTAAGGATCAATAAACGGGCCTCTTTTGCGGCCTCGGCGACCGCGTTCCAGTCGATGCGGTAACCGGGAAACGACATTTTGTGATAGATCGGCCGCCCGCCGCTCAGCTCGATGACCGGTTCGTATGAGTCATATGCCGGTTCGAAAACGATTACCGCATCGCCCGGATGCACGACAGCCGTTATCGCCGCAAATAACGCTTCCGTGGCGCCTGAGGTCACGGTAATATCCGTTTCGGGGTTGACCCGGGCCCCGTATAGATCGAAGACCTTCTCGGCAATCTTCTCCCTTAAGAGTGCCACTCCCTGCATGGGGGCGTACTGATTGTGGCCGTCGCGCATGTGTTTTTCCACCAGTTCCATCAATCCGGAAGGCACGTCGAAATCGGGAAATCCCTGAGAAAGGTTGCAGGCGCCGTGTTGATTGGCCAGTTGGGTCATGGTGGTAAATATCGTTACGCCGACCTGGGGCAGCTTGGAGCGTAAGGGCATGGGGAGCCTCTCATTGGCGATGGTTCGTGCGGAGATGCTGGGTTTCGCGCGGTTTTTTGTGTTGAAACATCAGCACCCCTACCGTGCCGACAGCCTTTTCTTCGCACGGCTGCATGCGGGAGCATACGCAGACCCCTTCGGCCTGTCAAGCGTTGGGTTGAGCGCTTTTGTCGCCGGATTCAAGGAAGAAGACCCGGGAACGAATCATGGCGGCTTGACGCCGACCGATTGACACCCTATGATCGCCAATCAGTGTGAGCAACAAATTACTGTGCAAATGAAATCCCTGTAGACGCCAGCGGGTAAGCGGCTTCAAGCAGGAGTTACCGAGAACCGCTGCCGGAAGAGGAGTGCTTTTTATGCCGAAATCTCCTGATTATCCAGCGGTGCCCACTGACGGACGGTATCCCGAATGCCCTGTT
>JARROL010000046.1:0-23815 GCA_037383965.1 Desulfobacterales bacterium | reverse complement strand
ATCGGTCAGAACTCGATCGGTGTCACCGTTCTGACCTGCGGCAAGTCCCGCAGTTCCGCCAGGACGTCATCCGGAATCAGTGTGTCAGTTCTGATAAAGATAATATTGTTTTCGCCGTCCTGATCCTGGCCGACCTGCATACGGCTGATGTTGATATCGTGTCGGCCGAGGGTCGTGCCGATGCTGCCGATCGCACCCGGTTTGTCCTCATTGTAGATCAAAGCCAGATGGCCTTCCGGGACCAGTTCGAGCCCGAAGCTGTCTATCTGCACGATCCGCGGGTCGCGTTTGCCGTAAATCGTTCCGGCGACCGTGGTCGTCATGTCGGTGGTGGATACCCGCACCGAGATCAAGTTAATGAAATGGTCCGATTCGGCACTGGTGCTCTCGATGACCTTTATGCCCATCTCCTTTGCAATCACCGGTGAATTGACGAAATTCACGGCATCCCTGACCATAGGGGTCAGCAGCCCCCTGAGTATCGCCATGGTCACCGGCGACAGGTCAAGACCATTGAAATCACCCTCGTAGATGATCTCCACCTTTTTGACCGGGCCTCTGGAAAGCTGGGCTTGGAGCAGGCCGATGCTGTCGGCCAATGCAAGGTAGGGTCCCAGTTTCTTCAGCAACTCACCGGTAATGGACGGCACATTGACCGCATTGACGATCGTACCGTCTTTCATGTAGGCGATGATCTGCTCGGCGATGGCAACGGCAACATTCGTCTGGGCTTCCAGCGTCGACGCGCCCAGGTGCGGCGTACAAATAACCCGCTCATGGCAGAAGAGCCCGCAGGCGCCCGGCGGTTCCCTCTCGAAGACATCCAGGGCGGCACCGGCGACCTTGCCGGAAGCCAGGGCTTCGTTGAGCGCCTCTTCGTCCAGGATTCCTCCACGAGCGCAGTTAATGATCATCACCCCTTCCTTCATCTGGGCAAATGCCGCACGATCGATCAGTTTTTCGGTGCCCTTTACTTTGGGAACGTGCACGGTGATGTAGTCGGCCGTGCGGTAAAGTTCCTCCAGGCCGACGCTTTTAAAACCGGCCTTCTCTATCTGTTCAGGCGCAACGAAAGGATCATGGACCATCACGCGCATCTTGAGCCCGCGGGCGCGATCGGCAACGATCGATCCGATCTTTCCGAAACCGATGACACCCAGCCACTTGTTGAAAACTTCCCGGCCTTGCAAGCGTTTTTTCTCCCACTGGCCGGCTTTGAGCGTGGCGGTGCCGACCGGAATATTGCGGCTCAGGGACATGATCATGGCGATGGTGTGCTCGGCCGTCGTGATGACGTTGCCGGTCGGGGTGTTCATGACGACCACACCTCTTTTGGTGGCCGCCTGAATATCGACATTGTCCAACCCGATGCCGGCCCGGCCGACAACCTTTAATCTCACAGCCGCCTCGAGGAGATCTTCGGTTACCTTGGTGGCACTGCGGATCACCAAGGCATCGTATTGACCGATGATGGCCTTGATTTCTTCGGGAGACAGGCCTGTTTTGACATCCACCTCTATTCCACCTGCTTCCTGCATCGTTCGAACACCGATTTCCCCCAGATTGTCGCTGACCAATACCTTCATACATGCTCCTCTTGTAATGTCATTGCGTTGAGGCTTTTCGAATTTAGAGCCATAGCTTATGGAAACCGGCCATTTTGTCAAGGTGAAAGTGAGACAAATTTCCATCCATAAATGGCTCTTTTCCGTAATTTCGGCGTCAATCGGCGGAATCGCTTGTGCGGTATACAGAAGTATGCCTCCGCGCAATGCCGCTGATTTCCTGGAACTTGCAAAAAGTGGCACATTTCTGGGTCGGAAACATATCAGTGCCTTGCATGAAATCGAGGATGGGCATTAGGCAAAGCTCGGCAGAGAGAGCGGGGTCGTTTCATTGAACAGGGAACGGCAGGAATTCACCCGCCGTCAGAGAACGGATAGGACGGCGAAACTGCTCCAGGTGGTAAGCCGCGAACAGTCGGCGGCCTGGTTCGCTTACTTGTCGACGAGTGAGTTTCTGAACTGGATGTATCCGTCCCGGACGGCCGTATAGGGTTCGATGGCGGCCGCCTTGACGGCCTCGTATTCACCGAGACGAAAAGACAGATCGTTGAACCGGCGATAAGCGCCGACACCGACTGCGGCAGCAGCAGGCTCCAGGTACCCGATTGGATTAACCCACAAATCTCCAAAGAAGCCGACCGATTCCCGGATGGTAGAAGGACCGACAACCGGCCAGACGATGTAGAAGCCATTGCCGAAACCCCAGCGCCCCAGGGTCTGCCCAAGATCTTCGTCGCTGATGTCCATGTTGAAGACGACCTTGCCGGGATCGCCTAAACCCAGAATACCGAAGGTGGTGTTGACAAAAAACCGAGCCACTTCCGTTCCGGCATTTTTAAATTTACCTTGTAGTAAACAGTTCGCCAGACGCACCGGCGTCAACACGTTGCTGAAGAAATTGCTGATGCAAAGGCGAAAATCTTTCGGTATCACGAAATTGTATCCCTGGGCTGCGGGTTTAAGCAGCCAGAAGTACAGCTTGTCGTTAACCTGAAAGGTAAAGCGGTTGATCGGGGCCAGCGGATCCGCGACCCGGACCGGGGAGACGGATGCCTCACCCTCTGGGAAGTCAAACTCGTCCTTAAATTCAGCGTCGTCGCCTTTCGTCGGCGCCAAGTCTTCGGCAGGACTTTCCTTCGTTGGCGTCTGCTCCGACGCCGCGGGTTCTGCCGCCCGCGCTTCCTTTGCAACGGGGTTTAGCTGCGCCCCGCCGGCGTGGGTGTTGACCCCCCAAAAAGCTACCAGGAGAAAGCAGACAGAAGTCAGGACAGGCTTCAGATTATGCATACGCCAGTCAGTCCTTTGAGTGGATGGGCATCCTTTACCCACTGGTTTTTTCCTGCTCTACCTGATCTTTGATCTTCTGCTTGAGCCGGTCGATGACCTGGGCGGCCGATTCTTTTTCGAAAAGGCTGCGAAACTGGGACTGATAGTTTTGTACCAAACTGACGCCTTCGACATAGACGTCATAAATTTTCCAGTTACCATCCCTGAGCCACATACTGTACTCGACGGCAACGTCACCGTTGTCGCCGGGAACTTTGGTTCTGACCCTGGCCCTTTTTCCAGAGTCATCCAACGTTTCGTCGATATACTCGACCTTCAGGCCTTTGACGGTTCCGCTTATTTGGGTAAGGTAGTTGTTGCCGAGAAATTCAGCAAAAAGGTCCGTAAATTCCTGTCGCTGCTGCGAGGTGAAGCTGTTTTCCCAGTGATATCGACCAGTGGCTCGCTTGGCGATCAATTCGAAATCGAACATGGGGTTCGTCACCGAACGGATCTTCCCCCGTAGGTCGCCACGCCGGGCCGGATCCTCATACTGCGGATCCTCGAGAATCTGCACAACCTCGTCAATAGGTCCTTTCAAAGCCTCAATCGGCTGTTCGGCCTTCACCGCCGAAATAATTGCAACCAGGAGCAGGACCGCAACCCAGAGGATTCTTTTCACGAGCGCCTCCTTCTTTCGTTCGGGCTATCGTGCCCAAGTATCATACTTTCCCGAAAACAAATTTGCTGATCAGCTCCTCGATATCCAATGCCGATTCGGTTTCGATTATCATGCCACCCGGTTTGAGCGGCACATCCGACACTCCGGGGGACAGCTTGATGTATTTGTCGCCGATGAGCCCGGCGGTCTTGATTGAAGCGATGACGTCCTCGGTCAAAACGATTGATTTCATAATCTTCATCTGGACCACCGCCATCCAGCGCTCCTGGTCCAGCGAAAACCCCTCGACCTGACCGACCGGGACGCCTGCCAGTTCCACTTCGGAACCGGCCTTCAAGCCCGCGATCGATTGAAAACGGGCTGAAACGGTGTAGTAATTGTCACCGATGATTTCCATTTTGCCGAGGCGAATGGTCAGATACCCGACGCAGGCGATGCCGATGAGCACGAACAGACCCACCGCCACTTCAACGGACCACTTTTTCATGTTTCCTCCTGTTACGAGCAGACACGGAATTCATACATTTTTTCCTGGTCGGCTTCGGCCGCCGCCAGGATGCTCTCGATCGTACTGCCGCGCTGGACCTCGACAATACCGACGCCGACCGTAAAACAGACGTCCGGCTGGGGCAGGAATGCCATAATCGTTTCTCCCTTGATTTCCCGGCCGAGCTTGGCGCAGAAGGCCCGGGCCTGCTCCCTGGTCGTATTGGACAGAACCAGCAGGATCTTGTTCAGCCCGTAGCGCGAACAGGTGTCGGTGATCCGGATGTGCCGCTGCAGTTGGAGAGCGAAATTTTTCAATGCCGTCTGTCCGGCCTTGCGTCCCAGAGTTTCGTTGATCTGGTCGATGTTCTGGACCGTCAGGAGCACCATTGAAAATGCAATCTGGTGGCTCTGCAGCCGCATCATTTCCTCGCGGAACTTGCGATCACCGGCTTGCTGGGAGGCCAAGCCGGTGAGCTCGTCACGTTGGCTTTCGAGCCCGGTGATAAATTGCCGTATCACCGGTTCTTCCGTGTGCTGGATATCCTCTGGCGTGCCTTCGAAAAGTATCCGGCCGTCTTCCAACATGGCGATGCGTTGGGAGATATAAAAGATGTCGGGAATTTCGTGGCTGACGATGACCCCCGTAAACCCGAAGCGTTTCTGGTAATCCGCAATCATGCCGTGGACCACGCTCTTTCGGATCGGATCGAGCCCGGTCGTCGGTTCATCGAAAAGAACGATCTCCGGATTGGTGACCAGGGCCCGTGCCAAGGCCACGCGTTTCTTCATACCGCCCGAGAGCTGCGATGGATACTCATCGTCGATCGCGTGCAGGTCGAGCTGCTCCATCTTCTCCTGCACCCGACGCCCAATTTCTTCCCTCCGCAGCGATGATTTTTCCTTAAGCGGCAGGGAAACATTCTCGAACACGGTCATCGAATCAAAAAGAGCGGTTCCCTGGAACATGTAGCTGAATTTCTTTTTCAAGGCTTCCCGCTCTTTCTTCCTGAGTGCAACCAGCGGCTTACCATTGAATAATATATCCCCCGAATCCTGCCGGATAAGGCCGATCATGTGCTTCAGGAGGACGCTCTTGCCGACCCCGCTCTTGCCGATAATCGAGGTAATCTGACCGGCGTAAATGTTCAAATTGATGCCGTCCAGGACCCGTTTGTCTCCAAAATGCTTGTGGACGTCTTTGAACTGAATCAGCGGTTGGTCCATAGATTTTCTCACAGCAAAAAAGAGGTCAGCACGTAATCGGTGACCAGGATCAACACGCAGGATTGGACCACGGCCGAGGTGGTCGAGAGACTGACACCTTTTGCTCCCTGACCGTCCGATCGGCGATGGGTATAGTACCCCTGATAGCAACAGATGGTGATGACCACAACGGCAAATACGATCGATTTGATGAGCCCTCCATTCACGTCCACCATATTGACGCTCGATTCGACCCGCGAAAAATAGATCCCCGGACTGAGCCCCAGCAAAATCGAGCCCGTCAGGTAGCCGCCGAAAATGCCGATAACATCGAAAAGCGCGGTCAACAGGGGAAAGCTGACCAGCGCAGCGGTAATTCGCGGGCTGACAAGAAACTGGACCGGATTGATGCTCATCGTCTCTAAGGCATCGATCTGCTCGGAAATCCTCATAATACCGATTTCGGCCGACATGGCTGAACCGGCCCGGGCAATGACCATGATGGCCGTTAGGACCGGGCCCATTTCACGCACCAAGGTCAGGGCCACGGCCGATCCGAGTGAACCGGTGGAGCCGTATTTGACCAGAACGTAATAGCCCTGCAAACCCAGGACCATGCCGGTAAAGGCACCGGTCAGGCAGATAACGAAAATCGACTTCGAACCGATAAAGTATACCTGCTGAGCTGTTTTCGAGAGGATGGTCGGAAGAGAGAAAATCAGGGCGAACCCTTTGATGAAAAAAATCATGATGGAGCCCATCGCCCGCACCAGATCGATCGCGTAACGGCCAAGGGCCGCCAGCGGCGACGCAATGATTTCTGATCGGTTCATCAATAAGGGTTCCTGCCCGTTTTTAAGGATTCACGAAAAAATAAAATATGTGAATATATATTGATGGCTTATCTATGTCAAGAAAGCAATGGTCAAAGATTTCGGATCACTTTGATGATCCGGTGTCGATACTGCATACAATGTGATGTCATTTTTGAACGAGCGGCAAAGGTTGAAGAGCGGCTCGTGACGCGTTATCATGGGCCTGATTCGTTGGGCTTGAAATCGGCAGTTCCAGGCCCGTTCAGACTTTTTGTTTGGTCAGTGTCCATCCACGATTTAACGATACTGCGGCATTATGATCAGCGTCGAAAATCTCTCAAAACGGTTTGGTGATCACATCCTGTTCGAAACCGTCGCTTTTCAGCTCAATCCCCGTGAACGCCTCGGGCTCGTCGGACGAAACGGTCACGGCAAAACCACGCTTTTTCGAATCATCAGCGGCGAGGAAGAGCCTGACGAGGGTTTTGTCAACATCCCCAAAGCTTACCGTATCGTCCATGTCCGGCAGGCCATCGACTTTAGCCAGGAGACAGTTCTTAACGAAGCCGCCGCTGGTTTGCCCTCCCACGAACGTGACCAGATCTGGCGGGCTGAAAAGATCCTGGCCGGCCTCGGTTTTTCGGAAAAGGACATGCAGCGGCACCCGGAAGAGTTCTCGGGCGGTTACCAGGTGCGTCTCAATCTGGCGAAGGCGCTGGTGGCCGAACCCGATCTGATCCTGCTCGATGAGCCGACCAACTACCTGGACATCACCTCTATCCGTTGGGTGGAGCGCTTTTTCCTGACATGGCCGCGCGAGCTGATGCTGATCACTCATGACCGCAGTTTCATGGACAGTATCGTCACTCACACCATGGGCATTCACCGGCAGAAATTGCGTAAGATCAGCGGCGGTACCGATAAATATTACGTCCAAATCGCCCAGGATGAGGAGGTTTACGAAAAAACCAGGGTCAACGACGAACGGCGTCGCAAGGACATCGAACTTTTCATCACCCGTTTCCGCGCCAAGGCCCGCCTGGCAAATATGGTACAATCGCGCATCAAGACCCTCCAAAAGATGGAAAAACACGAGAAGCTCGAAAAAATCAAAACTCTCGGTTTTTCTTTTCGCAGTCGACCGTTTCCCGGCAGGCAGATGTTGGCCGCTCAAAAACTTTCCTTTACGTACCACAATCCAACCCCGTTGATCCGAAGCTTCAGCCTCACCATCGCAAAAAACGACCGGATATGCATCGTCGGGCGCAACGGCCGCGGCAAGACCACGCTTCTCAGGCTTCTGGACGGCTCCCTCCGACCGCAGGCAGGCAAAATCAATTACAACCCGAACGTGACGATCGGCTCCTTCGAGCAGACTAATTTGAAAACCCTGGTGGACGACCGCACCGTAGAGGAAGAATTACTTTATGCCAATCCGAACATCAGTCGGCAAGCAGCCCGCAACATCTGCGGGGCGATGATGTTCGAGGGCGACGACGCCTTGAAAAAAATCGGTGTGTTGTCCGGCGGCGAAAAAAGCCGCGTTATGCTCGGTAAACTGCTGGCCACACCGGTCAATCTCCTTCTGCTGGACGAGCCGACCAATCATCTCGACATGGAATCCTGTGACGCCCTGCTGGCCGCGCTCGACAATTTCGAGGGCGCGGTGGTCATGGTGACGCACAACGAAATGTTTCTGCACGCTCTGGCCATGCGTCTGGTGGTGTTTCAATCAGAAGGCATCGAGATCTTCGACGGCAGCTATCAACGGTTCCTGGAAAAAGGCGGCTGGCAGGAAGAGGTATCGGCCGACCCGGGGTCCGATAGCAGTGCCCCGGCCGAGTGGAAACCGGAAAAGATCAACAAAAAGGAACTGCGCCGTCGCCGTTCCGAATTGCTGACGGAACGCGCCCGTATCATGCGGCCGATCGAGCGTGAAGCCACCCGGATCGAAAATGAGATCGACGCCAATGAAAAGCGGCTCGATGCACTCACAAGAGACATGCAGAGCGCCAGCCAGATCGGCGATGGAACTCGAATCGCGGCGCTTTCACAGGCCATTCATGCCTGCCGGACGGCCATCGACGGCCTTTTTGAGGATCTCGAAAGACAAACTGAGGTGCTGGACGAAAAAACACGCTTATTCGATGAAAAGATGGCGGCGATTGAAGCGCAGTGCAAGTGAGGCGGCGCTCTCTTTCACGCCGACCTGATCTTGGCCTGCCAGCGCGTCAGAATAAGGTAGACAAGCCCCGCAAAAATAATCGACGGCAGTGAGCCGCCGAGGGTCGTCAGCTTGACGGTCAGCCAGTAGAGAGCAAAGCCGCCAAACCAGGCGGCGATGGCGATCATGTTGAAGCCGCCGCTGTACCAAAAACCGCCCCCGACGGCGTAGAGGGCTTCGAGATCCAGCCGCCGACCGCGGATCAGAAAATAATCCGTTAGAACAACGCCGAAGAGCGGCACGAACATGGACCCGATAAAGAGCAGAAAATTCTCGTATTGCTCCATCGGGAAAACCAACGCCACCAGGATGGCGAGAACCCCGGCCCCCCACATGATGGTCGTCGCACCGATCCGCCTGGTTATGTTCAACAGCGAGCAGGTAGCCGAATAGACATCCGGAAAATCGGAGGTTATGCTCGAAAAGATCACCATGACCAGAGCCGGCAGCGCCAGTCCGATGCGGCCCATAACCTGCAAAATCAAGGCTGCCGGATCGCTTGCACCCGTCGCCAGCGTTGCCGTCAACCCCAGCAGGTACATCCAGGAGGAGATGAGAAAGTACCCCCACCAGGTGTTCCAGAAAGCCGGGGCGGTTTTTTTGGCGAAGCGCGCGTAGTCGGCCACCAGGGGCATCCATGAGATCGGCATGGCGATCACGAGATCGAGGCCGATCATAAAAGGCATCCCCTGCGGTTTGGTGGAAAAAACCTTGTCTCCGAATTCTCCGACCGACACCCACGTCATCAGAATGATCACCAGCAGCAGGGCGATCACTGCAGCCGTTTGCAAAAATTTCCAGATCGGCTTTCCGGTGTAAAGCGCCCACAACAAAGTCCCGATTCCGATCGCCACAATCCAGAAATGATCGGTGGCCAACAGCCCCCCGGCGGCCTGACCCAACATGGCACCGGCGCGGCCGCCGATGATCAGCATGATCGATGCCCAGCCGATCAGCTGGATGATGTTCAGGAGCGCCGCCAGGTTGGAACCGCGAATGCCGAAGGCCGGTCGCACCGCAACCATCGACATGATCCCGTGGTCCGATCCGATGACGCCGCCAAGGGTCATAAAGGTGTTGCCGATGACATGTCCCAGAAAAATGGCCCAAAACCCGGCCCAGAATCCCATGGGTGCCAGAAAGCCGCCGGCCCAGATTTCAGCCAGTGATATCCCCACACCGGCCCACAGCAAAAAGTAATCGAGTCCGCCAAGATTTCTATCTTCAATTTTGACCGGTTTGATGTCCATCCGCACCGCGCTTTCTGCTCATTGTGCCCATTCGGATAAAGGCATAAAAAAAGCCGACTCGATGAAGGTCGGCTCATATCCTGTCACTTTCCTCCACCGGGATTACCCGGATCAGGTTCGACGGTCGGCCCCTTTCGCGTTCATTTTCAGGGTCCCTCTCAGCCCGGTTTCACCAAGCTCCCGAAGACATTCCAATTTGTTGTTATGAAAGTCTTTGCGCCCTCCTCCACTTCAAGACGCCAAAATCCATTTTTTGCCTAAATGACAACAACCTCCACCCATTACCGGTCATAAAAGTAGATAATGGGTCATAGGTCAAGTGAGAATCCTTTTTCAAAATGACATCTTCCGTAACATATTACCCGTATTTAATTACCTATTGGGTATCTTTTCAACCAACTCATTTAAAGCCGGAAGTTTTTTATCGGGTTTTTGGTTCGATAAGAAATTATCCTTTATAAAGGCTATAAATTCCGGACTGCCAAGCAGTGTGGAACTCACCACCTCATTCAATGGGTTGCCATGTGCCTCGTTTGCAATTGCATTTACAAAGCTGCGATACCTTTTTTGTGCAGTTGAAGCTTCATCTCCGAAATGTCCAAGAATAAAATCTCTATATAACCAGTGAGGCGGTTTTTTCGCGCCGATGAAAAATCGACAACTCGACCACTCATATCCCGCCGGCGTTTCAACCGGCTCCGCCCTGACCGGGTTTAAATGAATAGAGCGTGAAAGTCCCTTCGCGTATTCATCAACGCCAAGGAGTGCGAGTTCCATTTCAATAGCTCTGGTTATTATTACTTAGAATATCCAGGGTTTTATCGTATATGGATGTGTCGACTTCCAGCAATCCTAAAATTGTGTGGAAAAGATAATCCTGGGAAAATGTCTCTGTGGATTTTTCTTTCAGTGCTTTTTTGTCTATTTTAAAACTGTTTCCGAACCACATGACTGCACCGACATGCTTTTGGCTATCCGGAGCCATAAAATACGGCAAGCCATGCAAGTACAAGTTGTTTTCACCGAGCGATTGTCCGTGGTCACTGATATACACCATGGCAGATTCAAAACTTTTTTCGTTTTGTTTGAGAAGGCTTATCACTTTCGATAAAAAGTAGTCTGTGTACAAGACGGCATTATCATACGCATTTCCAATTTCCTCACGGGAGCATTCTTCCAGCTGGTTGGTCTTGCAAACCGGGGTGAATTTTTCGAACTCTTTGGGGTACCTCTTGAAGTAGGCCGGGCCATGATTGCCCATTTGGTGCAGTACGATCAAAATATCTCCATATTTTATCCTATCTATATGTTCTTGTAACCCCACTAGCATTCCCTCATCTCTGCATTCGATATCACAGATTGGATTGCGGTTCGGACTCTTGTAATCTTCGTAGGGCACTCTCAGGGCGGTACCTTTCGAATCCGAATTGTTGTCTCTCCATAAAATGTTCACTCCGGCATGATGCAGGACGTCAAGTAAGTTTTCTTGTGACTTCATGTTGTTGTCACTATAATCGTCCCTGGTGAAAATCGAAAACATGCAGGGTACCGATACCGCTGTCGATGTTCCACACGAATACATCTCGGGTCTTGGATAACCATTGAGCGTCAGATGATCGGCTCTGACCGCCTCGCCGACGACCAATATAATTAACTCTCTATCAGCATCGGTCGGTTCTATTGTTGCATCGGTACCAATAGGCTTCAGGACTGCTTGACCTGTGCCATAATTGTGTTTAAGATATTTGCCGACAGCTAATAGATATCCCGTTGGATTTATGTAGTATTTTAAAGGTTTGTGTTCTCTGAAGAAAGACGCGTAAAATTTGCTGAACGTTAAAAGTACAAAAATAATTATGATGAATGAAATTCCAATTATTTTCAGTTTTGCGAGGAGCTCTTTTCTGAACGAACCGTATTTTAGGTCCACTTTGTAGATAAATATGGATGGCAAGACCCCGAGAAACAACAAATATAAAATCAGCTTGAAGCTGAAGAGTTCCATGGACTCCTGGACATTCGTCTGAACGATGTTCTGAATCATACTGCTGTCGATAACGATGCTGTAGTTATTCATGAAATAACTGGCAATGGATGACAAAAACAGTATGAGAATTAAGATCGGTTTGGTCGTATATCTGGAACTAAAAAGGGTAAACAACAAGATCAAAAGACTTGCCAACACGACGCACACAGAACAAAGATAGATAAGGTTGGTCGGGGTAACTGGATAATCATCTGTAAATTTTATAAAAAAAGAAAGATTGTCAAAAAGAATCAAAAATGCGGCGCTCAAAAGGATGAGTTTTCCGTGGGATAATTTATCAGTGGATTTCACTACATGAACTTTCTTCTGACCGAAAACCGCCTCAAAGATGACTTAAGCAATTCGTCGTTATCGGTGATGTGGTTTATCTTTGAGATGATCATTGCTATATTCCTAAACGTGAAAGCACGGGAACATAAAGCATATTTCGATCTTTCGCAACAAAACCGGTCGGAATGGCATAAATCAAATTATCATGATATCGTCAAAAATGAGGACCTGACCCTTTTGTTCACGACCAATCCGCCAAGGACACCGCCTTTAAGATCTCCTTTTTCGTTTTTGCGCGCCCCAATCGCATTCTTATGAATCTCCAAAGCTACGGCGGCATCTTTTGGAAAGCCTTCAGGGCCGCCCGTTTAACCTTTGCTTCCGGATCGGACAGACCGGCTTCGATGTCACTTCTGAACGCAACCAATTCCTGTGGCGTGAGACCGGCCATTTCCTTGTAAGCCAGCTCGCGGATGCGTGCGTTCGTATCCTTGAGGAGCTTGCGGTAAGCCGGCAGGTGGTGCTTCATACCACCGATCATCCCGAGCAGGACCAGGGCGTCGACCCGCAGTTCGTCTTCCGTGTGGTCCAAAATGCGCAGGTAGACCTCGGTCACCTTTTCCAGACGGTCCGAAAAACGCCATAGGTTGTAAAGAATGCTGCGTCTCTGCTCAAGGGAGGCGTGGTTCAGCCGGTCGAGCAGAAGGCCGAGTATCCGGTCATCCTGAAGGTTCGACAAAGCGTTGACCGCCGCCTGCTGAACCTGCACATCCGGGTCGTACAAGAGTTCGATCAGGGGAATGGCGGCTGCGGCATTGCCGCGCCACCCCAGTGCAAATGCGGCTGCGGCCCGCACGGTCGGATCGGTGTTTTTCAGGGCGGCCACCAGTTGGTCGATAAGCGCTTGCGGCTGCCTTAGAAATGAGCCGGTCACGCTCAACTGGATAGCGGCGTCGTGGCGCACTTCTTCGTCTTCGCCCGGGTCGGTCAGCAGCCGGTAAAGCGGCCAAACGATATCCTCACCGGCAAATCCACCCAACAGCAGAACAATCCGACTTTTAAGACCGCGATTGGCATGTTTGAGCGCTTTGAGCAACAGCGGCACGGCTTGCTCCCGTTCTTCAAGGAATCGTTGCGGATCTTCGAGGTAAACTTGGGCTTTTTTCTGAATGCGTGCCCGCGATTGGAATAAAATAACGTTGGTTTTTTTCATCCCAGCCATATGACCTGCGCTAAATTTGAATAGGGTGCCATCAAAGAAATGATCTTTGAGAAAAAGTTTTGGCCTGTGAAAAAGTTCGTCGGCATCTTACAGCAGTCGCCTGCCTCTTGCCCTACCAAAAACTTTTCTAAAAAACCATAGTATCAGTGAAACCCGCACCCATGTCAACTTTGGTCCAAACCATTCTCGAGCAGCAAAAATTGCCCTTGACCCGGTACGCCTTTAATGTAAAGCTGATACACATAATGCCATCCCCCTAATATGTCCGTTCCTGGCAATATCCGGTGAAACGCGTCACCGTTTCGTATCAGCAACCCTTTCAGGAGAGGCGGGTGTGAGCCTTCGAACAGCCGTTTTAATGACAGGTCTGGTGCTTCTGGTTGTCTACGGCTGCGCTTACGTCAATATACGGACGCCCTATGACACCGATCTCAACCGAACCCAACTCGGGTCGAAAACCGGCACGGCCGAGGCTTACAGCCTTTTTTGGTTGGTGGCTTGGGGTGACGCCAGTTATACCGCTGCCGCTAAAAACGGCCAAATCACGGTGATGCAGCATGCTGACCAGGAAGTCCTGCAGGTTCTCTTCGGCCTATACACCCGCTGGCGTATCGTGGTTTACGGGGATTGAAGTGGATGAATGGTGCCGAAAGGTTGGGGCTTGATCCGGACGGAGGAGTCCAAGGTGCTTGGCAGCAAATTGACAGGCTGGGCGTGTCTGGCGGCATTTGTCGCGCTTGTGGCGACCGGGTGCGGCGCCGTCGTTAAAAACGGCCATGCCATTCTTGTCGGTGCGGTGTACACCCGTGTCAAGTTCCCACTAACGACCGATCTCAACCAAACACCGGCCGCCGTCGACACCAGCAGTGGAAAAGTCGTTCGCATCAAGGAACCGTTCTCCGGTTACGGCATCTATGCCGAGTTCAATTCCAATGCGATCGGCGAAATTGCCAAAAGACACGGGTTGAAAACAGTCTACTATGCCGACATCGAGCGGTTGAGCATCCTTGGAATCTGGCGCCACGACGAGGTCATCGTCTGCGGCGAAAAATAGTCCCTATCCCCTTTTTCCGTCTTTCGATTTTTTTCGGTGCCATCCCAATTGCCGAATAAGGATTGACAAGACGCCGAATTTTCGCAATATCCTTAACCCCGCTGAATTATGGAAACGGCGATCGGTGCGGGTATTATTATGTTAAAAAAAGATGTGCCTCAGGATGTCGGCCTCAACCAGGGACAGTCGGAAATCACCTATGCGGTCGATGAAGATGGCAGCTATGTCCAGGCCCCCAGCCTGGGGTGGGAACCGAAGAATATTGCCAATCAGCAGGCCTGGGAGCTGATCCGGAAAGAGATCACATCGGAAATCGAGCAGATTCAGGCTGGCAAGCGCAGTCCTCTGGCTTATCACATGGCCCGAAACCTGATGAACGTCGGTTTGTTGGCCAGCTATGCAGGGCTGTCTCGCTGGCGGGTGCGCCGCCACCTGAAGCCGGCCGGATTCAGGCGTCTCGACCGCAACATGTTGAAGCGCTATGCCGATATCTTCGGCATCTCCCCCGACGCTCTCCAAAAATTTCCGGCCAACTTGGAGTCATCGTTCCATGAGGACTGACACCGATATAAGAATCCCCTTCAGACACCGGCAAGCGGCGCACTGCGAGTCCGGTGTGACCTCCAATTTATTGTCGCATTATGGAATGGCTCTCAGCGAACCGCTGGCTTTCGGAATCGGCGGCGGACTTTTTTTCGGTTATTTCCCGTTTATCCGGCTCAACAATCTGCCTCTGACGACGTTTCGCACCGGTAACGGCCGAATCATCGATCGGGTTGCCGGCCGACTGAACGTAAAAATCAAATGGGAAAAATTTCGCGACCCCCAAAACGCCATGGCGGCATTGGACCGCAAACTCGAACAACAAACGCCGGTCGCATGTCGAACCGGCGCATATTGGCTCACCTATTTTCCACGGCGCTACCGCTTTCATTTCAACATGCACAACCTGGTCGCCTATGGCCGCAGCAACGGAGATTATCTGATCAGTGATCCGGTATTTCCGGAGCCGGTCACCTGTCCCGAGAAAGATCTGAGGAAGGCCCGGTTTGCCCGGGGCCCCTTGCCGCCCAAAGGCAAGATGTACTACGTTACCTCGATTCCCGACAAGATCGACTTGCGCGGTTCGATCGTCAAAGGAATCAGGGCCGTGTGCAATGCCATGACCAGAGCACCTGTGCGGTTCATCGGCGTGAAGGGCATCCGCTACCTGGCCGATAAAGTGGAACGCTGGCCCCAAAAGCTGGGCGAAGAGAAAGCGGCCTTGAATCTCGGTCAGGTCATCCGCATGCAGGAGGAAATCGGCACCGGCGGCGCCGGCTTCCGTTTCCTCTATGCGGCGTTTCTGCAGGAAAGCGCGGCCATACTTGACGAAAAACGGTTGCTGGATCTCTCACAGAAAATGACGATCATCGGCGACCGGTGGCGCGATTTCGCCCTTATCGGTTCACGCATCTGCAAAAGCCGCGCCTCTCAAACGGAAACCTACCCGGCTATGGCGGCCATTCTGAGAGATTGCGCAACGCAGGAAGAGCACGTCTACAAGGAGCTGAGAACCGTTGTTTCCTAAAACCATTTTTCATGCCGAACCGGAATAAAAATTCGCCATGAATACAACAGACCTGAAAGAGAGGCTGAAAAAGATTCTGGTCTCCGAACTCGACCTCATTGATATCGAACCCTCGGATATCGCCGACGACGAACCGCTCTTCGGTGAAAAGTACGGCCTGGATTCAGTCGATGCGATTGAAATCGTCTACCAAGTGAAAGAAAATTTCGGGGTCGTAATTCGTGATATGAAAGAGGGGCGGCCGGCCCTTCAGTCGATCAACACCCTGGCCGCCTTTATCGAAAAAAGACGGGCCGCATGAGGCGCTTGCGGCCCGTCGCCATCACCGGCATGGGGTGCCTGTGTGCAGCGGGCCTTGATTTGCCGGCCTGTACCGATTTTCTTTTCCAGGGAAAGCGCAACCCGGCGCCGCCCTCGCGCCTGGCCATTGCCGCGTCTCCTCCCTATCCGGTTTTCGAAGTGCCGGATCCTTTTTTCGATCCAACCCTTCTCAAGCGCGACTGCCGGCTGCGCAACAGCCAACTGGCGTTGATGGCAGTGACGGAGGCTGTCAGAGACGCCGGATTGGACCGCCGGATGCTGGGCACCGAACGGGTGGCTGTCTGCATCGGATCATCCGTAGACGAATCGATCGGCAACCGGGCGCTTCGAAAGTCCGTCTCACAGGCGGAGATTCCCGTTATCACGCCGGATCATCGGTTCTTGTTGAGCAATCCAGCCGTTCACATTGCCCGGGAGTTCGATCTCTCCGGTCCCCGCCAAACGGTGGTGAATGCGTGCGCCGCCAGTGCCGACGCCATCGGCCTGGCGGCTGCGTGGATTCGCCTGGGAATCTGCGACGCCGTTATCGCCGGCGGCGTCGACGAATTGTATCAAGTCACCTACAACGGTTTTATATCGCTCATGAACTCCGACCGCACTCCCTGCAAACCCTTCGATGTCGACCGCGGCGGCTTGAATCTCGGGGAAGGCGCCGCCGTGATGATTCTGGAGACAGAAGAATTGGTCCGCAGGAGGCGCAAGTCTCCCCGCGCTTATGTGTTGGGGTACGGCGCGGCCAGTGACGCCTACCATTTTACGACCCCGCATCCGGAAGGAAAAGGACTGCGGCTGGCCATCAAGGAGGCCCTGCGAGCCGGCGGTCTGCAACCGGAAGATATGGCATTTGTGAACGCACACGGCACCGGTACGGCGGATAACGACCGCATCGAGGCCCACGTATTCCAACAGGTGTTTCCGCGGGCGCCGTTTTTCTCGACCAAGGGCTATGTCGGTCACACTCTTGGGGCGGCCGGCGCGATCGATGCCGTCTTGACCGTCGCCTGCCTGGAACAGGGGAAAATCCCACGGAGCGCAGGGTTTTCGACACCCGACCCTAAATTACCCGTATCACCGGTGCCGGAGACGACAGCGATCACCGGCAGCATCGCCATCTCGGATACCCTGGCCTTCGGCGGCAACAACTCGGTGCTCGTCTTGGGACTCGAGGGCAACTGAGGGTGAAGACGACCATAACCGGGATCGGTGTTGTGGGTGGGTTCGGTTGCGGTGTGTCGGCCCTCGAAAAGGCGGCGGCAGAGGGCACCGGCATCCCGGCCAAAACGTTTAAAATCCGCACGGCAGACGTGCAGGCCGACGTTTCCTGTTTTCTGGCGGACACCACTTCGCTGGCTGCTTTTGTCCCGCGAAAGGCGCTGCGCAGAATCGATCACTTCGCGCGACTGGCGCTCCTTGGAAGCTATCTGGCACTCGCGGATGCCGGATTGGACGAAAATCGGCGCGGTCGGATGGGAATTGTCGTCGCCACCGGTTACGGTTCCACATGCGACACCTTTGATTTTCTGAACACGACTCTCGACGAAGACGATCCCTGCAGTTCACCCATCCGATTTGCCAACTCGGTCCACAGTGCCGCAGCTGCCCACATTGCCGCATTTCTCGGCGAACACGGCCCGACGCTTACAATCAATCAATACGACATGTCCGTTCCTCTGGCATTCCAGACGGCCTGCCAGTGGCTCGAAGAGGACCGGGTCGATTCGGTACTTGTAGGCGGGGCGGATGAATTCAGCAGGGCGATGGGTTTCTATACGCAGCATCTGCAGCCTGGACGAAAATCCGGCCCCCCATCTGATGACGCCGTCACGCAATCGCCGGTCGGCGAGGGGAGCGCTTTCTTCGTCCTGGAAAAAGATTCGGAAGAACATTCTTCCTATGCCCATGTCAGTTCCGCCGGTGTCACGGCCATGAACGGCAGCCCCGACGCCGCACCGCCGGGGGCCATGATAATCGTCAATCCGGACAGCCGCCGAACGGCTCCCCAGCGGGGAAACACGGAATGCGCTTCCTTCGCACACCTTTACGGCAACCTACCGGTCGGAATGGCATTTGACATCGCCATGGCCGCGATCATGCTCAAAACCGGGAAGCGATATCCTGCCGGGACCGCCATCGCCGGTGACCGGCGGCAGAAAGTGACCCCCTTACGTGCAGCTCAGGTGAGAGACCATCAGCATATCGGCTGTCTGAAATTCGGCTTGGCCGGAGACGTTGGCCTGGTTGCTCTGAGCACCACATAAAAAGTAAACACGACTGCGCCACCGAAGTTCACACGACCGTCAAGAGCATGAAGCAGTGCGAAAAACGCCCGCTCTCGGGTATGAAGCAGAGCAGCTTCTGTCCCCTTTGCAGGTTCCGCGAGTGGAAAAGCTCCTCCAGAATGATAAAGATGGCCGCGCTGCCCGTGTTGCCCTTTGTTGCCAGGTTGGTAAACCATTTGTCGTAAGGGATATGGAAACCGATCCGTTTCATCTCATCGTAGAACTTCGGCCGGAAATAGGCCGAGGAATAATGGGGCAGGAACCAGTCGATGTCGGACGGCGTTATCCGGCGTTTAGCCACTACCGATGAGAGCGCTTTGCCCATGGTGCCGACAATATGCTTGTCGAGCAGCTTGATATCCTGCCGCACGGCAAACAGGTAGGGTCGGGATGCTGGATCGATGTCCTCTTTAACCCGCCAGCCGATGGCCCGCCCGCCATCTGCCTTGATGCCGCCCGAATACATGCAGGTTTCGAGCTGACCGGCGAAGGAGATGTGATCGATCCATTCGATTTTCAGCGAAATACGGTCGGGATTCTGACGATCGGATAAAAATACCGCCCCGGCGCCGTCCGAGAGCATCCAGCGCAGGAAGTCGGCGTCGAAGGCGCGGACTGGTTGGTGGGCCACATCGGTCTGATCGCCTTCGGCAAGATAAGGGGTCATGAAATCGGCTCTCAAAAAAGAGGCGGCCAGCTCTGAACCGGTCGCCACCGCGTTGGCCGATAAACCGGCGGCAACATTCATGCAAGCGAATTTCAAGGCGGTCATGCCGCATATGCAAATGCCGGCGGTCGTCACGGCTTCGCATTCATCAATTCCCAACTCCCCCAGGACCATAAGAGCATGACCCGGAAAAAGAAGGTCAGGAGCGGTCGTGCCGCAGCAGAGGCACTCGATGTCTGCGGGGCTGAAGCCGGCATAAGGCTTCAGCCCGCGGATGGCGGCAGCCGTCAACTGGGCGTTGTTGTGGGTCAGCCGACGGGTTGACGGATTAAGCGCATAGTAGCGTGTTTCGATCTTGTTGTTCCTCAATACGATCCGCTTGGCCCGCGAGGGAATATTGTTGATCCGGCCGAGAACATCCTCTATGACATCGTTGTCGACGGGATCGTTGGGCAGAAATGCGGCGATGTCGTTGATAAAGACGTCCATTACAGGTCTTTCTCCTCAGTGTTTTAAATGCCCGATAAATTTTTCCAAAAGGGCGGAATATGCCTGATAAAATTCCTTTTCCGGCATCCGCGTCGGTATCACGGCATTGGTGAAGGTATAATAATCCAAGTCGTGGATAGTGATTTTGGCTTGCCATTTCTCGTAGAGCGGCGTTCCGGGAATCGGCGTCAGGATAGCCGGTAGCGGCAGGTCGATGTCGTGGGTTTCGACGAATTGCTCGAGACGGTCGAAATCCGCTGCCGCGTAATCCGGCGCAATTATGAAATCACCGATGATTCTAATGCCGAGATCCTTTAGGATCGCCATTGCCGCGACATTGGTGGCAACTTCGGTGCGCTTGTTCCATTGCGCGAGGCGCTCGTCACTGATTTCTTCGAAGCCGATGACCGCTGCCGCCAGACCGGCCTGTCGCCAGACCCTGAAGAGTTCCGGGTGCCGAACCACCGTATCCGCGCGCACATCCGCCACGATATGTTTTTTGAGATCGGCCGCGATGATCCGGTGGCCCAGCATTTCGGCGATCTTGACGTCACCGAAAGTGTTGGCGTCAACCAGACGGATCAGGGGCACATCCGTCAACAGACGCATGTCGCGCAAGACCGCCTCGACTCCGTGGGACAGGTAACGGCCGCCGGTCATGTTGGGAATCGAACAGAAAAGGCAGCGATGGGTGCATCCGAAAGCCGTGGCCACGAATCCCGCTTTTCCGCCAACTCCGCTCATCACGTAACTGTCTCGGTGCTGTTCGACCAGATCGTAACGGGGAGCCGCCTCGTCGACCAGATCCGCCGTCGTGTAACGGCGCGGTCGAAAAGAAAGGGGCCGCTCCGGATCGGTTTTGGCCACACCGGCGATATCGACGCCTGTTCCGTCGCGTTCAAGCGCGTCCACCAGTTCACGAAAGCTCAGCTTTCCCAGACCCGCGACAATATAGTCGACCTCTGCGCGGTTGAAGTATTGCGGATCGCAGGAGGCATGGTGCCCCCCGACGACGACAACCGGATCGGAACGTCCCTTGACGTCCGCCGCGATGCGCAGGACCTCATTGGCCTCACAGGTCACCCCAGTAATGCCGACCACATCCGGCTGAAGCGCGGCATAACAATCCCCCAGAGCGTCCGGATCGGCCTTCAAATCGGCAATGCGGACTTCGTGACCGTTGAGGTTTCCGGCAATGACTTCTAAAGACAAGGGCTCACCCCTGAAGATCATCTTGATGTTGCGAATACCATAGGCTTCTTCGGGGATGCTCTTGCCGCTGTTGGGTGGGTTTACGAGCAGTATCTTCATATTTGAAATTTTTATGCTTCGATATTGGCAGCGTTTAGGTTATATACACTAAAAGAATGTTTTTTATACGTCCCGACCCAGAAAATCAACCGCAATGAAGGCCTTTCGTATGGAGAAGACACATCCGGAGCGACCGCTCGTCGTAAGACAGCTGCGCAAAACCTATCCGGGTGAAGCTGCACCGGCGCTACGGGATGTGGACCTGCATGTCGATGCGGGTGAAGCCCTGGGTCTGTTGGGGCCCAATGGCGCCGGCAAAACCACGGCGATATCCATCATGAGCACCCTGATGCGGCCCGACAGCGGTGCCGTGACAATCTGCGGCATCGACATTTTCAAACAGACCCATCGGGCGAAAAAGCATTTTGGCCTGGTGCCTCAGGAAATCGCCCTATATCCGAGTCTGACCTGTCGCGAAAATCTTCATTTTTTCGGCCGACTGGCCGGTTTGAAGGGCCAGCAACTCAAAGTCCGCACCGAAGAATGTATTGACCTCGTCGGCCTGACGGCCAGTGCCGGCAAACGGGTGGCCACCTTTTCCGGCGGCATGAAGCGGCGCGCCAACATCGCCGCCGGCATTCTGCACAAACCCGAACTGCTGTTTTTAGACGAGCCGACGGTCGGCATCGACGCGCAATCGCGCAATATGATCCTGGAGATGCTGGCCAGACTCAATCAGCAGGGAACCGGGATGATATACACCACCCATTACATGGAGGAGGCCCAGTCGCTGTGCTCGCGGGTGGCGATCATTGATCAGGGGGAGATTATCGTTCAAGGTCCGCCGTTGGAATTGACCGCCCGGTATCCCGGTTGTACCGACCTGGGAGGGCTTTTTTTGTTGCTCACCGGCAAACAGCTGAGGGATTGACCCGTTATGACGCGACTGCCGGCCGCAATATTCAAGGAACTGCTGCTTCTCAGCCGGGATAGGGCCGGCCTGTTGGTCTTGTTTCTCATGCCGGCCGTACTCGTCATCGTGGTGTCGCTGGTGCAGGAAAATATCCTCAAGGTCACGGGCGAAACCACCATCCGGGTCCTGCTTGTCGACCAGGACCGCCAACTGCTGGGACCGGTCATCGAGAACCAACTGCAGCAATCGGGCACCATCGAGATTGCAAAGGAAGTGAGCGGGCGACCGGTGGACGAAAGAACCGCCCGGGCCGCAGTTGAAGACGGCGATTTTCAGTTTGCCGTGGTCATCCCCGCCGGTGCCACCGAAGCCGTAGAAAAACGGGCCAACCGGCAGATCATGTCGGCCTTTGACCCTGGTGATGCCGCAACGGGATCAAACAGCGATATGCCGCGTGTGACGGTTCTCTTCGACCCACTCGTGCAGGGAATGTTCCGGGCCTCGGTGACCAACGCCCTCCATATAATTTTGCTCACCCTGGAACTGGAGATGAAAGCCAGGGCCGTCTCGGAAATATTTCCGCGGCAAGTGGGGCAGATTCTGCAAAAGGCCGTGGGCCCCCAGAGCACTGCCACTGTCGGCAAGCCCTTACCGGCGATGAACCCGGAGTGGGGCCGTCAGCGGTTGCTGGGCATCGAGTCCCTTCAGGCGGCACCCGGAGGCGCCGGAAAGCGACCCTCTTCGGTTCAGCAAAACGTGCCGGCCTGGGCCCTCTTCGGCATGTTCTTTATCGTTGTGCCGATGGGAGGATCCCTGATCAGGGAAAAGCAGGAAGGCACTCTGCTGCGCGTAATGAGTCTACCGGTTTCTTATTTGACCATTCTGGCCGGAAAAGTCTGCGCCTATGTGCTGGTCTGCTGCATCCAGTTTTCCCTCATTCTGGCGGTGGGAAAATTCGTGTTACCGCTCTTGGGCGCACCGGAGCTGGTGATCGGATCGGCACCCCTGGCCATCGCCATCGTCGTCACCAGCGCCGCTCTGGCCGCAGCGGGCTATGGCATTCTTTTGGGGACGATCGCTCGGACCTACGAGCAGGCTTCCATGTTCGGCGCCGTATCGGTTGTCATCGCGGCGGCCATAGGCGGCATTATGGTACCGGTCTATGCCATGCCCAAACTGATGCAGCAGATCAGCCAATTCTCGCCCCTGGCTTGGGGGCTGAACGCCCTGGTCGACGTGTTTGCCCGCAACGGCAGCGCCCAAAGCGTTTTTCCGCAAATAGCCCTGTTGCTGTTTTTCTTCGCCGGCACCGTCCTGTTGAGCTGGTTCTTTTTCCATCATCGCGGTCTGACTGTCAAATGAGTGCAACCGGACGCTTCGATGCGTTTTTGTCACATTAACGTCGATCTCTTTTATCGGAGGTGCGGTGCTGGGATCAGCGGTCGACGAACGCCATCATGCGCTCATTGTAGCGCGGGCCGGCCGTCGCACCCGGCGGCAGCGCCGCATCAAGCCGTTCGATCTCGTCGGCATCGAGCGCCAGGGCGGCGGCCGCGACATTTTCCTCGAGGTAGCGGCGCCGCTTCGTGCCCGGAATGGGGACGATATCCTCGCCCTTGTGCAGCAGCCACGCCAGCGCAACTTGTCCCGGCGTCGCTCCTTTCTGTTCGGCCATTTCACGAACGATGGCTGTAGCGCGGATATTTGCATCGAAATGTGCGCCCTGCCAACGCGGATCACCTCGCCGGAAATCGTTCTCTGGATATTCCTCGGCGCGTTTCACCGTCCCGGTCAGAAAACCGCGGCCAAGCGGACTGAACGGCACCAGGCCGATGCCGAGCTCCTGCAGGAGCGGTATGATGCGGGGTTCAAGATTGCGCTCCCACAGGGAATACTCGCTTTGCAGCACGGAAATCGGGTGGACCGCATGCGCGCGACGGATCGTGCCCTCCCCCGCCTCGGAAAGACCGATGAAACGAACCTTGCCCTCCCTCACCAAATCCGCCAGCGTACCGATGACATCCTCGATCGGCACCGCTGGATCGACGCGGTGCTGGTAGAACAGATCGATGTACTCCATGTCGAGCCGGTGCAGGGAAGCTTCCAGTGCCTCCCGGATATGCTCCGGTCGGCTGTCCAGGCCCACGATTTTTCCTTCCTCGAAAAGGAAACCGAACTTGGTTGCAACAATCACCTTGTCGCGTCGTCCCTTCAGGCCCCGTCCCAACAACTTTTCGT
>JARROL010000045.1:13321-14846 GCA_037383965.1 Desulfobacterales bacterium | reverse complement strand
CCGGCAGAAAACGCCAATAAGGCGCCAAGAAGTGATTCATTAATTTTACTGATATAGGGATACGACACGAGCATACCCAAGGGGGTCGTCAACGCAGCGGCCAGAAACGCTAGGACAAATGACCCCCTTTCGCTGAAACCGCCTCGTATCAGCAGCAGGTAGGTGATGATTCCCTCTGGAAATTCGTGCAAAACCATACCGGTGGCCGCCAGGAGCCCCGTGAAGATGCTGACCGTGAATGTGATGGCATAGATGAATCCATCGATAAATGAGTGAAAACCGATGCCAAGCATGGGTACAAGACCAATACCGCATTGCTCATCGGTGTTTTTGTCACAGACAAAGGCATTGATGAAGCGATTAAAAATGTGCAAGCTAATATAACCAGTGAATAGATAGATCGAGGCCTTCGTGTTCATCGAAAATGCCGTCGGGATGATGTGCAAGAAAGAGACCGAAATCAGGACACCCGCGGCGAAACTGATGAAATAGGTGGTGTTCTCCTGTCCCCATCGATCGAAATAGCGGATAACATAGATACCTATCGTGGTGACCAGTGCCGCCAGCGAACTGGCACCCAATGCTGTCCAGAACGTATTTTCCATACCGCCCTCCAATGAGTTCCACACAGCTACTCAGTGATTACATTAGAACGAAAACCGCTTTTTCGGGCCACTTCAAACATCCACGACCCGGCCGGCACCGGCTGGCAGATATTTGTCCGGATGAATGCGCAGAAAATCCGCAAGCCCGCCGATATGGTCCCAGTGGCTGTGGGATATGAAGACCGTATTTATGGTCGACGGGTCGATGCGGAGCCTTTCCATATTGCCGAGGAGGATGTCGCCCCTGGCCCCGGTATCGAACAGGAGGGTCTGCCCGGCAGTCTCCACCAGACAGGCAAATCCCCAGTCGGGCGTCAGGGTCGGCTCCCAGGCAACATTGTCATAGACGATAGTGATTTTCACGGGCAAGTGGCGTGGGGATGCGCATCGGTGCCGGAAGTGGGCGACAGGGGGGACCGGGTTAGCGGTGAATAGGGTGGGAACTCCCGCCGGACCGGTACCCCGGATCAGTTGCTATTGGGATCCGTTCTTTTCCAGTTCGGCGATTCTTCGCTGGACGGCTTCCAGGGATTTTTGCATGGCCTCGGCATCGGCCTGGAGCATTTCGATTTCATCTTTTCTGCTTACCGGATAGCCTGTAACATACGTCGGTGGATACAAAAATCCGCCGTAGGCCGGGCCGACGCCAAGGCCTCGTCCCCTGCCGAATCCACGTCTGATTCCCATTCCTTTGCCGTAGCCATAACCGCCGTCGTAAACAGGCAGGTCGGCTGGACCTCCCGCGCATCCGCAGATCCCACGGCGACCGCCGGTCATGGGACCGGCCCCTCTGGGACCACTTCTGTTTAATCCTGGCATGATCGTTTTCTCCTTGTTTGGGTTAACTTTAAGTTGAACGATTACGACCGCGACCACGTCCCGAGCGGCCGCCCCGTCCCTGTCCGCGGCCGCCACCCCGG
>JARROL010000045.1:0-13309 GCA_037383965.1 Desulfobacterales bacterium | reverse complement strand
CACCCCGGCCTTTACCCTGGCCGGCACTTTGACCGCCGGGTCGTCCTCCCTGATCTGGCGATAGGACCGGTTGGCTGTTCCGGCCGCAGGGGCCTCGCCCTTTGCCTGATTGTCGACCCTTTCCATCCGGGCCTTTTCCATCTCCTTGAGGCATATTGACACCTTCCTTCTTCGTGCTTTTCATTAACGGCCTGTTTACCCGAAATCTGTATGATCCTCGAAATTTTATCCTTGGAATATCAATTATATATATGCCTGTGATAATAGTTTTCGCGAGCCGCTGGTAATGTAATCTTCCAGCGGCGGGAAGGCCGTCTGATCGCGGGCAAAGACGACATTCAGAAAGGAATCGACCCACCGATAGATGTCGTATTTGCGTACCTTCTTCCTCAGAATCTGCATGCGTCGACGCCTTTCAGCAAGGGGCATGTCGCAGGCGGCGGCGATGATGTCGGCAACTTCTTCGATGTCGTAGGGGTTTACGAGAAGCGCATCCGCGCGCAGTTGGGCGGCGGCACCGGCGAATTCACTCAGAATCAACACCCCGTTTTCGGTCACGTTGGCAGCGCAGTATTCCTTGGCCACGAGGTTCATGCCGTCCTTCAGGGGCGTGATCAGTGCGATGTCGGCGGCACGGTACAGGGCGATCAGCTCGGTGCGGTCAACACTGCGGAAAATGTAGTGGATGGGAACCCAATCAGTCTGGGCGTACTTGCCGTTGATGTCGCTCACCATCCGATCGATGTCCAGTTTCAGATCGCGGTATTTGGGGATGTTCATTCGGCTGGGAACGACAATCTGGATGAGACTGATTTTATTGCGGAGCCGTGGGAAACGCTGCAGTGTATTCCGGAACGCCGCCAGCTTCTCGGGGATGCCCTTGATATAGTCCAACCGGTCCACGCCCAATAGAAGGGTTCGCCGGTTCGTTTCCGAGCCCAGATTGACCTGGATTTCAGCGACCCGTCGGTCGACCTCGGTGCTTTCGGCCATCAGGGCGAACTCATCGAAGTCGATGCTGATGGGGAAACTGCCGATTCGAACATCGCGCTGATCTACTTTGGCGGTGCTCACCTTTTCTTCACCACGCACCAGCACATCTTTTGACATGGCCCGGACGCACTGCACGAAATTGCGTTTGTCCCTTTGGGTTTGAAATCCCACAAGATCGTAGGCCAGCAGTGCGTTGAGAATCTGAAAGCACCACGGTAATTTTAAGAAAAGATCAAGGGGCGGAAAAGGAATATGCAGGAAGTAGGCAACTTTAGACGTCAACCCAAGATGACGAAGTTCACGTCCGACTCCGATGAGGTGGTAATCGTGAACCCAGATGTGATCGTTTTCGCAAGAGTTGCGGTAGACGACCTCAGCGAATTTGCGATTCACGTTTCGGTACACCTTCCAGTAACCCGGAGCGAAGTAGCAGCGCGACTGAAGATCGTGGAAGAGGGGCCACAGGATCTCATTGGCAAAGCCGTAGCAAAAGCCGGCTACTTCCTTTGCGGTGAGCGGTACCGCTTTGAATGTGCAACCGAAATCCCTCTTCGCGCCGCGCAGAAGGTTTTCAATGTCCATATCTTCCGTTACCGTCTTACCCGGCCATCCAATCCAGAGGCCGCCTTGCTTTTTCATTATCGGCGCTATGGCCGCCACCAAGCCGCCGGAGCCTGGTTTGGTCTGCCAGCGTCCCGTAGCGGCCTGTTCAAGCAATACAGGGAGACGGCTGGAAACGATTATCAACCGGTTTTTCAAATAGTTGATGGTGTTCATTTTTTATTCTCACGACCTTGTACAACCGTATCTGGGGGTGGGACTGTTGAATGTTCGACCGCCGCATGTCGATGTCGGCATCCGTGGTAATATATCTCGTCTCTTCTGCGTTCCACCCGGATCTTGTTTTCTCTTATCAGTCCGCCGAGGTATTTCGGCACCTCATTGAAATGCAGGCCGAAGCCCTCTGCGATCTGCTGGGCCGTGCAGGGCCGTCTTTTCAACATCGCCAAAATGGCGGCCGCGGTTGTCTGCACGGGCTTTGAACGGGACGTACTGAAATCGGCGATGATCTCTGCCGTCGGTTGAAACAGGTTCATCAGCGCCGCCATCTGCTTATTGGACAAGGCGGTGACGAACTCTTCAGCGGGCGGGCGAACCGCCGTGTTCAAATGGATGCGATCCGGTGCGATCTCCCTCGCCAGAGCCGCGATTTTTTCGACCTCCTCGGGCGACGAATTCATTCCTTTGACTAAGAACACCTCCATCCACAACTGACCGCCGAATTGGACGCGGAATGTTTTCTGCCCCTCGAGCATTTGGTCGAAAGACAATTGCGGATGAGGCTGGTTGATCCACTCGAAGGAGGCCTGGTCCCAGGCACTCAGCGAAATTTTAACGATGTCGGCGAGACCTGCGGCTGCGCGCACTTCCGGAAGGTACAGCAGGGCGCCGTTGGTCAAAATGACGGAGGGAATTGTACCGCGGCTGCGGATGAACTCGATCACTTCCCCGAACCGGGTATGAAGCGTCGGTTCTCCACCTCCGGAGAGGGTCACGTAATCGGCCTCACCGCCCGACCGAAACCACCCCGCGAGTTCGTTCAGGACAGCCTCCGTCGGTACATATTCGTTCCGCGCAACGGTCTTGGTGGGGGTGCGACCCAGTTGGCAGAAGACGCAATCGAAACAGCAGGTCTTGTGTGGGGTCAGGTCGATCCCCAGCGAACGGCCGAATCGTCGTGAGGGCACCGGACCGAAAAGGTAGCGATAATGGGTCTGTTTCATGTGAGAAATTCTCGGTGAAGACTAAAACACTTTTGATTACACCGGGTAAAGGTTCAGCGAAAACCGCTGGTTTCACGCCGACACTTTTTCGACCCTGACAGCGGCCACCTTGAACTCCGGAATTTTTGCCAGGGGGTCGAAGGCCTCCGCATTGGTGAGCACGTTCGTCGGGTTTTCGCCGAAATGAATCGGCAGAAAAAGGGTGCCGGGCGCCACCGAAGGCGTGATTTTTGCCGGGGCTTCCATGTCACCGCGGCGCGAGGAGAGCACCAGCGCGTCGCCCTCATTTATCTCCTGCGCCCTGGCGTCCTTGGGGTTGATACAGACATAACCGGTGCGTTGTTCGATGTCCAGCTTGGGAGAAATGCGGGTCATGGTGCCGGTGTGGAAATGGGCGAACATGCGGCCGGTGGTCAGAAAATAAGGATAAGTCTCGTCGGGCATCTCCGCCGGGTCCCGGTACTCGACGGCATGAAATTTTCCCAACCCCCGGGCGAAGCGGTCCTTGTGCAGAAAAGGGGTTCCCGGGTGGTCGGCATCGGGACAGGGCCACTGCAGGCCGTTTATTCCCAGCCGATCGTAGCTCATGCCGCCGTAGCTTTTGGGGGTCAGTGTGGTTATTTCGTTGAAGATATCTTCTGCCGATGCATAGGGCATCGGGTAGCCCATGGCCTCGGAGAGTCGGGCGATGATCTGCCAGTCCGGAAGGGCGTTTCCCACCGGTTCAATGGCTTTGCGAATTCTCAGGCAGCGGCGTTCCGTGTTGGTGAAGGTCCCATCTTTCTCGGCCACCGACGCTGCCGGCAGCACGATGTCGGCGACCTGGGCGGTTTCAGAGAGAAACAACTCCTGTACGACGAGCAGGTCGAGATTTTTAAGGGCATGGTGGAGATGGTTCCAATCCGGATCGCTCAATTTGGGGTTTTCGCCGATGACATACAGCGCTTTGAGTCGGCCCTCGAGCATGGCGGGCACCATGTCGGTGATCGTCAAACCGGGTTTGTCTGATAAGGATCGTCCCCACGATTTCGAGAACCTGGCATTGACCTCCGGATCGATCACCGGCTGATATCCGGGGAAAACGTTCGGCAGCCCGCCCATGTCGCAGGCGCCCTGGACGTTGTTTTGACCTCTGAGCGGATTGACGCCGCCGCCGGCCACGCCGACATTGCCGCACAGCAGGGCCAGGTTGCAGCAGGACTTGACGTTGTCGACGCCGGTGGTGTGCTGGGTGATGCCCATGGCATACAGCAGGGCGGACGGGCGGTGACGGGCGTAGAGGTGCGCCATTTTTTCGAGATCGGCGACGCTGACACCGGTGATGACGGACACCCGCTCCGGGGTGTAGCGGTCCACGACCGATTGGAGATCGGCATACCCTTCGGTTCGCGCTTCGATGTACTCCTCGTCGTGCCAGCCGTTGGCGATGATGATGTGCATCATGCCGTTGAGCAGAGCCACATCGCTGCCGAGCCTCTGATTGACGGCCACATCCGCAAATCGGCTCAGCTGGATGTTGCGGGGGTCGGCCACGATCAGCTTGGCCCCCTTTTCTTTGGCGCGGTATATGCGTCGCGCGATGAGCGGGTGGCAGGCGGTGGTGTTGGAGCCGATGACGAAGATGCAGCCCGCGTCCTCGATTTCACCGATGGAATTGGTCATGGCACCACTGCCGAAAGCGGCGGCCAGACCGGCCACCGTCGAGGAATGTCAGAGCCGGGCGCAGTGGTCGACATTGTTGGTACCGATCACCGCGCGGGCGAACTTCTGAGCCAAGTAATTTTCTTCATTGGTGATTTTAGCCGATACCAGCACCCCTACGCTGTCGGGTCCGTGCCTCTCGACGACTTTCTTGAGACGCTCTGCGGTCAGCTGGATGACCTCCTCCCAGCCGGAACGGATGAAGCGCCCGAATGCTTTGACCAGAGGGTGTTTCAGCCGCATGTAGCTGGTAATGTATTCGTGCAGGTTCCAGCCCTTGATGCACAACTTGCCTTGGTTGACCGGATGGGTCTTCAGCGGCAGCGTGCTCACCAGTTCACCGTCGACGACCTGAAACAGGACGCCGCAGCCCGTGCCGCAGTAGGAACACACGGAGGGAACGAATTTGACTTCCATGACCGCCTCCTCATGCCGCTTCGATCGGTCTTGTTTCCAGGGTGACCTTCTCGCCGAGTACCTGAAACGGCGCCTGGCCGGAACTGACGCCGGTGCGATAGTCGAACAGTTCCGTCACAATTTCATTTACCTTGCGGTACAACAGGCGCAAGGGAATGTCGGCCGGGCAGGCTTCTTCACACAGCCCGCAGTCGACGCAGCGGCCGGCCATGTGCACGGCCCGGACCAGATGAAATATGGGGACCTCAGGCGGCAGGTTGCCTGTGCCGATCAGGTCCTTGTGCTCAAGGGAGCATTCTGTGCAGAAGCAGACCGGACAGATGTCTCGGCAGCCATAGCATTTGATGCATTTTTGAAATTCATACGACCAGCGGTCGAAACGTTCCCGGCGATTGAAGGCTTCGGCTTCCTGGGGAGTGACATTGTTGTCGATGCCGATCTGTTTCTTGACCCGTCCCACTGCTTGGGGCGACAGGTAGGAACAATCGGCATGCTCCTTCAGACTGGAGGGACAACAGTTCAAGTTGACCACCTCGATGCTTTCCGGTTTCAACTGGTTCCAGACGGTCAAGACATTGAGGGCCCGCTGAGTGCAGTCCCGGGATAGAAGGCCGATTTTGAGATTTGGATTTTTTGCAGACAGCCCGGCGGCTATTTTTTCGAGGGGATAGCGGGCCGAACCGAAATGGATGTCTTCGATTTCGTTCAGATTGTCTTTGGTGAAGGCATGCGGCAGGGGGTGTCCTGCTATCGACTTGTACGCCAGAAAGAGATCGATCTTGCCGGAGACGAGCAGATGTCGAATATGATTCATCATGTGACGCTCCTCATGCTGTTTGAGCGGGTCGTTTCTCGACCGGCGCGACTTCTTGCTTGTGACGGTTACCGCTGGTGCGGGCCTCGGACACGACTTTCGGACCCAGATGCATGAGAGCCTTCGGCAAGGTCTTGACCGGATTTGGACCCAGTTGGCGAATTTTCGCCGTGAAGTCGGTGACGACCGAGACGAATTTTTGGGCCTCGGCCGAAGAAATCCACTCCAGGTGCAGACGGTCGCCGAGTCCCACGAACTCGAGGAGTTCCTGCAGAAACCGCATGCGCTTGATCGTCATGTAATTACCATACAGGTAATGACAGTCACCGATGTGTCACCCGCCCACCAGGACGCCGTCGGCGCCTTCCTGAAAAGCGCGCAGGATATGGTGGGGCGATACCGTGGCCGAGCACATGACCCGTATGGCCCGCGTGTTGGCCGGGTACTGCATCCGGCTGACGCCGGCCAGATCCGCCGCACCGTAGGTACACCAGTTGCACAGGAACGCGATGATCTTGGGCTCAAATTCCGCTGATGTCATGATGATTTCCCCGCTTTCATCCTAGTTCGCAAATGCATTTTTGATTTGGGCGTACAGCTGACCATTCGTAAACCCCATCAACACCGGCGCTTCCGACGGGCACGCCGCCACACAGGCGCCGCACCCCTTGCAGAGGGCCGGGTTGACCTCGGCCACACCGGCCTCGGCGTTGAAGCCGATGGCGCCGAAAGGACAGACATCGAGACATCCCCCGCACCCGGAGCACAGATTCGCGTCGATCCGGGTGACGATCCCGCCGACCCGGATGCGGTCCATGGCCAGATAACAGGCGGCCCTGGCTGCGGCCGCCTTTGCCTGGGCTATGCTTTCATCGATCGGTTTGGGGTAGTGGGCCATGCCGCACAAAAAGACGCCTTCGGTGGCAAAGTCCACTGGCCTGAGCTTTTGGTGGGCTTCCAGTAACCAACCGTCGCTGTCTGTCGGCACCTTGAACAGACGCGCCAACTGTGTGCTGTCACAGGGAACAATGGCGGCGGCCAGACACAACAGGTCGGCGTCAACGCTCAGTTTGCGGCCGAGGATCGGATCGGTGAAGTCCACCTGAAGCCGCTTGCCGTCGGCGATCACAACTGGTTTGTCTTCCGGTGCATAGCGGAAGAAAAGAACCCCCTTTTTGCGGGCAGCCTGGTAAAGCACCTCGCGCTTGCCGTAGGTTCGGATATCGCGGTAGAGAACGTAAACGTTGACGGCCGGATTTTTTTCGACCAGACGCAGTGCGCTTTGCATGGTGTGGGTGCAGCATACCTTGGAGCAGTAGGGGCGTTCCGGCTCCCGGGACCCGACACATTGAATGAACACGACGTCCTGGGCGTCTGTCAGGCGCGGATCGTCATGGCGGAACAGATTGTCGAGTTCCAGGTGGGTCACCACTGCCGCATGCTGCCCGTAGAGGTATTCCCGGGGCTGGTACTCCCTGGCACATGTGGCCAGGATGGACACCCCGTGATCGATAATCATGTTGCCTTTGGCTGTTGCAATTTCGGTTTGAAAATTGCCGACAAAACCCTGAACTTTTTCAACCGCGGCCTCACGGTATACCGTGATTCTCGCGTTTGATGCCACCTGCGCTTCGATGGCCTTCAAACCGGCTTCGATCGCATCACCGGAGGCCGTCTCGATCAGACGAGCGGCGTGGCCTCCCAAGGCGGCTGATTTTTCCACCAGGTGAACCGGATAGCCCTGCCGGGCCAGGCTCAGCGCCGCGGTCATGCCCACAAGACCGCCGCCGACCACCAAAGCGGACCGCTCCAGCGGGAGATCCGTTTGCAGCAAGGGAGCCGACAAGGCGCTTTTGGCCACGGCCATGTGGACCAGGTCTTTGGCTTTTTGCGTGGCCGCGTCCGGATCGTCGGCATGCACCCAGGAATCGTGATTGCGGATGTTGGCCATTTCGAACAAGTACTGGTTCAATCCGGCACTAATCAGGGTCTCCTGAAACAATCCTTCATGGGTTCGGGGCGTGCAGGCGGCGACGACCACCCGATTGAGGCCTTGCTGCCGGATGACGGCGGCCATTTTGTCCTGCGTGTCCTGGGAGCAGGTGAACAGGTTCTCTTCGACGTAGACGACACCGGGAAGGGTTTGGGCATACGCAGCCACTTCGGGTACCCGCACCACGCCGCCGATGTTGATGCCGCAGTTGCAGACGAACACGCCGATACGGGGTTTTTGCCGGACGACATCGGTTTCCGCCGGGACCTCCACTGTTCGGGTACGCGTGTGGCGTACCGCTGAAAGCCCTTCGGTCGCGGCGGCGGCGGCGGCACTGGCCTCCATGACCGCGTGGGGAATGTCCTTCGGACCGGTAAACGCCCCGCAGGCGTAAACACCAGGCACAGAGGTGGCCACGGGATGAAAGCCGTCTGTTTTTACAAAGCGGTGGTCATCCAGCCGGATGCCGAGACGATCCGCCAGATCGGCTGTGGCGGTGTCGATTTCGAGTCCGGTGGACAGCACCACCATGTCAAACATTTCTGTCTGTATCGAGCCGTCTTCCCGGACGTATCGCAGCAGTAGGTCATCGCAACCGTCGACGGGAGTGACCGAATGAATCCGGGAGCGGATAAAGCGCACACCGGTTTGGCGGGCTTTTTCATAGTAGCGATCGAAATCCTTGCCCTGGGTGCGCATGTCCATATAGAAAACGGCACATTCCAGCGGGATGGGGCTGTGGTCCCTGGCAATGAGGGCCTGTTTGACGGCATACATGCAGCAGACGGCGGAGCAGTATTCGTTGCCGCAGCGGTTGATGTCCCTGGAGCCCACGCATTGAATCCAGGCGATTTTTTGCGGTTGCTTCTCCGCCTTCTTGCCGGAGGGCCGCAGAAGATGACCACCGTAAGGACCGGTGGCGGACAAGATGCGTTCGAATTCAATGGAGGTGACGACATCGGGTGACCGATCGTAGGCGTAAATGTCCGATCCACTGGGATCAAAGGACCGGAAGCCGGGCGCCGCGACGACCGCTCCGACCGAAACCACAATCTCTTTTTCCGTGTCCTCGAAGTTGATGGCGCCGGAGGGACAGAACTTTTCACACGCTCGGCACTTGCCCTTGGTAAAGTAGATGCAGTTCTCGGCATCGATGGTATATTTCAAGGGCACGGCTTGGGAATAGGGGACATAGATCGCCTTGCGCTTGACGAGTTTCTCGTTGTAGGTATCGACCACCTTTTTGGGGCACTTTTCGGCGCATTGACCGCAGGCGATGCATTTGTCAACATCCACGTAGCGGGGGGACTGACAGATTCTGACCTCGAAATCACCGGCCTTTCCGCTGATGTTGATGACCTCCGCGAGCGTCAACAGTTCGATGTTGGGGTGCCGGCCGACCTCGACCAGTTTGGGGGCCAGGATTCACATCGAGCAGTCATTGGTCGGAAAGGTCTTGTCCAACTGGGCCATTACACCGCCAATGGCCGGCGATTTTTCGACCATGTAGACGTAATAGCCCGAGTTGGCCATGTCCAAGGCGGCCTGGATGCCGGCGATGCCGCCGCCGACAACCAGAACCGCTCCCACCGGTTGTGATCGGCTCTCCTTTATGCTCATAGCGTCTCTCCCTTTCAGATCCGTCCTTACCAAGCTTCACGTTCCAGCCGCGTGTAGATAAACATGAGCTGTTTTTGGGTCAGTTCACCGATTTGTTCGTTGAGCCATTTCAAGTCCGCGGAAACGATGGCGGCCTTGGCTTCGTCCGACAGGTGGTAATCCCGCAGGGCCTCCGACCCGCTTTGCATCAGTTCATTCCAGAAGTCACGATCCTCCGCGGTTCGATTCAGCACCCGGAAAATCTCACGTTTCTGGATCAGCTTTTCCTCGGTCGTTGTTGCTTTGGGGGCCGAGACGGACGGCAGTTCGGCCTGCTTTTCCTCCAAGGCTCTGCTGACCGCGCTCTTGATCTGGTCGTCGGTAAACGGCTTGGGCAGATAGTCGAATGCGCCGAGTTTCATCGATTCCACCGCCGAATCGACGCTGGAATACCCTGTGATGACCACCACGATCGTCTCCGGCCGCGCCGACTTAATCATGCGAATGACATCCATGCCGTCGATGTCCGGTAAGCGCAGGTCGGCGACCAAAACATCGCAGCCCTTTTCCCGGAAGTTATCCAACGCCGCGCGTCCGGTCGCGGCGAGAGCCACTTTATACCCTTCTTCGGACAACACCATTTCCAGACCTTTGGCCACGCTGAACTCGTCTTCCATCACGAGCACATTCGGTGAGGTCTTTTCTACCGTTCGGGTTCTTTCTGCAACGGTCACCATGATTCACCTCCCAGTTGACAGGGTTTCAAACAATGAACTCGACAACTGGTTGAGCAAATTGTGTGCCGGAGCAGAGGGGCCGGGATTCTGGGGCCTGTAAAAAAATAATATAATGATTTCAGATAATAAAACACACATCTCTCGTCTGGTTTAAAGTCGATGGTTCGAGGTCGTATCAATATTTATACTCTCGATTCGGGTTGTCCAAAAATTATTTTAATAGTTACAGTTAGTTATAATCGTATATCAAATTATACGCTCGAGCAGGCGGTTTTATCGGCTACCCGTCGTGAGGTTGCTCGGATGAATCAGAAGGATTTCGAAAGGCACCGGCACCGATTCCGTGCTTTTTCATCAGAGCGGAAAAGTTGGAGCGTTGCATGCCAACCTGGGCTGCTGCATGGGTGATGTTTCCCGAGGCGGTTGTCAGGGCTTTTTCAATGAAGGCCTTTTCCAGCGGCAGGTAGGAATCGCTCAGAATGGTTTGTCTGGCTTCCTTCAGGGCCTGGATCGATTCGGGAACCCTGCCGTTTCTCTGTCGCCGTCGGGTTTGCATTTGATCGAAAATATCCCAGAAACTGAGGACATCGTGATCGGACATAATGACCAGCCGTTCGACCACGTTTTTCAGCTGCCGCACGTTTCCCGGCCACAGGTAATTGGTCAGCATTTCCAAGGCCTCGTCGCTGAAGCCTGAAACCCGTTTGCCGGTTTTACGGCAAAAGAGGCGCAGGTAGTGATAAGCCAGCCGCGGGATGTCGTCCCGGCGTTCTCGCAACGGCGGAATGAAGATCGGTACCACGCTCAGACGGTAATAGAGATCTTCGCGGAACCGTTGGGACTCGACCAGTGTTTTCAGGTTCTGATTGGAGGCCGCTATGATGCGGGTGTCGGTACTCTTGTAGCGGCTGGCACCTACCGGTTTGTATTCCCGGGTTTCCATCACCCGCAGCAGTTTCCCCTGAACATCCTGGTTGAAATTGGCCACCTCGTCCAGAAACAGGGTCCCACCATCGGCGGCTTCGAAGATGCCGGCCTTGTCGGCCACTGCGCCGGTAAAGGCCCCTTTCACGTGACCAAACAGTTCACTTTCCATCAGGGAGGCCGAGAAGCTGCTGCAGTCTACGGCGATGAACTGCCGCCCGGCTCTTAGGCTGTGGGCGTGGATGGACCGGGCAAACAGCTCCTTTCCAGTTCCGCTTTCGCCTTCGATCAGGACCGTGGTGTCGGCCGGCGCCACTTTGCTGATCTTGTTGAAAATTTCCAGGATACGCGGATTTTCGCCAATGATGTTGTTGAAATTGTAGCGCTCGAAAATTTGACTGCGCAGGACCAGGTTTTCCTCTTTCAAGCGCTTGTTTTCAACAGCCTTTTTCACCGCCAGGCTGATCTGTTCATCGTCGAAGGGCTTGGCCAGGTAATCGAAGGCACCCAGTTTCATCGCTTCCACGGCGTTGGACACCGTTGAGTAGCCGGTCATGACGATCACATTAACCGCAGGTCGGTTAGCCCGTACGCGTCGCAGAATCTCCATTCCGTCTATATCCGGCAATTTCATGTCGAGTAGAATCACATCGTATGGATCGGTCTCCATCGACCGCAACCCGGTGCTGCCCGTCGGGCAGGTATCGACGTGATACCCTTTTTCCGACAGGATCAACCGGCAGCCGTCGCAAATGACCGGCTCGTCGTCGATGACCAAGATGCGGGTTGTTGCCATAAAATAATCTTCCTAAGATCAACTCTCATTCCGGTTCAAACGACGAGAGGCATCATGTGCAACGCTTTCGCCGCGGTATTGGAAACTGTCACGATGATCATTCTTCCGACTGTCCGCGAGACGGCAAATCGATCGTGAATTCGGCGCCTTTCCCTTCATGGCTGGAGACCCGAATTTGTCCGCCGTGACCTTTGACGATACCGTAGCTGACCGCAAGACCCAAGCCAGTACCTTTTTCTTTTGTGGAGAAAAACGGTTCGAAAACCTTGGAGAGATTCTCGGTCGAGATTCCGCAGCCCGTGTCGGCGATGTGTATCCGTGCAACCTGGGGGTCCGGCAACCAGGAACTTTTGACGGTGATGATGCCATTTTCGGGCGTGGCTTGCACGGCGTTGATTAGGATGTTGACGACCACCTGTTCCATCTGGTTGCCGTCCAGACTTATTTCTTCCATTTGCGGCGACAGGATTATCTCCAGTTTGAGGTGTTTCAAACGGAATTCGTTGTCCAAGATGCTCACGGCTTTTTCAATGACCTCGTTGATATCGGTGAGCACCATCTGAGGCTTGCGGTCCCTCGAAAATTCCAGCAGCTCCTGGATGATGCTCTTGCAGCGCACGGTTTCCCTGACGATGACATCCAGTCCCTCCCTGAGCGGCCCTTCCCGTGGCACCTTTTTGGAGAGGTTTGAACTGAACAGCAGGATGCCAGCCAGTGGATTGTTGATCTCGTGGGCGATGCCGGCAGCCATGCGACACACCATGAAGCTTTTTTCTTCATCTGTGAACTCTCGCGGCACACCCAGGTAAATTCGAAGGCGTCCAACCACCCTGTCGTCCAATGTCAGGGGAATATCCAGCATCATCCGGACGCCTTCATCCCAGGCTTCTTTTCGATATTGAACGCGTGGATCATGCCAGATGTCCTCGATTATCACCACCTGGTCGGTTCCCTTCAGGTCGGACAGGATTTTTTGGGTCGATACCGGCCCCTTCTTGAGGTACCATTCACCCACTCCATAGGCTGCTGCGACCTCGAACTGTTCGGTCTCCGGGTTGAGGATACGCAGCAGAGCCCCTTTGGCGTCCAAAAGTTCGGTGGCCTTCCACACCGTTCGCTGCTGAACCTCCCGCAGGCTCCGGCTGGCGTGCATCAGTTTGCTGATATCCCTGAAGGCGTGGTAAAAGGTTTTATAGTCGGTTTTATTACTCATTGATTTTTAGCGATACTTCACCATCGCCAATTCAGAAGAAAATTTTAAATTCTTGTTGTCATTACTTCTGAATCTGGCAGCAGTTCAGATCAAAAACAAACGGTGGTTCATGTTTACGATTCAATGACCGTTTCAAGCGATCTCGAGTTCTGGTCGAAGCGTGTGCAGGCGCTCTCTGGCCAAATTTCGTACTTCGGGATCGGCATCCTTCTTCATCACCTGTTTCAGCAATTCCACATCAATTTCTTCCCTGACGGCCTTTTTGCGAACCTCGGGATCCGAACGACTGATTTTTGGTAGAAAAAAGTCCTGGAACTTCATTAAAATCACCTCCTTTC
>JARROL010000044.1:0-13532 GCA_037383965.1 Desulfobacterales bacterium | reverse complement strand
TTTTCCTCCCTGCACAGGTGGGTACTCGGCGAGCGTTTGGAGGTGGGCTTGCATTAATTCGCCCATCGGTTGAATGAGCCAAGACACCTTCTGCATCAGGTGTCCGTAGGAATCTTTATTATCGTAGCTCTCGAAGGGATCCATCCGGATGTTGATAACCAAGGGCACTGCACGTGGCACGACATTGGCGTAATAGTCCTCTTTGGTGGAGAAATGGAATTTCCATGGCCCCATACGCACGGCCGTGAGCTTGCTTTCGTAGTAATAGAAGATGTGATTGCGAGCCGACTCGTCGGTTTCACCCTTCCAGTAGGAAACGTTGTTGAACCCATCAATATACTGTTTTTTCTCTGATTTGACTCTCTCCACAACATTGTCAACACCTGCGGCTACGGCAAGGCTGGTGAACATGTCCTGGTGAGCCTGGATTCCGTTCAGAATCCGGCCGGGCACGACAACGCCGGGCCAACGCCGCATGGAGATCACGCGGACGCCACCTTCGTAGGTCGTCATCTTCTCGCCTCGGAACGGAGTGGTGGCACCGTGAGGCCAAGAGGAATGCTCTGGCCCGTTGTCGGTGGAATACCAGACGATGGTGTTCGCATCGAGGCCGTTTTCCTTCAGGAAGTCGAGCACCAGGCCGACGTCGTGATCGTGCTGCAACATGCCGGAACCATGGTAGTCGGCCTCCGAAGTATACTTCTCTGCGGCGTATCGCCACTCGTTGTTCAGACGGGTATAAAGGTGCATGCGGCTCGTGTTGAGCCAGACGAAAAAGGGCTCACCCTTCTGCTCCGCCTTCTTCATGAAATCAAGGGCATTTGGAATGACCTCTCCTTAATTCTGATAGTTAAGTCATATTCCGCGTGTTCAAGTAAATCAAGCAATGGCGCGGGGGCGTACGCGTGTACGCCGCACAAGCCAATCCGCGGAACTGTCACGCCTCGGCGTGATTGACGCAGATCTGTCCCGAAGCAGGCGGAGAATTGTGGATTGGGGCCATTTGGAAGCGGAAACTAATCCGTATCGGCCGACGAGCCAAGCAGTGTCCAGTGAACGGTTCCGACGGTTTTGGCGACAGAGGCAATGTGGCCGTCGAAATAAAAGTGCTCAACGATCATTCTGCGGCGCTTGATTTGAACGATCAGGCTGTTTACTGTTGGGATTGCCACCACACGGCAGTGGGAAAGACCTTCCAAACCGGTCCCGTCCGCTTTTAATGCCGCTTCCTTCGCCGTCCAGTACCGGTGAAATCCTTCCCACGAGCGTGACCCGATCAGGGCCCATTCGTCGCTGTCGGCCACTTTGTCGAAAAGGGCCTCTGTTTTTCGCTGAACCATTGTTTCGATGTCGATTCCGATAAGCCTGCGGGCTACAATGGCGCCGACATAGGCCGGTTTGTGAGTCAAAGACCAGTAAACGCCCTTGACCGGCCGCGGACGGCCGTCTCTGTCTTTGAGCGCTGCACCGATTGTCAAATTGCTTTCGGCAGCCGAGATCTGAAGAGCCTTCCTGGCGTGACGGCTCAAAAAGGTCACCCGTTCACGCGGTGGAAGGGTTTTGGCGGTTTCCGGGACGGATAGGATCACGGCTCTGAGCACGGGACCCTTGCTCATTTTACCTCCACCGCTCTATCATTGGTTTTGGGCATCACATCAAGGGGATCACCGGTTTTGTCCCCCTGATTCAGGTTGCGTTTAATCTCAAGAGCTGCGCCGTAGACGATCTTTCGCGGCAGCCCGGTTTCTCGAACCACCTCCCTGACCAACTCCGACAGGATCACCTTTTTTTGTTTCAAGCGGGGGGTCAATTTTTCATATAGATCGGCGGTCCCTGCCGTCGTATCGGGCTGACTGCCGGACACCACCAGCGTGCACTCACCTTTGACATCACGGCGTTCTTCAAGAAGCGCGCTCAATTCGGACAGGCGACCCCGCAGGAACTCCTCGTGGAGCTTGGTCATTTCGCGTCCTAGAACGGCCGACCGATCGCCCAGCACGGTCAGGAGGTCATCGAGCAGGCGGGATATCCGTTTCGGCGACTCGTAGAATATCATAGTGCGGGGCATCTCGCGCAGTGATGTCAGTTGATCGGTGCGCCGGCCTTTCTTGCGGGGTAAAAAACCGACAAAAACGAAGGAGTCGGTCGGCAGTCCGGAAACACTGAGTGCGGCAATGGCGGCCGAGACGCCTGGAACGGGAGAAATGGGAATGTTGCGCGCAACGGCGCTTTCGACCAACCGGAATCCCGGGTCGGAGATCGAAGGGGTTCCGGCATTGGAAACGACGGCCACCGAGAATCCGGCTTCCAGCTTTTCGAGCAGCAGCGGCGTGCGTTTCTCTTCGTTGTGCTCGTGGTAGGATATGAAACGGCCCTTGGGCTTGCGGCCTTTCAGCAACCGACCAGTATGGCGGGTATCTTCCGCGGCGATGACGTCGACGGACAGCAAAATGTCCAGGGCTCTTAGAGTGATGTCCTGGAGATTGCCGATTGGCGTTGCCAAGACGTAAAGCGTTCCGTTGGCTGCGGCGCTTCTATTCATAAGCGAGTTCGAACGCATTTTTGATTAATTCGATTTGCGGTGCGGTGCCGGCAGAGTGGATGGCGACCACATCGAAGCGGGCCTTGACCCGGCTCTGGGAAGTGGATTTGAGATAGTGCAGGGCGACCATGGAGATCTTGCGCTGTTTTCGGGGCGTGACCGCGCTTTTGGGGTTTCCGTAACGCCCGGAGGTGCGGGCCTTGACCTCCACGAATACCAGGGTGTCACGGTCTCTGGCGATGATGTCAATCTCACCGAGCACGGTTCGATAGTTCTGTTCGAGGATGTGGTAGCCCATTTTCCGCAGAAATCGGGCGGCAATCAATTCACCGGCCTTGCCGAACTGATGCCTTCGATCAACCATCGTCGGCCATCAGCGGCAACTGTCGCGCTTTGGCTGGCCGCGAGAATTCCTTGACACCTTTGAAACTGCGCCGGTGAATGGGGCAGCAACCGTGTCGGACAATCGCCTTTCGATGGGCGTGGGTGCCATAGCCCTTGTGACCGGCGAAACCGTAATGCGGATAATCTTGATCGTAGCGGCTCATAAGACGGTCGCGGGTGACCTTGGCCACGATAGATGCCGCGGCTATCGACAGACTCAACGCATCACCCTTGACAATCGTTTGCTGGGCCAAGGCAAGCGGAACCGGGAAGTTGCCGTCGACAAGCAGGCAGTCCGGCGCTGGGTCGAGATTTGAAGCGGCCATGACCATTGCCAGGAGAGAGGCCCGCAGTATGTTGATACGATCGATTTCAATGGCATCGACGATTCCGATACCGACGGCCACCGCTTGGGCGTATATCAGTTCGTAGAGCCTGTCACGCTGGAGCGGCGATAGTTGTTTGGAGTCGTTGACGTCTGCGGGCGGAAATCGATCCGGAAGGATCACAGCCGCGGCCACGACCGGTCCGGCCAGCGGACCGCGACCGGCTTCGTCGATACCCGCAATCGTCAAATGGCCGTTGTCCCGAGCCTTTTTTTCATAGACCCAGAGGTCGGTTTTTGCCAAGCGGGCCGGGGCGGCCCCATCGGCAGCAGCACCCTCGATTCGGTCGAAACACGACAACTTGGCGGCCGGCCGGCGATAAGTGCGTTTGGCGCACTTTGGCATCGTGGGCCGTTTCCCCTTGATCGACGGCATGTGTCCCTTTCGCGATTTCCTGCGGTGCGCACTTGGAATTCAAATAAAACGAAGATTACAAATCGCGTTGCGGGGGCGCTAAAAACGGCGCTCCTTCAGCCGTGCCGCTTTGCCTCTAAGTTTGCGCAGGTAGTATATTTTGGCCCGTCGCACCCGGCCTCTGGTGATAATTTCGAGCCTTTCGATGATGGGTGAGTGCAGTGGAAAGATTCTTTCGACGCCTACGCCGTAGGATACCTTTCGCACCGTGAAAGAGGCACCGGCCATCCCCTTGCGCTTGCTGATGACAACTCCCTGGAATACCTGGATCCGCTCCTTTTCACCTTCCTTGATTTTAACATGGACCTTGACCGTATCACCGGGTGTAAAGTCCGGCAGGTCAAGCCGCATCATTTCCCTTTCCAGCTGTTTGATCTTCTCCATTAGACCTCCAGAAATCATGACATAGTAAACGTATCGTTAGAAAATAGAATTTTTATGCAGTATGGCGGTCCGTAAGGCCATGACAGTTTATTAGAAAATAGAAACTCGAAACTTGAAACTCAAAAACCGTGACCTATATCCTTTAACCTGTGATAACATCTCCGTTCATCCGGGCTTCGGCGCGTCATCTTATGGCATTGTGGCGGACTTGACGTAAAAACGATTGAATCCTTTAACTGACACAACCGGTCCCTTGCCCTATCGGCCCAAAAGCCGATCCAGGACGACCGTTACCGCCGAACGCACCGACAAGTGATTGTAGGTGGTGGGTCCCTTTACCGGTGCGAGGGCGAAATCCGCAGCTGAAATCAGTGCTTCGGTCAATCCCCAGGCCGTTCCGAAGACCAGCAGGTATGGGTCCCTCTCACCGATCATGCGGCGCAATGTTTCGAAGCCGATCACCGGTCTTTGGTTTCTGGCGCTGGTCACAACCGTGTGCGGCAGCGCCTTGCATCCATGGTTGCCGCGGATGTCCGCCATCACGGCGTCCAGATTTTCTTTTATTCGGACCAGTTTCAACGCACTGCGCCGTTGCGGGTTATAGGTTGCGCCCGCCCCGCTTGTCCAATGGGATATCAACCGGCGCAGCAGGGTGACTTGATCCACCAGCGGGGTGACCATGTAAAACCCGCGGATCCCGTATGTTGCAGCGGCTCGGGCGATATCATGCACGTCCAGATTGGTGACTGCCGAAGCAATGACATCGCCGTGCTTATTGATCACCGGATAGTGGACCAGAGCCAGATAGAGATTGGGAGTTGACGATCCGTTCAATATCGGCACACCACTTTTTCAGAACCTCTATTTCCCGCCGGCTTAAATTCCGTTTTTCGAGCAAATCCTTCCGCTTGAGAAAGGTACGGATTATGGCCGACTCAAAGCGCCAATTTTCGATGGCCGCGTGATGACCCGACAATAGAACGGCAGGCGGTTCCCGTCCTTCGAATAGCGGCGGCCGGGTGTAGTGCGCGTGTTCCAACAGATCGTCGGCAAATGAATCCTTTTCGGCTGCATCTTCTCCGCCCAAGGCGCCGGGCAGAAGACGCGTCACGGCATCGATGACAGTCATCGCCGGCAGTTCACCGCCAGTGAGCACAAAATCTCCGAGTGAGATTTCGAAATCGATGTAATTCTGATTTATTCTCTCGTCGATTCCCTCATAGCGGCCGCAGACGAATATCACCCCTTTCAACGTCGCCAGCTCCCGGGCGGTTTTTTGATCAAACACCCTTCCCTGGGGCGTCAGCAAAACCGTGGCCGCCCTCGGGACGGCCTCTTTCGCGGCACGGACGGCAGCCGCCAGAGGCTCGGGTTTCATTACCATCCCGCTGCCGCCTCCGTATGGCCGGTCATCGGTGACCTGATGTTTGTCGGTCGTATACGCCCTGATGTTGACAGCGTTAAGGGATATGATCTTTTTTTCGATCGCCCGTCTGATGATTCCGTGAGCCTGAAAGGAGGTGAACAGATCGGGAAAGATTGTCAGGACGGTAAAATCCATACGACGGTCTAAGTAAGCCCTTCCGGCAGATCCACACGCATATGGTTTTCTGCAAGATTGACCTCGACGACAACAGAGCCCAGGGCCGGAATCAGTATTTCTCCTTTTTCACTGTCCTCCTGCCTTCTGACAACGTAAACATCGTTGCTTCCGGTCGGCATAACGGCTGCCAACCGGCCGAGAAAGCGGCCTTCGATCGTAAAAACCGAAAGCCCGATGAGATCGTGCCAGTAATAGGTGCCGGCAGGCAGGACCGGCAGATTCGATTTGTCGATCATGATGTCGCAGCCGATCAGCTTGTCGGTGTGGCTGCGGTCGGTGATGCCTTTCAGGGCCAGCAAGACGGTCCGAGCGTGCGGTTTGGCCCAGTCGATTTCATAACTCAGCAGGACCCCGTCGGCGGTTTTAACGAAGATGTCACGGCCGTTACTTAGTATATCACCGCACTCTCCGTAACAATAGACTTTGCAGGTCCCATGCAGTCCATGGGCGCCGACGATTTTTGCAATTGGAATGGCGCCGCCGATCTTCACGAAACTACTCGAGGATTTCCAATACCGTGCGTTTTTTAATTTTGGCGGATGCAGCGCTCAGGATAGTCCGCATGGCCCGCGCCGTTCGTCCCTGCTTTCCGATGACTTTCCCCAAATCCTCTTTCGCAACTTTGAGTTCCAGAACGGATGTCTGATTTCCTTGAATCTCTGAGACAGACACCTGTTCCGGATTGTCAACCAGAGCCCGCGCAATATAGCTGATCAGATCTTTCATAGCCCCATCTCCTTTGTCGGCGGTTGAGAATAAAGGGGTTTCACCTCACAGATTGATACCAACGCTAGGGTGACACGGTAAAAAAACCTTTTTTCTTCAATATGGTCTTAACAGTTGCGGTCGGAGTGGCGCCATTTTCCATCCAGTGCTTGATCCGTTCGGTCTTGACCGTAACCTCCTCGGGGTCGAGCAACGGATTGTAGGTACCGAGATTCTCGAGAAATTTACCGTCCCGGGGTGCTTCGCTGTCTGCCGCCACAATACGATAAAAAGGTCTTTTCTTCGCGCCGTGCCGGGCCAATCTGATTTTGACTGCCATCGTGTTCTCCTTCAGAAGGGCAACATACCGCGGGAGAAACCGCGCATGCCGCTTTTATTGAGCTTTTTCATCATTTTCATAACCTGGGCGTAATTCTTTAGAAGACGGTTGACGTCCTGTATGCTCGTACCGCTGCCGCCGGCGATCCGTTTGCGACGGCTGCCGTTGATGAGGGCGTGCCGGCGACGCTCTTCGGGAGTCATGGAATTGATGATGGCTTCGATTCTCACCAATTCCCGGTCATCGACCTTGAGATTCTTGAACTGCTTACTGCCGCCGACTCCGGGGATCATCTTCAACAGATCCGACAGAGAGCCCATTTTGCGGATTTGAACCATCTGGTCCCGAAAGTCCTCCAACGTGAACTGACTCTTTCGCAGTTTCCGCTCGAGTTCGACCGCCTTTTTCTCATCTACCGTGGCCTGCGCTTTTTCGATCAGCGTCAGAACGTCTCCCATCCCCAGAATGGTAGACGCCATCCGTTCCGGATGAAACGGTTCCAGCTGATCGAGTTTTTCGCCGACACCGATGAACTTGATCGGTTTGTCGGTTACGGCCTTGATCGACAGCGCGGCGCCCCCCCGGGCGTCGCCGTCGGTTTTGGTCAAAATCACACCGCCGATGCCCAGGGCTTCGTCGAACGCTTTGGCGATGTTCACCGCATCTTGGCCGGTCATCGCGTCGGCCACCAGCAAAATGTCGGACGGATCGACGGCCTCGCGGATCGACGCAAGTTCGTTCATCAGGGCCGTGTCGACATGCAGCCGTCCGGCCGTATCGAGCAAGAGGGTGTCGCAGCCATCCTTAACCGCTGCCGTGCGGGCACCCTGGCAGATCCGGACCGGATCCATGTCGCTTGTGGACGCATACACCGGTACCGACAGCTGGTCGCCCACTTTTTTCAACTGGTCGATGGCAGCCGGTCGGTAGACGTCCGCCGGCACCAGATAAGGCTTTTTGCCGATTTTGCGCAGGTGGATGGCCAGCTTGCCTGCCGTGGTGGTCTTGCCGGAGCCTTGCAGCCCCACCAGCATAATCGCTACCGGCTGGGTCCCCGCCAGGTTCAAGGATTCATTGCGGTCACCCATCAGGTTTGTCAGTTCTTCGAAAACGATTTTGACGACCTGCTGTCCGGGGGTCAGGCTCGACAGAACTTCCCGGCCAAGGGCGCGCTCCTTGATGTCGGCAATAAACTTTTTGGCGACGCGGTAATGGACATCCGCCTCGAGGAGAGCCAAGCGGACTTCCCGCAACCCTTCCTCGATATTCTTTTCCGTCAGCTTGCCGTGCCCCTTGAGCTTTTTGAAAACCGCGTTCAGCTTATCGCTCAGGTTGTCAAACATGATCGTCGGCGCATTCTCTCAGTTAAATCAAAAACCTTGAAATTAGTATGAAAAAAGTGCTATGTCAAGCGAATTGTAACCCTTCGGAGGGCACTTTCGGACTTCCATTATGTATGTCTTCACCCTTAGCTTAACCTCGAGACAATTGCAAATAAAATGATCGTAAGCGTTCCCATGGCACCGCATCTGCTTTGTTGTCGAGCACTTGAAGTACAAAAGTACATTTGCGGCACTCTGTAAACGCTTACAATTTATTGGTTTGAAGCGCATCGCACTTTGAAACCAAGTGAACGGTTACAAATGATCGGTAAACCGGATATTAAGGACTTGAGCATCGGTCAACTGCAGGAGTGGCTTGTCCAGCGAGGAATCGCGGCCTATCGCGGTGGTCAGATCCTGCGCTGGATCTACGGGCGCCGGGTGGACAGTTTCGAACAGATGTCGGACCTGAGCAAAGCCGATCGGGAAAAAATGGAGAGCCACTTCGAGATCGGTCGCCTGGCCTTGCTGAAGGAAGAAGTTTCACGCGACGGTTCTCGAAAATACCTGTTCGGGCTCCGCGACGGCCTGCGGATCGAAAGTGTGCTCATCCCCGAGCGCGGCCACTATACGCTTTGCATTTCGACCCAGGTCGGTTGCGCCCTTGGATGCCGCTTCTGTCTGACCGGAAAGGGGGGATTCTTGCGCAACCTCGGCCAGGGTGAAATCATCGCGCAGGTGCGTGATATTCAGAAGGTGCTCTCCGATCCGGCACTTCTAACCAACATCGTTCTGATGGGCATGGGTGAACCTCTGGCCAATTACGCGAATGTGACCGCGGCCTTGAACACCCTTACCGACAACGGACTTGGATTCCGTTTTGCCGGTCGACGCGTGACCCTTTCAACCGCCGGGATGGTGCCGCGGCTGATACAGTTCGGACGGGACGCGACCGCCAATATCGCTATATCCTTGAATGCGACCGATAACCGCACCCGCGATTTTTTGATGCCGATCAACAAAACCTATCCCATCGAAAAACTGCTGGCAGCCTGTCGCAATTATCCCCTGAGGCCTCACCGGCGGATCACCTTCGAATATATTCTCATCAAAGGAGTCAACGACAGTGAATCAGATGCGCGGCGCCTGGCCGGGCTTCTCAGTCATGTTAAGGCCAAAATTAACCTGATCCCTTTCAATCCCCACCCGGCCAGCGAATTCGAGCGGCCGGAGGAAACGGTCATCGAACGCTTCCAGAAGATCCTGTTGGACAAGCACTACACAGTGATGGTCCGGCGCAGCAAAGGAGGGGATATTTCGGCGGCGTGCGGGCAATTGATTGGAAACAGCATATAGATAAGCGTTCACCGCATCTACTTTTTTATATCAAAAACTTGCGGACATCGGAAGGCGGCAAGCCGAGAACGCGGATGATGTCATGGGTCCCGGCTGATGTTACGGCGGCTTCAACCGGTGTGAAAGCCGGGGCACGGCTGTAACCGGCGCAGATGGAAGCGGCCAGCGTAATGACGTCTTTGGTGCTGCCGCCGGGGACAAGCGCAATGGGACCGGGAAATTTCTTGAGTCTGATCACCATGTCTGCTTTTGGGTCGTGATGCCGAAGCAGGTTGTCGTTGTCGGTCTGGTCGCGTCCCACGATCAACTTCGCACGGCCCTTGAGGCGAAAATGGCGTCCATATCGCAGCAGATTCAGCTCGTTTTCGCTGACCTTTTCCTGGTGCTGGAACAGGTCCCTGAGCCGCCTGGAAAAACCTTCCTCGGTCAGCAGGCATCCTCCGGCCGGGGCCGGATATTCGGTGAGCCCGAAGTCTTCGGCCAGTTGAATCTGGCGTTTGCGGGACCGGCCGGAGATGTCGAGCAACTGCGTTCGGTCGACAAGACCGTTTTTTTCCGCCGCGGTTTCCGGCAGGAGCTTCGCACTCAGCGGGCGCAGGATGTCGCCGTCGCAGCCTGAATTCTTCTCGACATAGCGCAGAGACGGCTTGGTCTGCGACATGGGGCGCTGACCGACGACTTCTCCGCTGAAAAGAAAGTCGAACCCCCTTTCCCGCATAATTTCAGCCGCTTTTCTGAACATCAGGGCGTGGCAGTCGAGACACGGGTTCATGTTCTGTCCGTATCCACAATGCGGATTGCGAAGCATGGCGACATATTCGTCGGTGATGTTGTTGACCGTCAGCGGGAGGCCCGTGATGCTGGCGGCACGACGCGCGTTGGCGGCCGAGAAAAATGGGGTTTCAAAGGTAACACACTCCACCGAGATTCCCTGTTTTCGCAGCACGAGTGCGGCCAGTGTGCTGTCCAGGCCACCGGAGCAGAGTCCTAAGGCCCGTGCGGGTTTGGCTGGAATGGTCATATCGTGAACCTCGGTGTCCCGTCTTTATTCGCGGCGTTATTGGGATGAAAACCGGAATTATCGGATGAAAGACAACAGCAAGATAAGAATCCGCGCCGCTAAGGTGCGAAAAATCTTAAGGTCCATTTATCCCGAAGTCAAGCCTCAGCTCCACTTTCGCAACCCCTTCGAACTGTTGATTGCCACCATCCTGTCCTCGCAGTGCACGGACAAGCAAGTCAACCGTGTTACACCCAGGCTCTTTCATCAGTTGAAAAGCCCGCAGGATTTCGTGCGTGCCCCCCTCGAGGAAATCGAGGCGCTGATACGCTCCACCGGTTTCTATCGCAACAAGGCCAAAAACATCAAGGCCTGCTGTCTGGTTTTATCGGAAACCCACGGTGGCCGGGTACCCGACCGCTTGAACGAGTTGGTCGAATTGCCCGGTGTCGGCCGCAAAACCGCCAACGTGGTCCTGGGGGCTGCATTCGAAAAACCCGGTATCGTCGTGGACACGCATGTCAATCGGGTTTCATGGCGCTTGGGATTTACCGGGAACCGTGATCCGGTCAAAATCGAGTTCGACCTGATGGAGATCGTCCCCCGCAAGGAATGGAGCGATTTTTCCCTTCGGTTGATTTTCTTCGGCCGGGAAACCTGCACCGCGCGCAAGCCGAAGTGTCCCGTCTGTCCCCTCGACCCTCTCTGTCCCTATCCGGACAAGACGATTTTTCGGCCATAAATGGCTCTATATCGTTATTTAAGGTGATTTTAAGTTATTTTAAGAAATTTTTAGGAATACTATTGACAATTAATAACGACTGAATATATACCCGACCCCAAAAGAGAGCATCTTAGCGACAGGAAACGATGAAAAACCTTCTTTCGACCAAAGAGGTGGCCCAGCTCCTCGATGTCAACGAGAAAATGGTCTACACGCTGGTGTCCGAAAAAGGACTGCCGGCGACAAAAGTCACCGGCAAGTGGCTTTTCCCGCGGCATCTGGTGGAACAGTGGATCGAAGCACACACGATCAATTACCCGGAAAACGGAAACAAACTGCCACCCTACCACGGCCTTCTGATCATCGCCGGCAGCAACGACATGCTGCTGGACAAGGCCATTAATTTGTTCAACACGTCGAACGCAAAAAACACTGCACACCTGGCGGTTTTTGGAAACCTGGGCAGCATGGGAGGGTTGAAGGCGCTGCGGCAGAACCTGTGCCACATGGCATCCAGTCATCTGCTCCAGGAAAACGAGGACGAATACAATTTCGACTTTGCCGTCAAGGTTTTGGACCGCATGCCGGCGGTGGTCAACTTCTGCCGCCGGGAACAAGGCCTGCTGGTCGGGAAAACCAACCCTAAAAAGATCAAACAGGTCTCCGATCTCATCCGGCCCGAAATTCGCATTGTTAATCGTCCCCTGGGAACCGGGACGCGGCTGCTCCTGGACCATGAATTGAAGAAAGCCGGCATCAAGAGTGAAAAGATTGCCGGTTATACCCGTGAGTTCAGCCGACACCTGGATGTTGGCCTCGAAATCCTGGCCGGCCGGGCGGACGCCGCGCCGGCGATCAGGGCCGTGGCCGGAATCCTCGACCTCGAATTTCTGCCCCTGCGCTGGGAACGCTACGATTTGATGATCGCCAAAGACCGCTTTTTTGACGAAGGCATTCAGCGGTTTTTGAGCCTGCTGCACGAAAAGAAGTTTCATGAACTGGCCGGCAGCCTGTCAGGATACGATCTGAGTTTGAGCGGAAAGATGATCTTTCCGCAAGACCAATAGCCCCGAAGATTAGGTCGAAAATAGAGTGCAATGCGAAAAAAGGAAGGCACCTCCGCCCGGATAAACGGTTTCGAAAGACGGCTGAAACTCGCCGCCAACGGGCTCTAAGCCCGGACCTGGCCCGTCTTAAAATAAGGTGGTCGGGTTTGTCCCCAATGGTGTTTCTTTCATGCGGTATCGGCATTGGGTCCGGTCCAAGACCCCTTAGACGTCTCAAACATTCAGCCGCTTTTCGCAACCGTTTATCCGGGCTCTGGCGCATCGATTTCAGGCATCGTAGTGGCCGAGGGGTATGAGTGCTTAGTCGATAAATTCGATGTTATCCTCTAACCGGCAAAACCGGCCCAACCGACTCAACCGGCACAACTGCTTCAGAAGGAGGTCTATCCATGGTTCGTTATGCGCGTCTGATTTGTCTGGTCCTTAGCATCACGTGTGGCATGGTTTCGTGGACATTGCCCGCGGCCGCCGAAGATGCCGTGCTTATGATGGCCACCACTACCAGCACCGATAACACCGGGCTGCTCGATTATCTGGCACCGCATTTCAAGAAAGCCACCGGGATCGACCTGCGTTGGACGGCGACCGGTACCGGAAAGGCACTGAAACTGGGTGAGAACTGCGATGTCGACGTACTCAGAGAACTGCGATGTCGACGTACTGATGGTGCATGCGCCGGCGGCGGAAAAGAAGTTCGTCGCCGACGGTTTCGGCGACAACCGCCGTGAGATCATGTACAACGACTTCGTCATCATCGGACCGGCGGGCGATCCGGCCGGCCTCAAGGGCAAACGCGTCAAGGATGCCCTCAAAGCAATTGAGGCTGAACAGGCGGTTTTCGTCAGCCGGGGCGACAATTCGGGAACCCATAAAAAGGAACTTTCCTTGTGGGAGGCGGCCGGACTGCCGGTGCCGGAAAGACCGAACTGGTACGTTCAGACCGGTCAGGGGATGCTGGCAACCATCAATATCGCGGCGGAGGGTAGCGGCTACACCATGACCGACCGCGGGACCTACATCAAGTACGAGGACAATCTGAAAGGGAACCCACCCCTCAAGATTCTTGTCGAAGGCGATACCGCCTTGTTGAACCAGTACAGTGTGATTGCGGTGGATGCCAAGCACTGCACCAAAGTTCAGCATGATCTGGCGATGATATTTTCGGATTGGATTGCCGGCCCTGAAGCGCAGCAGCTTATCAAGGATTTTAAGATCCTGAACAAACTACTTTTTAAACACACTGCCAAAAAATAAGAGCGTCTGGTCTGGTTGAGGTTTGTGCGACGGTACCGGCTCCATTTCTAT
>JARROL010000043.1:0-13038 GCA_037383965.1 Desulfobacterales bacterium | reverse complement strand
TGGCCGGCATACACCACGTTGGGCAGACTCCGGGAGTACTCTTCTACCGCCTTGACGTCGACGACACCGGCGATGTTGACGCCGCAGTTGCAAACGAAGACGCCGACGCGCGGTTCCTGCTCGGTTACATCGATTTCTGCGGGAAGTTCGACGCACTTGCTCAGTGTATTTCTGGCCGCAGCCAGCTGACCGCCGGCCAAACACGCGGCGGCGCTGGCTTCGGTCACCGAACTGGGAATGTCTTTTGGTTCCTGTAAAACGCCGCAGGCGTAAACACCCGGACGGGAGGTTTCCACCGGCGTAAAGGGCTGGGTGATGGCAAACCTGTATTTGTCGAGACCGACATCGAGGCGACGGGCCAGTTCCGCGGTTGATTCCGGAACCTGAAGCCCAACCGACAGCACCACGATGTCAAAAAACTCCTCTTGAATCGTGCCGTTTTCATCCGCGTAGCGAATGCGCAGATCCCGGTTTTCACCGACCTCGTCGACGGTGTGGATGCGGGCCTTGACAAACCTGACGCCGACCTTTTCCTTGGCGCGCAGATAGTACTTTTCATAATCTTTGCCGAAGGTGCGGATATCCATGTTAAAAATCGTGCAGTCCAGATCGCCGTGGGCGTGCTCCTTGGCGATCATGGCGTCCTTGATGGCGTACATGCAGCAGACCGATGAGCAATAGCCGTTGCCGCACCGGTTGGTGTCGCGTGATCCGACGCACTGCAGCCAGGCGATTTTTTTCGGTTCGCTTTCATCCGAGGGACACACCAGGTGGCCCATCGTGGGGCCCGATGCACTCAGAATCCGTTCGAACTCGAGGCTGGTCATGACGTTGGGATTGCTCTTGTAGTGATAGAAGAGCTCCAGGCCGGAAGGATCGAAGGGTTCGCTGCCCGGGCAAAGGACCAGAGAGCCGACCGCGATCTCTTTTTCAACCACCTGCTGATTGTGGTCCACGGCACCGGCCAGACAGGCCGACACGCACTGGTAGCATTCGGAGCAGACACCGCATTCCAGGCACCGCTTGGCTTCCCGACGCGAACCCATTTCATCGTAACCGAGTTGGACTTCGTTGAAGTTTTGAATGCGCTGCGATGCCGGGGCATGGGTCATAGCCACCCGCGGCAGGTGTTCACGACCTTCCGTCGGCACGTCTTTGACGCCTTCCCACCGGACCGGCCGTCCTTCATGTAGATCCAGGCCCTGCAGGAAGCGATCGATCGATATCGCGGCCTCTTTACCGGCCCCGATCGCCTCGACCACCGTGCGGGGGCCGGTGACCGCGTCACCGCCGGCGAAAATGTCGGGATCGCTGGACTGTAATGTCACCGGGTCGACCTGGATCGTGCCCCAGTCGCTCAGCGTGCACGCACATTCATCCGTCAGGCATGCCCAGTCCGATTCCTGCCCGATAGCCGGTATAACTGCATCCACCTCAATGGTAAACGCGCTGTCGGGGACCGGTACGGGGCGACGCCGGCCGCTCTCGTCCGGCTCGCCCAGATGCATGCGCTGGCATTCAACCGCCTTGACACGGCCAGCCTCGGCGATCACCTGCAGCGGGTTGGTGAGCGTCATGATCTCGATGCCTTCATCGCGGCACTCCTCGATCTCCTCGATGTTGGCCGGCATCTCTTCCAGGCTGCGCCGGTAAATGATAAAGGGCTTTGAACTGCCGGTGCGCCGAGCCGTGCGAACCGCATCCATAGCCACGTTACCGCCGCCGATCACCGCCACTCGGTCGCCCAGTTTGACCCGGTTGCCGAGGTTGACCTGCTTGAGGAATTCGAGCCCCGGATAGACGCCTTCAAAGTCTTCTCCCTCGATGCCCAACACCTTGCACTCCTGAGAGCCGATCCCGAGGAAAAAGGCCTTGAAACCCTGCTCGCGAAGTTGGCCGACGGTAAAGTCCTTGCCGATCTCCACGCCGGTCTTGAACTGCACGCCCAAGTCGCGGATAACCTGAATTTCAGCTTCGATGATGTCGCGCGGCAGACGATAAGCGGGTATTCCCACCGACAACATGCCGCCCAGAACCGGCAGTTTCTCGAAAACGGTGACCGCATAGCCTTCGATGGCGAGAAAGTAGGCGCAGGTCAGACCCGCCGGACCGGCCCCGATGATGGCCACCTTCTCGGGATGGGCCTCTTTTTTCTTCGGCGTGAACGGTTGATCCGTTTGACGGTCCCAGTCGGCCAGGAACCGGTGCAAGTTCATGATGGCCAACGGCTCGTCCACTTCTGTGCGGGTACAGGCACCCTCGCAGGGATGGTGGCAGACCCGTCCACAAACGCCCGGAAAAGGATGGTCTTTTTTAAAGAGTTCGACCGCCTCGCGGTATTTGCCGGCGGTAATCAGAGCGATGTACCCCTGAACGCTCACGTGCGCCGGGCAGGTCGCCCGGCACGGAGCGGTGCCTCGTTTTGTGATGGCATAGCCGCCAGGGATGGCCTGGGCGTACTTTTTGTAGGCGGCCCTCCGTTTCGAAAGACCTTCGTCGTATTCGCTCGATACTTCGATCGGGCAGACTTTGGCGCACTCACCGCAGCTGGTGCACTTGTCCAGATCGACGAAGCGGGGCTGCTTGCGTACGCGAGCTTTGAATTGCCCCGGTTTCCCGTCGAGCCCAAAAAGTTCGGTGTTTGTCAAAAGCTCGATGTTCAGATGCCGGCCGACCTCGACCAGTTTGGGTGAAATGATTCACATGGCGCAGTCGTTGGTGGGAAAGGTCTTGTCGAGCTGTGACATCAGACCGCCGATGGCAGACGATTTTTCGACCAGATAGACGTAGTAGCCCGAATTGGCAAGGTCCAGGGCCGACTGCATACCGGCAATCCCGGCGCCGACAACCATTACCGCGCCGATGGGATCGGAATGACCATCCTCTGGAGCGCCTCTTTTTTCCTCTTTTAGATTCAATCCCATTTTTCTTCTCCCTAAATCCCTTCGATGATATCCGGGAGCCTGTGCTCCCATCCGATGGTTGACAGAAAAACGCCCCTGAATCCTTCCCTCTTTAAGGTGGCAACCATTTCAGAGGCGATTTGAAGACACTCGCGCACCTTGTCCGGAGACCGCTGCAGCCGTTCGATGACGGCATCTGGAATGAAAATGTGCGGCATATTGCGCGAGATGTAACGGGCCATGCCCAGGGACTTGAGCAGCAGGACGGTCGGAATGATGACAATTTCCGGCTGTTTGATCCGTTTCAGAAACGGTTCAATGGCGGCGGTGTCGAACAGCGGGGGAGTGATAAAGAACCGTGCCCCGGCTTCGAAACGTTTCATCATCTCCTCCACCTCCAGGTCGGGTGATTTACCCTTGGCACCGGCATCGATGGTCGAGCCGACCATGAAATCCGGTGCACCGGCCAGTTCGATTCCCGCCATATCCCGTCCGCCGCGCAATTCCCGAATTGCATTCAGCAACTCGATCAAATCGATGTCGTATACCGACCGGGCCTGATGATGGTCTCCGAAGCTCGGGTCTTCACCCTTAACCGCCACGACACTGGACATGCCGAGGGCAGAGGCCGCCAGCAGATCCCCTTGCAGCGCAAGCCGGTTGCGATCCCGGCAACAAACCTGAAAGATCGCCGGTAATCCTTGCTTGCGCAGGACCATTGCGCCACCCAGGGAGCTCATCCTCATAACCGCATTGCTCATTTCCGGCACGACGAACTCATCGACCTTATCTTTGACCCGCTTGGCATTGGCGACCATAGTGGTGACATCCACCCCCTTGGGTGGTTCCATCTCCGCCAATACAGCAAATTCACCCATCTCGAATTTGCGTTTTAATTTCATTGGCTTTCCTCCAAGTTATGTAAGAAGGGTCCCTTTTGACCGGAAAAGGGGCGGTTTATGCCAAATCGTTCTTCGGGTTTTTCACTTACTCCGCAACTACCGTGCCGAAACCGCCAAAAAGTGATGAAAGAAACTTACTCGTATAATTTCTAATACTTATGGCAGTATTTCACTAAATAAAACGGTATTGCAAATTCGACCAAACTATGCCAATATGGCATAGGTAAATTTTTTATTGTTTAATTTCAATTGATTAAAATGGTATGCCATTTTGGAATAGGCCAAAACCGAAGCCCTTACCCCGAGGGACGGCCTGTTCTTCAATGTGATTTATTGAAGGAACCCGTAATGGATGAGAGGATACTGGTCGTTGACGACGATTGGGACTTTCTGGAACTGATGAAGGCCAGATTGAGAGGCGCCGGCTTTAAGCAGGTCAAAATTGAGGACGATCCGTTGAAGGCAGCCGCCCTCTTCGAGTCCGAAGAACTGTTCGACATCGCCCTGATCGACATGACGATGCCGGAGATGGATGGGCTGCAGATGCTGGATATGGTCAAAAACAACAGCCCCAGAACCGAATGCATCATCGTAACGGCGGTCAACGATGCGCGCGTGGCCGTCCAGTGCTTGCGAAAAGGGGCGTACGATTATCTGGTGAAACCGATCAGCGAAGAGGATTTGGTGTTTTCACTCAAGAGAATCCTTGAAAAAAGACGACTTCTGGAAATTCTCGACCTTGAAAAGAGCAACCACCTGCCGGTTCTGTCCAATCCGGAAGCGTTCAAATCGATCACCACCCGATCACCCCGGATATTGAGGTTGCTGAAAGAAGCCGAACTGCACGCCGGCAGTGATGTGCCGATCCTGATCACCGGCGAAAGCGGTACCGGCAAAGAACTTCTGGCCAGAGCGATTCACGCCGTCAGTCCCCGCGCCCGCTATCCGTTCATGCCCGTCAATATGGCGGCCATCAGCGCAGGCCTGTTTGAAGCGGAATTTTTCGGTCACACCCGAGGGGCCTTCACCGGTGCGGAAAAAGAACGGGACGGATATTTGAAAAATGCCCACCATGGCACGCTTTTTCTGGATGAAATCGGCAACTTGCCCCCAGCGATGCAAGTGAAGCTTTTGCGGGTGCTGCAAGATGGCGAATACACCAAGTTGGGCTCCAGTGCCAGCTACAAGGTTGATGCGCGCATTGTCGCGGCCACCAATGAAGATCTTGAACAATTGATCTCGGATAGAACATTCCGAAAAGATCTCTATTATCGCATCCGGGGCGGTTGGCTCCACCTGCCGCCCCTGAGGAAGCGCAAAGAGGATATCCCCCTGCTGATCGATCAATTTCTGAAGGAATACTGTGCCCCGTCCTCGAGTTGCGGTATCGACGAAGCCGCTCTGTGTTTGCTGACGGAATATCATTTCCCCGGCAACATCCGCGAATTGAAGTCGATTATCCAGTCAACCGTTAACCTGGCCCAGGGCAAACCGATTACAGCCGATGTGCTCCCCCATCAACTGCGCCGCTCAAAAGCCATCACCTCTTGCGAGCAGACGGTCAATGCCGGTGAAATTGCACCTCTGGCACAGATCGAAAAAACGCATATCCTTAATGCCTATCGACAGTTGGACGGAAATAAATCGCAAACCGCCAGAATTCTCGGCATCGGCCTGAACACCCTGCGCAGAAAGTTAACCTCGTACGGCATCACCAACAGCTAAAGGTTCAACTTACTGGTTTATGCCATAGCAGCTACAATCACGGATGAAGAATATGTGTGAAAAACCCATACCCAAGCAACAGAAAAACAAATTAAAAAAATTAGAAGCTGAAATTGAAAGACTTCAAGGCGTAGAAGCGGAACTGAAGCGAAATTTGCAGTTTACCGAATCTTTACTCTCAGCCGTTCCGATTCCTGTTTTCTTCAAGGATGCAGAGGGACGATATCTGGGTTGCAACCGCGCGTTTACCGAAATCATAGGGATAACACCCGACGAAATGAAGGGCAAAAAAGTCTATGATGTGTGGCCGAGTGAACATGCCGAGATGTATCACCAAAAAGACCTCGAGGTGATGGATAATATAGAGCATCAGACGTACGAATTTGTCGTGCAAGATAAAACCGGGGCTAATCGTTCAGTCATCTTCAATAAGGACGTCTTCCTTGACGAAAAAGGTAAAGTCAATGGATTGGTCGGGTCGTTTGTCGATATTACCGCGCGAAAACAAGCCGAGGAGAAATTGCGTGAAAGTGAGGCATTACTTAAAGAATTGAATGAAAATTTGGAGAAACGGATTAAAGAGCGCATTAAGGAACTGAATTGTCTATATTGTATTTCTGCTCTTGGATATAAACCGCATGCGAATTTGGCGGAAAACATCCAAGATATGGCAAACCTCATCCCGCCCGCTTGGCAATATCCGCATATAACCTGCAGCCGAATTATCCTGGAGGGCAAAGAATTCAGAACACTTAATTTCAAAGAAACGTCCTGGAAGCAATCTTGTGATATCATTCTCAATGAAGAGCAGATTGGAATCGTAGAGGTATTCTATTTGAAAGAAATGCCGGAACGCGACGAGGGGCCTTTCCTCGCTGAGGAGAGATTGCTGATTGAGGCCATAGCGGAGCACGTGAGTCGAAATGTTGAACGTTATCGGTCCGAGGAAAGCATAAAGTCGTTGAGCGGGGAACTGATACGGATCCAAGAAAGTGAACGGCATAGAATCTCTCGTGACTTACACGACAAAGTTGCTCAAGATCTCGCATCATTGAAGATTGCCATCGAAACGCTTTTTCGCGATATACCGGCAATCGTTCAATCCCAAACGCTCAAGGTGCCAAAGATATTACACATATTAGAGGAAAGCATAAGAAGCGTCCGTAAAATATCATATGACCTGCATCCGGCTGGATTAGATGAAATGGGCATTGCGGTCGCATTGGAAATGCTTTGCAATGAATATTCCGAACACCATGCGATCGACATTGACTTTCATTCGGCGGGTATCGAAAAATTGAAGATTGATTCAGATACTCAAATTAATTTGTATCGCATCGTGCAAGAGGGTCTGAACAATATCCTCAGACACGCCGAGGCCAAGAATGTCCGTCTAAAGCTGGTAGCGGCCTATCCCAACATTATCCTTCGGATGGAAGACGATGGAAAAGGCTTTGAAATCGAGAGGCGTAAGCGTGAAACGGTTCTTGAAAAACGCATGGGGCTGATAAGCATGCGTGAAAGAGCCAATCTACTGGGTGGCAAAGTGCATATTACATCCAAAGAAGGGAAGGGGACAAAAGTCATGGTTAAATTTCCATACCAGGAAAAATGAGTGCCATCGAATTTAATTCATAAAAAAACCCTGGCTCATCTGTCACAACGGTGCATGAAAATTCTATATTCGAACAAAATAGCCGTGGTTTCCCGTGTAGACCCTGCTGAAGAACGCTACGAAATTTTCCCTCGCATACTGGCCCTGTAGAGTCAAAATTTTGTATTGACACCGGTCCGGCAAACAGCTATATTTGTTTATATCGATTTAGTGCCTAACCATTTATGACGCGGGACACACCGGTGTACGTTCACCATGCGGGGGTGGGCGCGTTCCGAGGAGATGCTATGCGAGAGTTCATCAAGGTCATGAAGGCGCTGTCCGACCCAAACCGGGTTAAAATGATAAAGATGCTTCAGCGTCGCGTGATGTGCGTGTGCGAACTGCAAGGGGCACTGAGGTTGGCCCAATCTACAGTAAGTAAACATTTAAAAATACTAGAAGAATCAGGCATGATAACTTATTTGAAAGATGGCTTGTGGGTCAACTATAGATTGGCGGATGGTGCCAAAAATCAGTATGTGGCCAGCCTGCTCGGCAACCTGCGGCACTGGTTGGAAGACGACCCTGAGGTGGAGGCGCTCTTGTATCGACTGCCGGAAATCCGGCGGGAATTTATCTGCAAATAATTTTTTTAACGTTATCATATCGCTATATGACGAATCATAGATAGTTTTAATCCATAAGTGTGCAATTTTCTGAATTGGAATCTTAACCATTGCCCTTAATGAAACCGTGGAGGGAAACCATATAAATTTTCCGGGCACAAAGGAGCTTTGTGAATGAAAGCGCTTGAAAATACAAATTGTTGTTCTGCCGGGAAAGATGCTCTGCCGTCCAATCTGAATCTTGGTGCAAATGGCAGATCGTTGACCGTTAAATACCTATTCACCTGTATCCCCTTGCTTGCAGCTTGGTGGGCGATCTATCTGTATCTGTCACCCATTGCCGATTTTGCCACCGGTGGCCTGCTTAGACTGTTCAAGCTCCCGGCGGCCGGTCACCTCGGCAGCGCTATTGCCTTTTTTATATACGAGGTGCCCAAGGTGCTCCTGCTGTTGACACTCGTGGTCTTCGGTGTGGGCATCGTCCGCTCGTTTTTTACACCTGAACGCACCCGCACGATACTAGCCGGAAAACGGGAGTCGTACGGTAACGTTCTTGCGGCGATGCTCGGCATCGTCACGCCTTTTTGTTCCTGCTCGGCAGTGCCTCTTTTTCTCGGCTTCGTCACCACGGGCGTGCCGCTCGGCGTGACCTTTTCCTTTCTCATTTCGGCCCCCATGGTCAACGAGATTGCCGTGGTGCTCCTGTACGGTTTGTTCGGGTGGAAAGTCGCGGCCATCTATCTCGGCATGGGGCTTGTAATTGCCATCTTGTCCGGCTGGGTTATCGGCCGGATGCACATGGAAAACCATCTCGAAGAATGGGTGTTTCAAATCCAGGCGGGCGACAATAGAGTCTCAGAGCCCCGGAAAGTTTGGGCGGATCGGATTCGCTACGGCTTTGAAGCCGTGCGCGACATCGTTGGAAGGGTCTGGATATATGTCGTTTTGGGTATCGCGGTCGGCGCCGGTATTCACGGATATGTGCCCGAAGGGATCATGGCCGGTTTCATGGGAAAATCGGCCTGGTGGTCGGTACCGGTGTCCGTATTGATCGGTATTCCAATGTATTCCAACGCGGCGGGCATCATCCCCGTGGTGCACGCCCTGCTTGAAAAAGGTGCCGCTCTGGGGACGGTTTTGGCATTCATGATGTCGGTGATCGCCCTGTCCCTCCCTGAGATGATCATTTTGCGTAAAGTTCTCAAACCGCGCCTCATTGCAACTTTCATAGGGGTCGTCGGGCTTGGCATCCTTTTGGTCGGCTATTTGTTTAACCTTATTGTATAGATGAATTATCGTCACAATATGAACACGTAAATTATTTTGTGCCTCCGTATAAGTCATTGCATTGTTACAAAAATTATTATTTTTCGATCGACATAGGCCTTGACAGTACTTTTAGTGATATGGCATAAAACTTTTTTACTTTAAATGAATGGCATTTCAGCAACCGCTAACTTTAAACCGGTTACCATTTTTCCCACCTTCAAAACGGGATCAATCGAAAAAAGGAGTCGAAATGGGTTCAGCTAACGGAACGAAGAGCGGATCAGTGATGGTAGTGGGTGCCGGCATCGCCGGTATGCAATCTGCACTGGATCTGGCAGAATCGGGTTATTACGTCTATCTTGTCGAGAAGTCGTCCGCCATCGGGGGACTCATGTCCCAGCTCGACAAGACGTTCCCCACCAATGACTGTGCGATGTGAGTGATTTCGCCGAAACTGGTCGAGGTCGGCCGGCACTTAAACATCGAACTGCTCACCAACACCGAACTTCTGGATCTCAAGGGAAATCCCGGAAATTTCAGCGCCACCGTCTACCAGCAGCCCCGCTTTGTGGACCTGGCGAAATGCACCAGCTGTGGCGAGTGCACCAAAGTCTGCCCCATCGCTCTACCCAATGAATACGACGAAGGCCTGTCCGAGCGTAAAGCCATCTTCAAACAATACCCCCAGGCGATTCCGGGGGCTTTCGGCATCAGCAAACGCGGCACGGCCCCCTGCAAAGCCACCTGCCCGGCGCATGTAAGCATCCAGGGCTACATTGCCCTGATCAATGAAGGAAAGTACCGCGAGGCGCTGGAATTGTTCAGGGATGACCACCCGTTTCCCGGCATCTGTGGACGGGTCTGCCATCATCCCTGTGAGGAGGCCTGCACCCGCAATGATGTGGACCAACCCCTGGCCATCCGTGAACTGCACCGTTTTTTATCCGACTGGGAATTAGGCCAGGGCGAGATGTTTGTCCCGAAGACCGCCGCGCCGCGCGAGGAAAAAGTCGCCATCGTGGGATCCGGTCCGGCAGGATTGACGGCGGCCTATTACCTTGCCAAAGACGGCTACCAGGTGACTATCTTTGAAAAATTGCCGGTAGCCGGCGGAATGATGTCCGTAGGGATTCCCGAATACCGCTTGCCGAGAGATATTATCAAGCGTGAAATCAAGGTGATCGAAGAGATGGGGGTCACCATCAAAACCGGGGTCACCTTCGGCAAGGACGTCACCCTGGATAGCCTCAAGGCCGACGGTTTTTCGGCCCTCTTCATGGCCATCGGTCTGCACGGCGGCCGAAGGCTCGGCGTGGAAAACGAAGATGTCGAGGGCGTTCTGCAGGGAGTCGAATTTCTGCGCGACACGGCCATGGGCAAAGATGTTCCCATTGGCGAGGACGTCATCGTGGTCGGCGGCGGTAACGTGGCCATCGACGTTGCTCTGACCGCCAAGCGCAAGGGTGCCAAGAACGTCACCCTGGTCTGCCTGGAGCGGCGCGAGGAGATGCCCGCCTGGCAGCACGAGATCGAAGAGGCCCTGGAAGGCGATATCAAGATCGTCAACAGTTTCGGACCCAAAGCGTTTTTCATCGACAAGAGCAAAAAGGTCTCGGGGATTGAGTTCAAGACCTGCACCGCCGTGTTTGACGAAAACAACCGCTTCAACCCGACGTATGACGAAAACGAATGCCAGCCGATTTTCGGCGACACGGTGATCATCTCCATCGGTCAGAGCACCGACCGCTCTTTCATCGCCGAGCAGGGCGTCAGTCTCACCCGCGTGGGTGGTCTGGAAGCCGATCCGGTCACCCTGCAGACCCCGATTGACTGGGTCTTCGCCGGCGGCGATGCGTTCTACGGCCCCAAATCGGTGGTGGAGGCTGTCGCCTGCGGAAAGGAGGCTGCCGAAAGCATTCACCGATTCGTCAACGGTCTGGATTTGACCGAAGGGCGGGAGAAAATCTGGGATTTCGAGAAGCCGGATGTATCCCAGGAGACCCAGAAAGCCCGAACCCAGGTTCGCTGCCTCGACCCGGCCGCCCGGGAGTGCAACTTTCTGGAAGTCTCCTTCGGTTACAATGAAACCGAAGCGAAAATGGAAGCCGATCGCTGCCTGCGCTGCGGTATCTGCTCCGAATGTTACCAGTGTGTCAAGGCCTGTCTGGCAGAAGCTGTCGATCACACCCAGAAGCCGGTCCAAAAAGAGATTACGGTGGGCGCGGTCATTCTCTCTGCCGGGACGGACACCTATGACCCGTCCAATCTAAAAGAGTTCTATCATTACGGCAGCAATCCCAACGTGATGACCAGCCTGGAGTTCGAACGTATCCTGAGTGCCTCGGGCCCGACCATGGGACACCTGGTGCGGCCCTCGGATGAAAAGGAGCCGAAAAAAATCGCATGGCTCCAGTGTGTCGGCTCCAGAGACACCAACAAGTGCGGCAACGGATACTGCTCTTCGGTCTGCTGCATGTATGCCATCAAGGATGCCATGATTGCCAAGGAGCACTCCGGCGGCGAACTGGACTGCGCCGTCTTTAACATGGACATCCGCTCCTTTGGCAAGGACTATGAAAAATACTACAACCGCGCGAAAGACCGGGAAGGCATTCGCTTCATCAAGGCTCGCGTCCACACCATTTACGACGATCCGCAGACACGCAATCTTCGGCTTGTCTTTGCCGATGAAAGCGGCAATATGACGGAAGAGACCTTTGACATGGTGGTCTTGTCCGTCGGCCTGCAGGCGTCGAAATCGACGATCGATCTGGCCAACCGCCTGCAAATTGATCTCGACCGTTACAATTTCATCGATACCGATCCGTTTGCGCCGGTGACCACATCTCGTCCGGGCGTTTACACCTGCGGTATCCTCCAAGGCCCAAAAGACATTCCCTCGTCGGTGACCGAAGCCAGCGCCGCGGCCAGCGCCGCCGGTACCGACGTGGCCGAGGCCCGGGGCAGTGATACAAAAAGCCTCGATCTCCCCGATGAGATCGACGTCAGCAGTGAAGATGCCCGCATCGGCGTATTCGTCTGCAACTGCGGCATCAATATCGGCGGAGTGGTGGATGTGCCGGCTGTCAAAGAATATGCCGAAAGCCTTCCCAATGTCGTATTTGCCGATGAAAACCTGTTTACCTGTAGCCAGGATACCCAGGAGAAAATAAAAGAAAAGATCAAGGAAGAGAAGCTCAACCGGGTGGTGGTGGCCTCATGCAGCCCCAAGACCCATGCCCCCATGTTCATGGAGACCCTCGAGGCCTGCGGACTGAACCAATACCTGTTTGAAATGGCCAACATCCGGAACCAGAATTCATGGGTCCACGCCAACAATCCGGAAATCGCTACTGAAAAAGCCAAAGACCTCGTCCGGGCGGCCGTGGCCCGCTCTGCGACCCTGACCCCGCTGCACGGGAAGGTGATTCCGGTAAACAAAAAGGCCCTGGTCCTCGGCGGTGGCATTGCCGGGATGAACGTGGCGCTGGATTTGGCCGGACAGGGATTCGAATCGACGATCGTTGAAAAAGCGTCCGAACTCGGCGGCATGGCGCGCAAGCTCCACCACACCATCGAAGGAGCGGACGTCCAGGCCTATCTTGATCAGCTGATTGCAAAAGTTGGTTCCGAGGAAAAAATTGAAATATTGACCGATGCCCGGGTCACCGGCTTCGAGGGCTTCCAGGGCAACTTCGTCACCGAGCTGGCTGTCGGCTCGGACAACGGAACCCACAAGATTGATCACGGGGTGATCATCGTGGCCACCGGCGGTGGAGAATACCGGCCCAAGGAGTTTATGTACGGCCAGGAAGATCGGGTCGTCACCCAGGTGGAACTGAGCGACCTCCTGGCGGAAAAGGGGGCGGCCGACCTGAGCAGTGTCGTGATGATCCAGTGCGTGGGCTCGCGCAACGAGGAAAATGAAAACTGCTCGCGCATCTGCTGTCAGAGCGCCGTCAAAAATGCCCTGGAGATCAAGAAGCTCAACCCGGAAACCCAGGTGTACGTGCTTT